>NZ_JBOHGA010000025.1:0-35426 GCF_050699915.1 Actinophytocola sp.
CGTACGCCAGCAGCGCCGCGGGCACGGCGAGCATCGCGAGCAGCTCGACCGGTTCTCGCACGACGGTGGGCAACCGCCAGCCGGTGGCGGCGAGACCGAGCCCGACGGCGCAACCGAGCACGATCGGCGTACGCAGCGGCTGGGTCAACAGCCGTAGCCGGGACTGCCCGGGGCGTGCCCCGGCGAGTATCGAGAGACCGATGGGTGAAAGGACGAGCACCTGGAACAGCAGGACCGGCGCGACGTAGGCGGCGTCGCCGAGCACGTAGACCGAGATCGGAATGCCGAGGTTCCCCGCGTTCACGTAGGACGAGGCGAACACGCCGATGGTCAGCCGCGCCGGTCCCTGGTGCCAGCGCCACCGGGCCACGACGACGTAGAGCAAGCCGCACAGCACCGCACTGCCGGCGATGGCGATCAGCGTGGTGGACGCGAGCACACCCGGGTCCGCGTCAGCGAGGGTGTGCAGCAGCAGGGCAGGTGTGGCGACGAAGTACGACAACCGTGACAGCACGCCTGGGGCGTCGTCCCCGAGAACCTTGGCGCGGCCGACGAGCCACCCGATGGCGATGACAAGTGCCAGGGCGCCGAATCCTGCGAGTACCGCGCTCAGGGAAGCACCAGCGCGCCGTCGATCCGCCGCGGGATTCCGGCGTAGCCGTCGGTCAGCTCGGCCGGTAGCAGCTCCGCCGGGGCGCCCTGCCAGGTCATCGGGCGCAGGAAGCGGCGGATCGCGGTGGTGCCGACGGAGGTGTGCTGGGTGTTGGTCGACGGCCATGGTCCGCCGTGGTGCTGTGCCCAGGACACGGCGACTCCGGTCGGGTACGAGTCGTAGACGAGCCGACCGGCACGCGAGCGCAGCCGCTCGGAGATCGTCAGCGGTAGTTCGGTCTCCCCGGTGCCACGCAGCACGGCCGCGGTGAGCGATGAGGGCAGCTCGCCGATGGCACCGAAGAGCTCGTTCTCCCCGGCGTAGCGGACGACCACCGTGACCGGGCCGAAGCACTCCTCGGTCACCTCTGGTGGCATCCGAGCGGCCCGTGTGGTGAGCAGCAGCGGGGCGACAGCAAGACCCGGCCCGTCGACCGCGGCGCCTCGGGCCAACGTCTCGACCTCCGGCGCCTGCGCCAGCCGTGCCGAGATCCGCTCGAACGACTCGACGATGCCCGCGTTCAGCAACACCTGCGGGGCGGTCTCCTCCACGGCAGCCGCCATCGCGTCGACCACGCTGTCGCCGGCCGCGCCGGCCGGGACGAGAACGAGACCTGGCTTGGTACAGAACTGCCCGGCGCCGAGGGTGACCGAACCGATCAGCTCCCGACCGATCGTCGTGCCGCGCTCGTTCGCCGCGTGCGGAGTGACGACCACGGGGTTGAGACTACTGAGCTCGCCGAAGAAGGGCACGCGCTCGGGCCGTTGCTCGATGATCTCCAGCAGGGCCCGGCCACCGGTGACCGAGCCGGTGAAGCCGACCGCGCGGATCGCCGGCTGGGCGACCAGGTCGGCACCGGCTCGCAGCCCGTGTACGAGGCCGAGCGTGCCCTCGGGTGCGCCGGCTTTTCGGCCAGCCTCGTCGAGGATCTCGAAGCACAGCCGGGAGGTCGCCGGGTGGGAGCCGTGTGCCTTGATCATGACAGGGCAGCCGGAGGCGAGCGCGGAGGCGGTGTCGCCGCCGGGCACGGAGAACGCGAGGGGAAAGTTGCTCGCCCCGAACACCGCGACCGGGCCGAGCGGCACGAGCATCCGACGCAGGTCCGGTCGCGGTCCCATCGGAGTGTCGCCGGCGTGGTCGATGGCGGCCTCGAGGTAGCTGCCTTCGTCGAGCACGTCGGCGAACAGCCGGAGTTGGTAGGTGGTGCGGGTGAGCTCGCCGCCCAGCCGGGTCGGGCCGAGTGCGGTCTCACGGTCGGCGATCGCGACGATGTCCTCCCGCCGCGCTTCGAGCGCGGCGGAGAGTGACCGGAGCAGCGACGCCCGCCCGACTCGACCGAGTGCGTCCAATCCGGACGCCGCGGCCAGTGCGGCCGCGCACAGCTGGGCGACCTCGTCAGTGGTCGTCTCCTGGGCCACGACTTCCACGGTCTGCCCGGTGCGCGGGTCGACGCTGACGACGTCGTTCATCGATGGCCTCTCGTCACACTGCGAATCGGTCCACGGTCCAGGCACGCGTTTGTTCGGTGAGGGTGACGCCGAGGCCGGGCCGGTCGGACAGGTACATGCGTCCGTCCCTGGTCTCGAGCCGCTCGTTGAACAGTGGGTACAGCCAGTCGAAATGCTCGACCCACGGCTCGCTCGGATACGCGGCCGCCAGGTGCAGATGGATCTCCATGGCGAAGTGCGGCGCCAGCCCGAGGTTTGCGTACTCGGCGAGCGTGGCGAGCTTGAGGAACTGGGTGATGCCGCCGATGCGCGGGGCATCGGGCTGCAGGATGTCCGCGGCGCGGTGGCGGATCAGCTCCCGGTGCTCGGCGACGCTGGTGAGCATCTCGCCGGTGGCGATCGCGGTGTTCAACGCCCGGGCGAGGTCCGCGTGTCCCTCGGCGTCGTAGGCGTCCAGCGGCTCCTCGATCCAGTCCAAACCGAACTCTTCGAGCGTCTGGCCGACTCGCATCGCCGTGGGCCGGTCCCACTGCTGGTTGGCGTCGACCATCAACGGCACGTCGTCGCCGATGTGCTCACGTAGCGCGGCCACGCGCCGCAGGTCTTCTCGCCAGTCGGGCTGGCCAACCTTGATCTTGATGCCGCCGATGCCGGCCTTCAACGAGGCGGTGGCGTTGTCCTTCACCTGCTCGATCGGCTCGTGCAGGAACCCGCCCGAAGTGTTGTAACAACGCACCGAGTCGCGATGCGCACCGATCAGCTTGGCCAGCGGAAGACCGGCCCGTTTCGCCTTCAGGTCCCACAAGGCCACGTCGAACGCCGCCAGGGCCTGAGTCGCCGCGCCGCTGCGCCCGACCGACGCGCCGGCCCACGCGAGCTTCGTCCACAGTCGACCGATGTCGCTCGGGTCCTCGCCGATCAGCTCGGGTGCCACCTCGCGGGCGTGGACGAACTGGGCAGGTCCGCCCGCCCGCTTGGAGTAGCTGAAGCCCAGCCCGGACAGGCCGGCGTCCGTGTCGATCTCCGCGAACAGGAAGGCGACCTCGGTCATCGGACGCTGCCGGCCGGTGAGCACCTTCGCGTCGCTGATGCCGGTCGACAGCGGCAGGATCACCGACGACAAGGTAACCAGGCGGATCTGGTCGCCCTGTGACCTCGATTCGCTCGCAGGCTCGCTCATGTGCGTGCCTCCGCGAGGCAGGGGCGCTTGGGATCGAAGCGCCAGCCTGGTACCAGGAACTGCATGGCGACCGTGTCGTCGCGGGCGCCGAGGCGGTGTTCGAGATACCGCTCGTGGGCAGCCGCCAACGCTTCCCGGTCGAGCTCGACGCCGAGCCCGGGTGCGGTCGGTACCGCGATCTCACCGCCCTCGATCCGCAGTGGCTCGCGGGTCAGGGCCTGCCCGTCCTGCCAGATCCAGTGCGTGTCCAGGGCGGTGATCGGGTCCGGTGCGGCGGCGCCCACGTGGGTGAACATGGCCAGCGAGATGTCGAAGTGGTTGTTGGAGTGCGATCCCCACGTCAGGCCGAAGCCGGCGCACAGCTGCGCGACGCGGACCGAGCCGCGCATGGTCCAGAAGTGCGGGTCGGCCAGGGGGATGTCGACGGCGTTCGCGCGGATCGCGTGGGCGAGCTGGCGCCAGTCGGTAGCGATCATGTTGGTCGCCGTCGGCAGCCCGGTGGCTCGCCGGAACTCGGCCATCGCCTCCCGTCCGGAGTATCCGTCCTCGGCGCCGACCGGGTCCTCGGCGTAGGCGAGCACGCCGTGCAGGTCGCGGCACAGCGCGATCGCCTCGGCCAGCGGCCAGGCGCCGTTGGGGTCGAGCGTGATCCGCGCGTCCGGGAAGCGGGTGGCAAGCGCGAGTACCGCGTCGACCTCGTCCTCGGCTCGCAGCACGCCGCCTTTGAGCTTTAAGTCGGCGAACCCGTACCGCGTGCGCGCGGCCTCGGCGAGCGCGACCACCGCGTCGGGGGTGAGAGCCGCCTCGCGGCGCAGCCGCGTCCACTCGTCGGTGGGACGGTCCTCAGCGACGTACGGAAGGTCGGCGCGACGCCTGTCCCCGACGTAGAACAGGTAGCCGAGCACCGGCACGGCGTCGCGCTGCCTACCCTCGCCGAGCAACTCAACGACCGGAACCTCCAGGTGCTGGCCGAGCAGGTCGAGCAGGCACGACTCGAGCGCGGTGACCGCGTGCACGGTGGTGCGCTGGTCGAACGTCTGCACGCCGCGCCCGCCGGCGTCCCGCCCGGCGAAGGCGGTGGCGACGTCCCGCAGCAGTGTCGCGTAGCGGGCGACCGGGCGGCCGGCGAGCAGCGCGCCGGCATCGGTGATCGTCGCCGCGATGGCCTCCCCACCAGGCACCTCACCCAGTCCGACTCGGCCTTCGCTGTCGGTCATGATCGCCACGTTGCGGGTGAAGAACGGGCCGTGCGCGCCGCTGAGGTTCAGCAGCATGCTGTCGTGCCCCGCGACGGGCACCACCTCGACGCGCGCCACGGTCGGCGTGGTCATGCGAACTTCCGCACCAGCGTGGTCAGCTCTTCGAGCTCGTCCGCGGTCAGGTCGGTCAGCGGCGGGCGGACCCGCCCGCCGTCGCGCCCGACGGCGGTCAGCCCGGCCTTGACGATGGAGACGGCGTAACCACGTCCACGGTCGCGGATGTCGAGGTAAGGGATGACGAAGTCGTTGAGCATGCGGTAGACGGCGTCGCGGTCCTGCGCCCGGACGGTCGCGTAGAACCGCAACGCGAACTCCGGCGCGAAGTTGTACATAGCCGATGAGTATGTGCTGACTCCGAGCTGCAGCAGCGGCAGCGCGAACGTCTCGGCCGTGGGCAGCCCGCCGATGTAGGCCAGCCGGTCGCCGACCTTGGCGTAGGTACGGGTCAGCTGCTCGATGTCACCCACGCCGTCCTTGAGCCCCACCAGGTTCGGGTGGCGGTCGGCGAGCTCGGCCACGGAGGTGTCGGTCAACACGGCGTTGGCGCGGCTGTAGACGATCACGCCGAGGTCGGTGGCCTGACAGACGGCGCCGACGTGCCCGACCAGCCCCTGCTGCCCGGCCTCGGTCAGGTAGGGCGGGAAGAGCAGGACCCCTGACGCCCCCGCGGCTTGGGCCGCTCGGGCCTGCTCGACCGCCAGCGCGGTCGCACCGGTCGCGGGCGCGACGACCGGGACCCGCCCCGCGACCTCGTCCACGGCCACGCGAACGACCCGGTCCGTCTCGGCCGCGGTCAGCGAGAACCCCTCCCCCGTACCGCCGGCGGCGAACAGGCCCGCGATGTCGAACTCGGCCTGCCACGCCAGGTGCTCGCGGTAGCGGGGCTCGTCGAACTGAAGGTCGGCGTCGAAATGGGTCACCGGGAACGACAGGAGCCCGGCGCGCAACCGGTCGGCGAGGGCCGCGGGAGGTAGCAACGTCACGGTCCCATGAAAGGTCGCCGCTCGATGCATGTCCAACAGCGGTTTCGCATGGTGCGATACCACGAGAGCATCACTCTGCGAGTGCGGCGTCCTCGAGCACGTCGAGGACCCGCCACAACGCCGGGTTCTCGGAATCGCGTCGCCACAGCAGATGCAGTTCGACCGGCTCCGGCTCGGCCAGTTCGAGCTGGACGAACCCCACGCCCTCGATCGGCAGCCGTGCAGCCGAACCGGGAACGAACGCGATCCCCCTCCTCGCCGCGACGAGCCAGAGCATGGTGAGGATCTGGCTGACGGTGTGCACGGTCTGCTCCGGGGCGATCGAGACCGAGCCGACGACCAGGTCGTAGAAGTACTTGGCCTCGGTCGGCGAATGCATGACCACTGGCTCGCCCGTCACGTCCGCGGGCCGCGCGGCACGGTCGAGCGTGAGCAACGAATGCCCGGTGGGTGCCGCGATGAGCAGTGGCTCGCGGTGCAGCAGCCGGGAGTCGAACATCTCGCGGTCGAACGGCGGCCGGGCCAGGCCGAGGTCGATCTTCTCGTTGGCCAGACCGGCGATCTGTGCGCGAGTGACCATTTCGGACAGTTCGACGGCGAGGTCGGGCAGCTCGCGCGACAGCGTGTTGAGCAGCTGCCCGAGCAACCCGTAGGCCGACGCCGCGGTGAAGCCGATCCGCACGAGTCCGCTGTAGCCCGACGAAACCCGCCGCGCCAGGTCCGGCGCCACCTCCACCAGCGCGAGCAACCGACGCGCCTCGGTCAGGAACACCTGCCCTGCGGCGGTGAGTGTGACCCGGCGGTTATCGCGGGCCAGGAGCTGGGCGCCGACCGCCCGCTCCAGCTTCTGGATCTGCCTGCTGAGCGGCGGCTGGGTCATCTTCAGCTTGGCGGCCGCCCGACCGAAGTGCAGTTCGTCAGCGACCGCGACGAACCCGCGCACCTGCTCGAGCGAGTAGTCCATGTCCTGAAGGTATCAATCCATGCCCCAATGGTGTTAGACAGGCATTACTTGGTCGCAATACGTTCCTTACCCATAGCCCCGCTGCCTCTCAAAGGAGAGAGCGAAATGATCGGTAACCTCGGCAGGCGCAGGTGGCAAGCGATCGGAACCGGGCTGGCTGTGGCACTCACCCTCTCGGCGTGCGGCAGCAACCTCGGCGGTTCCGGTGACGAGGAAGGCGCGGACTTCCCCGGTGGCGACCCGATCACCGTGTACGTCGGGCAGGATCCGGGCGGGAGTACCGACCTCATCGCACGAGCGCTGGCCGAGGGCTCGAAGGACGACCTCGGCGTGCCGATTAACGTGCAGAACAAGCCGGGCGCCAACGGCGCGGTGGCGGCCCAGGAGCTGGCGGGGAAGGATCCCGACGGCCACACGCTGATGGTGTTCAACGGCAGCCTCGCCTACATCACGCCGCTGGCCGTGCCCGAGGACGAGGCCATCGACATCGCCGACTACGAGATCGTCACCGGTGTCTCCCAGGACGACTACGTGCTCGTGTCGGCGAAGTCCTCCGGGCTGGCGACGATCGACGACCTGAAGAACGCGGGCCGCCCGCTCAAGTACGGCACCACCGGCGTCGGCACCGGCAGCCAGCTCTCCCAGGCGCTGCTGTTCGCCCAGTCCGAGATCGAGGCAACCGCCGTGCCGTTCGACGGCGGCTCGCCGACACTGACCGCGGTGCTCGGCGGGCAGGTCGACGTCGGCTCGATCCAGCTCGGCGAGGCGGTCGAGCAGATCGAGGCGGGCAAGCTGACGCCGATCGTGACCTTCGCAGAGGAGCGTCCGTCCTACCTGGCCGACACGCCCACGGCGGTCGAGGAGGGCTACGACGTGCCGGTGCAGCAGTCGCGGGCGGTCTTCGCGCCGAAGGGCACGCCGGCGGAGGTCGTCGACCGGCTCGTGTCTGCGTTCGGCAAGGCCTTCGACAGCGACGCCTACAAGAAGTTCAACGAGGACAACCAGCTCACGCCCAACGAGGTCGACGGCGACGAGCTGCGCAAGCTGTGGACGTCCAGTTTGGACAGCTACAGGCAGGTGGTGGAGGAGCACAGCATCAACCTGGGCGAGGAGCAGTGACGGATCGCCCGCCCGGTAACGACGTCGACGAGCGCGAGCCGGAAGCCGGGCAGGGCCTGGCGGAGGCGGTGCGCGAGGTCGAGAACGCCGAGCATGACCGGCCACCACCGATCGGCACCTTGGGCAACGCGATCGTCGCGGTGGTCGTCACCGCGCTCGGGGTGGCGACCACCGCCGGCTCGGTGGCGCTCGGGGTGGGCACCGCACGGGAACCGCGGGCGGGTACGTGGCCGCTGATCGTCGGCATCGTGCTCACGATGCTCGGCATCGGCCTGCTCGTGGTCGTGCGCCGGACCGCCGACGCGGAGCGGTTCTCCCGCGCGAGCTGGCTGGTCCTCGCCGCGCTCGCGAGCATGGTCGGTTTCGTCGCGCTCATCGAGGTGATCGGCTTCGAGATCCCGGCCGCGCTGCTCTGCTTCGTGTGGCTGCGGTTCCTCGGCCGGGAGAGCTGGCGCGTGTCGATCCTGACCAGCGTCGGTGTGGTGGCCGGGTTCTACCTCGTGTTCGTCGCCGCGCTCGCCGTGCCGATCCCGCACCTGTTCTAGGAGACACGTGGACCTGTCCCCCGTCCTCGACGGCTTCGGTGTCGTGCTGGAGCCGGCGAACCTCCTGTACTGCCTGATCGGTGTCGTCGTCGGCATGTTGATCGGGGTCCTGCCGGGGCTCGGGCCGGCCGCCACGATCGCGATCCTGCTGCCACTCACCTTCGGCATCGAGCCCGTCACCGCGATCATCATGCTGGCCGGCATCTTCTACGGCGCCCAGTACGGCGGGACGATCACGTCGGTACTGCTGCGACTGCCCGGCGAAGCCTCGTCGGTGGTCACCGTCTTCGACGGACACGCGCTCGCCAAGCAGGGCAAGGCAGGCACCGCGCTGGGGATCGCCGCGATCGGCTCGTTCATCGGCGGCACGGTGTCGATCGTGGCAATGTCCCTCGTCGCCCCATTGGTCGCGGCTTTCGCACTCGACTTCGGACCGCCCGAGTACACCGCGCTCGCGCTGTTGGGCATCCTGCTCGTGGCCACCATCAGCGGCGGCAACCGGATCAAGGCCGTGATCGCCGCCTGCGTCGGGCTGCTGCTCGCCACCGTCGGCCGGGACGGGTTCACCGCGGCGGAACGGTTCACCTTCGACAACCTGTCGCTCGCCGACGGCCTCGACTTCGTCCCGATCGCCATGGGCCTGTTCGGACTCGGCGAGATCCTCTACAACCTCGAGGAGCGCCACCGCGCGACGCAGGCTCCCGCGCACGTGGCCAACGTGTGGCCGTCCCGAAAGGACCTCCGGCAGTCCGCCGGCGCCATTGGTCGCGGCTCGGTGCTCGGGTTCGTGCTCGGCATCCTGCCTGGCGGCGGCGCGACGTTGTCCTCGCTGGCCGCCTACGCGGTCGAGAAGCGCCGCGCCAAGCACCCGGAGCGGTTCGGCAAGGGTGCGATCGAAGGCGTCGCGGCACCGGAGACCGCGAACAACGCGGCCGCCACGTCGTCGTTCATTCCCTTGCTGACATTGGGAATCCCGGCGAACGCCACGATGGCGGTGATCTTCGGGGCGCTGCTCATCCTCGACGTGAGCCCTGGGCCGCAGCTGGTGACCGAGAACCCGGACCTGTTCTGGGGCGTGGTCAACTCCATGTACCTCGGCAACATCCTGCTGCTGATCATGAGTATCCCGCTGGTCGGCCTGTTCGTGAAGATCCTGCGGGTGCGACCGACCGTCCTCGCGCCGATCACCGTCCTGATCACCCTGGTCGGCGTGTACACGGTCAACAACTCCGTCTTCGACATCGTGCTCGTGATCGTCTTCGGTGCACTCGGCTACCTCATGAAGAAGCTCGGCTTCGAGCCCGGCCCCCTCGTCCTGGCCTTCGTGCTCGGTTCCCTGCTGGAAGACTCGCTACGCCGCTCACTACTCCTGTTCGACGGCGACCCGACCGGCTTCCTCACTCGCCCGATCTCCGGAGTGTTGCTGGCCGTCTTCCTCGCGGTCGCGCTCCTGCCACCGATACGAGCGGCCATCCGCCGCACCCGAACCCACGAGAACCATTTGCTGTAACGGATGCCGGACCGTCGCGGAACCACCGGTATGGCACCGGACCGGTCGAACGCCCTGCTCAAATGCGGCTACGAGCAGCTGAAGTCCGGCGACGCGGCATCGGCGACCGACAATCTTGAGACCTTCGTGCACACCTACCCGCGCCACCGTGCCATCGCGCAGGCCAAGTCCGCGCTCATCGCGGCGCGAGTCGCCGACGCGGCGAACAAGAAGATGTCGATTCCACCGCCGCTCAGCGGAAACAACCCGGGCCCCATCCGCTGACGCTCCACAACGACAGCAGCGCGGCAACGCGAATCCTGATGGCAGGACCGACCGCACACGACATCACGTTGCCCGCCTGCCCAACCTGCCCTCTGGAATATCCCCGCGGCAGCACCGCAGCCTGCGAACACTGCACCTACCAGGAACGCCTCGAGTAACTCACCCGGACTGACCGGCAGGATGCGAACCTCCACCCGAGGCACGTGATCAGGACCCCGCCCACACGACGGTGTCGTGCCCGTCGCCAGTTGGCGCAGTGCGACCAGTCCGTCGGCGAAGTTCGCGGTCACGGTGTGAGGATCCTGCCACTCGTCGACAGCATCGCAGCCGGCCGCCGCGCGCCAGGGCGGCGGCTCGTTCTCGGAGGAATCCGTATCCCAGCGCCCTCGACGGCCGGGTCGCTGGTCACCGTGTCATGACCGCGGGTTCGCCGACGATGTACGTCGTAGCCGAGAGGGCTCAGGAGCCGCGCATATGGAACGATCCACCGAACCACCGACGCGCCGCGTCTGGTCCAACCCCTTGCCCCACCTTCCCCGGTCCGTCGCGATCGCACCCTCCGGACAACGGGTCGCCGCGGCGACTGCCCTCATCGACAGCGAGACCGCGGGCTCGCTGACCGTGTACAACGTGGACGGCCGAGTCATCCGGCACACCCACGACAACTGGGCGGTGTGGTCGGTCGCCTTCAGTCCTGACAGTCAGTCGATGGCCACCGCCGAGTTCAGCCGCACCGGCGGACAGGAACAGTGGCGCGCCCGAGTGCTCGAGGTCGAATCGGGCAACGAACGCTGCCACTACCTCGGCGAACTCCACCCCTTTCGAGTGGAGTTCGGGCCAGACGGCGCGTGGGTGCTCGCCTTCGGTGACGCCCCAGCGCACCACCCTGGAATACACCGACTACGAGCGTGGACATTTGACACACAGACCGGTCGGGAGCGGTGGACGCGCGTCCTCGACGACTCGGACGCGACCGCGTGCAGCCCCGACGCGCAGTCCGTGGCGGTCGCCAACCCCCGCGGTGTCACCATTCTGGACGCCACGACAGGCCGCGAACGCACCACGCTGACCACCTCGTCGTCGGTAGGTGCGATCGCCTACACGCCCGACGGTCGCCGCCTCGTGGCGGGCTGCGGCGCCAACCGGATTCGCGCCTTCGACCTGGGCACCGGAGTCGAGCTCTGGGCGAATCAGCTGGTGCCCTCCGAGTTCGGGCTCGTCCGCTCGATCACCTGCAGTGGCGACGGGCGATGGGTCGCCACTCTCGTCGGCTCCGGCGCCGCCGTACTCGATCTCGACGACGGCACCCTGAAGTATCCGATCGTCGGGGGCCGCGGTCAGACACGCGTGCTGTACAGCCCGACACTCCGTTCCATCATCGTCACCGCCTCCGAAGGCGATCCCGATGAGGAGGAGCCGGTGACCTCCACCCTTACCACGATCGACGCACATCGCGGCGGGATCGTCGGTCACATCGGCTTTGCGGGTCAGCTGACCGCGTCGGTCGCCGCCGACGGGCGCACCTTGTTGATCGGGGGCGAGCGCAGTACCGGCGGCGTCGTCGAGATGCATGACACCGGCGTCGAGATCTCGCGGCATCAGAGCGGTTTCGCTCTCACCTCGATCGAGATGTCGACCGCGGTTCAACCGGTCGTCGCGGTGGCCGATGCGAGCGCCGCGGTGACGGTGCTGACCGCCGCCACCGGGGCCGAGGTGAAACATCAACCGGTCCCCGGCACCATCGCGGCCATTGTCTTCGCCGACGACGCCCAGGCCGTCGCGGTCGGCGGCAGCGCGGGGTTGCGGTCGTTCTCGATCGTCGGCACCAGATTCTGGAAGGTGGAGAACATCGGCGAGGTGAACGGTCTCGCCATGGCTACCGGCGCGTGGATCGCGACCGCGGCGGGCAGGACCGTCCGTCTCCTCGCCAGCGTCGACGGCCGGAATCGGTGGCCTGCTCCGAACACCCATCCGCACACAGTCAGCCGCATCGCCGCTAGTAGCGACGGCCGCTGGGTCGGCACCGGTTGCCTCGACCGGGGAACCCGCATCCCGGACGCGACCACCGGCACCGAAACCTTCAGCGCGGCAGCTGAAGGAAAGGTTCGGGTACTGGCCTTCCAACAGGCGGGTGCGCTACTGGCAAGCGGCAACGAGGATGGGACCGTCCTCCTGATCGACGCGGAAACCCTGACGCAGCGCCGGGTCGCCCGCGGTTTCGGTTGCTCGCAGCTCGCCTTCAGTGCCGACGCAACGTTGCTCGCGGTGTCGTGGGACGACAAGGCAGTCGCCGTCTACGACCTCACCGCCGCCGGCGATCCGCCGAAACTCCAGGAGTTCCGCCGCGCGGCCCCGATCTCAGCTCTGGCATTCCACCCGACGGACAACTCGGTGGCTGTGGCCGCCGGGACAACGTACGTCGCCCTGCACGATCCGCATTCCGGTGCCGAAGTGGCCCGGTACCTGCATCCGAAAACGGTGCGCGACTTCGCCTTCGCCACCGGCGGCGCGATGCTCGCGACCGCCGCCGACAACGGCGTCCGCGTGTGGTCGAGCCCTCCACTGATCGACCTGCCCTGAGGAGTGTCGTCATGAAAGATGTTTCGCCCCAGCCCTTTGACGATTTCCTTCGGTCGGTACTCGATGCCGAGTACGACGACTTTCGTCGCCTGCCCGACGCACAGGTGGAGAACCAGGCCGCGTTCGAAGAGATGCGCGCCTATGTGCTCGAACAGTATCGCGATGTCAAAGTCACCGAGAGCTACGTCGACGAGGACGGTCAGGTCCTCGACTTCATCCCGGAAGCCCAGCACCCCGCGGTGCGCCGGTGGAACGGCGACCCGGCCGCCGACCCTCCCGACGCTCCACCCGCGCCTGAACCCTCCGACACCGCGTTGCCCGAGGAGGCAGGGTCCCGTGCGATCGATACCTCCAGCGCCCTTCCGCGGTACCGGTACCCGCCTGAGGCGCGGCGCGCTCCGGACGGCACGATCGCGAACTACCGCACGACACTTCAACAGCTGAGCCGATTTCCGAACCTGGCGGCGTACTCGGCGAAGGACGCCGTTGCCCGCACGTCGATGGACAGCTTCGATCACCGATACGCCACCGGGGAGCAGGACATCGAGTGCCTGGGCGGGGCCAGCTACCTCAACGTGTGGAACCCTTTCGTTACGCCCCTCTACAAGGGCACCTTCAGCCAGCAGTGGTATCTCGCTGGACACGACGGAACGCTTCTGCAGTCCGTGGAATGCGGCTGGCAAATCGACTACCGGCGCTATGGCGACAGCGAACCGCACCTGTTCGTGTTCACGACGCGAAACAACTACGCGACCGGCTCGAATTTCTACAACGAGGATGGCGGCGTATTTCACACCGTCCCGAATCCGCACGTTCGCCCCGGGCAGCGACTGCAGTTCTCCCACTCCGATGGCACTCAGATCGAGTACAAGATGGGGTTCTACCGCACCGGACAGGGCTGGTGGTTCTATTTCGACGACCATGCGATCGGCTGCATCCCGTCGGAGTTCTTCAACAACGGGCCGCTGACTTCGCGGGCCACCCGCGTCAGGTTCGGCGGAGAAGCCGCGACGAAGGTGAGCACGTGGCCACCGATGGGGTCGGGACAGTTCGCCTCGGCCGGTTTCGGCAAGTCGGCATATCAACGCGGCGCATTCGTCAACCCGTTGAGCGGCGGCGCGGTGTACGCAAGCCTGTCGGAGGCCGGCTCCACCTCCGGTTCGTGCTACACCATCGACATCACCAACAACTCCTCCTCGGTCTGGGGCACGTATCTGTTCTTCGGTGGCCCGGGTGGCCAACCATGTTGACTGGGCGGCGTTGCGCCGGCGTCCGGTCCTGCTGCAACAGGTCGTCGCGGACCGCATCGATCGAGAACGGCCCAGTCCCTGGGCCGTCGCGGTGGTGATCCCGGACGCCGAATCGGACGCTGTGGCGGATGGTGATCCACCACGACTTCGGTGAGTCGGTCACCGTCGGGTCGGTGTCGCTCGCCTGGCACCAAGGCGACATCCGGCGTTTCACCGTCGACGTCCAGGTCTCCGGGACTGGTTCGTCGTGGGCCACCGTCCTGGCTGGCGCGCGCTTCACCGACCACGACGCGCGCTACGTGCGCATCGTCGGTCACGGCAACACGACCAACGAGTGGACCTGCATCACCGAGCACCCGTGCTCGGCGCGGACGGCTCCGGCGGCGGGGACTGTGCGGCGCCCGCCGACGTCCTCGACCTGTCCAACTGGTACATCGGCGCCCACGTGGGGGAAGATGGGTTCGTGTCACGATCATCGATCCAGGACGTTCCGGTAGCCGAGTTGCCGATTCGGCTGGGTCAGTTCCTCAAACTGGCCGGTCTCGCCGAGCACGGGGCGCATGCGCGTGAGTTGGTCGAGACCGACCAGGTACAGGTGAACGGGCACGTCGAGGCTCGAAGAGGAGCGCAGCTGCAGTTCGGAGATGTGGTCGCCGTCGCCGGACAGCAGGCCCGTCCTGTGCGTTAGCGCCAAAAGCGTGACACCGTCGGGCCCTCTGTTCGGCGGGAAGGCGGTCAGCTCCGCACTCGTCGTCTCGAACAGCCTGCAGTACACCGCTTCCGCTAGCCGGGGCGCCATCTGGCACCACCGACCCCAGCGTCCGCGCCTGACGCAGGTGGGATCGCGGAGGTGGTCGGCGTCCCGGTGGCGGTCCTTATGGGTACCCAACCGACCCGTCGACGAGCAACCGACTCCCCTGGGTCGCCACCCACGGCGTGTCCACTCACTGGCTACGCCACACAACTCTTACCTGGGTGTCGAACGCCACCTCGGCTACGGCATCGCTCGACACCCAGTTGGCGACGCTGCGACGCGTTCTCGCGGCCGGTTGACGGCCTGGCAGAATACGTCGCCGCTTGTGGTTTCTGTCGGCATGAGATCGGGGCGAGCGTGTTACGTACGGTGTCGTTGGTGTGGTCCAGGTTCGTCGAGGTGACGTTGGTCGCCCTCGGAGTGTGGCTCTTCCTGAAGTTCGAACTGCTGCCACTCGTTCTGTGGGACCTGCTGGCAGTGGTCTACCTGGCGATGCGGATCGTGCGCGTCACGCGCAGCAAGCGCCACACCGGGGACCAGGCGGAATGGCTCCGCATGCTCGTCGGCCGGCGCAGCGGTCTGATGTTCACCTTGTTCACGAGCCTGGTCGGGTTGACGGCCGGCGTGGTGATCGCGTTCAACGACCAGCTGTCCCTCCTGGCGCCCGGCGCGGACCCCGGGGTGGCGAAGGGCCTGGCGGTACCGGCCGTGCTCTTCGCGTGGGCGATCCTCCACTTCGGATACGCGGAGCGCTACGCGCAGGCGTACTACGCCGCGCTGCCCCACCGCATCCTGGACTTTCCCGGCACGCCGCAGCCGGTCTTCATGGACTTCGCGTACTTCTCGTTCACCGTGGGCACGTCGTTCGCGGTCTCCGATGTGGAGACGACGAGTTCGGTGGCACGCGGGAAGATCCTCGCCCACGGTGTCCTCGCGTTCTTCTACAACACCGCGATCCTGGCCGTGGCGATCGGCGTAGTCACCGGGGGCTGAACGGAAGATGCGAGACCTGACCGCCGCCGGCCAACTGGCCGGCCTGGTCACCGACCGGGCACTGACACCCGCTACCTCGGCGTTCGCGCCGAAGGCTTATCCCGCGGTGTTCCGTCGCAAGGTTCTTGATCTGGTCGCTGCCGGGCGTCCGGTCGCTCAGATGGCGGCGGATCTCG
Organism: Actinophytocola sp.; assembly: GCF_050699915.1. GTDB lineage: Bacteria > Actinomycetota > Actinomycetes > Mycobacteriales > Pseudonocardiaceae > Actinophytocola. The sequence continues at coordinate 15,678 of NZ_JBOHGA010000025.1, forward strand.
GTATCAGCGAACCGCCACGAGCAACCAGCGGTTCGGGCGCACCATCAGCCCGAACCCACCGATCGGACAGGCTGTTGGGCGCCCGTCAGACCGGCTCGGCCAACTTGGCCAGTGCGCGCTCCACGACTGCCGTCTGTGCCTCCGGCGGTGCCTGCAGCTGTTCGAGACGGCCGATTTCGATTGAGCTCTCCACGACGAACCGGCACCGCTCGTCGCGCCGGGCGGCGAACGCGGTGAACGTCTCGGCGACGGAGTCGCGGGCGGCGTACTCCTCGGCGAGCACCAGGGCGTCCTCTACCGCGATCCCCGCTCCGGAGGCCAGCTGCGGTGTCGTGGGATGGGCGGCGTCGCCGATGAGGATCACCCGCCCGGAGTACCACGGGCTGGGCAGATAGAACGACTCCAACGGACGGAACGCGATCTCGGTGTCCTCGACGATCGACTCCCGGAACTGCTGCACGTATCCGCCATACGGCTCGAGCAACTCGACCAGGCCCGCAGGCAGCTCATGCCGCTGGCGCACCACTCGCGGCGTGCGCTCGACCACGAACAAGTACATCTGGGTCGCCGACACCGGCGTCCACCCGACCTTGACCCGGCCGCCGAGGAAGTAGTGGCGGCGGTCGACGTCCGGCGGGCGCGGGACGAACATGCGCCACACACTCTGCCCCGTGTACTCGGGTCCCGGCGCGGCGGGGAAGATCTGATCGCGGGTGCGCGAGAAGATCCCGTCCGCCCCGACGACCATGCCGTACCGCTCGGTCGCGCCGTCGTCGAAGGTGACCTCGACACCCTCCTCGTCCTGGACGAGCCTGTCGACGGCCACGCCAAGGCGCGGCCACACACCGACCTCACGCAGCCGCGACGCGAGGATGTCGTGCAGCACCGGCCGGGCGATCCCGCCCGAGCCGCACACTCGCGCTTCCGGCGGCACCGGCGTCGGCAGGTCCCGGATGGGCGTGCCGTCGACCTCGCAGACGCGGATGCCCTCGCCGACGTACCCGTGTGCGGCGATCTCGTCGTACACGCCGAGCTGCCGGAACGCACGCAGTGTCGGTCCGGTGATCGTCAGGCCGGCCCCGGTCACGTTCCATTCGTCGTTGATGTCGATCAGGTCGACCTCGACCCCGATACGACGCAAGGTGATCGAGGCCGAGGTACCCGCAATGCCGGCACCAATGATCAGCACTCGACCCAATTGCCCCGACCTCATCCAGTTCCCCCTTTGCCGAGGAAGTATGCCACGACCACTTCTTGCCGCCGAATTGTCGCACAGGAATCCGGAGCTTGGCGAATTATTTCAACGCGTGTTGGGAATATTTCCGAACGGAACGGGCAGGGTATCTCGGACCACGTTGCCGCGTGAGGCCCCAAACCAACTTGCGCCATTTGTCGGCTTCACTGCGCGTGACCGTACCTTGGACAGCGGCCGAATCCCCCAGCCTACGCACCTGTATGGCCGATCCTAGCTCCCCTGTCAGCAGTACTCGCCCAACGCAAAAATAGGGAGTTAGACGTCTTTTAGGGGTTTTTGAGTGGCCGTTCATAGTCTCGTCTTACCGCTGCTCAACTAGGGCGGCGAATTGTAAGTAACCTCCCGTTGAGCCCGCGACCAATCGCGTGGTTCTACGCCGGTGTCATGGACGGTCGGAAGGCGCACTTGCCGGGCGAACCGGCGAAGCCCACTGTCGCCCGCGTACCGGGCACTAGTGCCCGGAATCAGCGCCGCTTGAACACACACCGAGCGCCTCACCCAGATCCGGGAAGAACTCCAAATGACAGACGCAGCAGTCGTCGGGGCATCGCGTCGTGTCCCGCCTGGCCCGGTCCGCTGGGCCGGGACTCAGCCAAGAGAAGTGCATACCACGGTCGAGCTCCGCGCACTGGGCCCAGTGGAAGCGACCATCTCCGGCCGTCAGGTGGATGTCGGGGCACCCAAGCAACGAGCACTGCTGGCCCTCCTGGCGAGCCAGGCGGGCCAGCCGGTGACGGTCGACGTGATGCTGGAGGCGCTGTGGACGGGGAACCCACCGCCGTCGGCCATGGCTTCGCTCCACGCTTACGTGGCCAACCTGCGCAAGCTACTGGAGCCGGGCCGCGCGCCGCGGACACCGGCCACGGTGTTGCGAACCTGTCCCGGCGGCTACCTGCTCGACGCGGGATCCGTCGACGTCGACGTCCGCTGGTTCGGTGACCACGCCGCGGCGGGGTGGCAGGCGTGGGACCGCGAGGACCCGCAGCAGGCGCTGCGTGAATTCGAGGCGGGACTGGCGTTGTGGCGTGGCCACGCCTATCCGGAGGTGGCCCATGCCCCGTGCGTACTTCCCGAGGTGGCGCGGCTGGAGGAACTGCGGCTTTCAGTCGTCGAGATGCGCAACGCGGCACTGCTGGCCGTGGGAGCGCACGAGGTCGCCGTGGCCGAGCTCGGCGCGTTCATGAAGGCGAACCCGCTGCGTGAGTACGGATGCGAGCTGCTGAGCCTGGCGCTGTACCGCTCCGGGCGGCAGGCCGAGGCGCTGGAGGTGCTGCGGACCATCCAGACGCGGCTGACCGACGAGCTGGGCCTCGACCCCAGGCCCGCGCTCCAGCACCTCAAGCGCGAGATCCTCAACCAGGCACCGAGCCTGGACTGGCGCCCGATCTCCGCCGCGGAGACCGCAGCCGCGGCGGACGAGCCGGTGTTCATCCCGCAGGCACGCGGCCCCGCCACGCCGCCGAAGCCCGAGACCTCCGACGGCGTGGTCTTCGTCGGCCGCCAGACGGCGCTTCAACCGCTGACCGAGGCGCTGTCGGCCGCGGAGGCGGGGCGGGGTCAGGTCGTGTTGGTGTCCGGCGAGCCGGACATCGGCAAGACCAGCCTGCTGCGGCGATTCACCGAGCTGATTGACGGGCCGGCGCTGTGGGGAACCTGCCCCGAACACGTCTCCACGCCACCGTTGTGGCTCTGGGAGCAGGTGCTGCGCGCGGCGGCCAGCGCGTTCCCGTACCGCTCCGTCCCGAGACCGGTGGCCGGGCTGCTCGACGGTGAAGCCGGGCGACCCGCCGACGGCGCGGGCGCCGACGGTGTCTTGCTGCGGCGATTCGAGGCGGTCGTGGCGTACCTGACCGAGCTCTCCCAGCTCAGCCCGCTCATGGTGGTACTCGACCACGTGCACCGGGCGGACCCGAGCTCGCTGCGGCTGCTGGCCCACCTCGCCGAGTCGGTGCCCGCGAGCAGGCTGCTCCTGGTCGTGTCCTACCGGTCGGACGAGGCCGAGAACCTCGTCGAGACCGTGGCCGCCCTGGCCCACCGGGAGACGACCCGCATCGACCTCAAGGGACTGAGTGTCCAGGAGACGCGGACCCTGGCGAGCGCCCTCGTCCGCCGGAAGGTGGGTGAGCACACCGCGGAGGGGCTGCGCGACCGGACCGAGGGCAATCCGTTCTTCCTGCGCGAGCTCGTCAAGGAGCTGCGCGGTGAGGACGGGCTGGGCGACCCGTTTGCGTCGCCGGTGCCGGCCCCGGTGCGGGAGGTGGCGCTGCGGCGCATCGCGCGGTTGCCGCGCCCCGCGGCCGAAGTGCTGTCCGTGGCCGCCACCGTGGGCAGGCACTTCGTCATCGAAGTCGTCGCCGAGGTCCTGTCGATCGAGATCGACGAGACGCTGGAGATCCTCGACACCGCGATCGCGGCGGGGCTGGTGGAGGAGGACGAGGAGCGGCTCGGCTGGTTCCGCTTCACCCACGTCATGGTCGCCGAGGCGCTCGACGAGACCACCGGAAGGCTGCGCCGGGCCCGGCTGCGGCGGCGGATCGGCGCGGCGACCAACCGAGCGTGGGCTCGCGACGCCGTGTGGGCGGCCGAGACGGTCCAGGCCGCCGGGTTCCTCATGACGCCGCCGTCCACCAGACCCGACTCCGCGTGGCCGCTGGCGGCGGTCCCCGCGGCCGACATCTCAGACGCGCGACCTGCCAAGGAGGCTGCACAGTGGTGAGTCCGACCGAGTCCACAACCGCGGATGTGCCGTTCCTCAACGTTCTCGACCCGGCGTTCGACTTCTCCGGACCCGAGGCCATGGCGGCGCAGGAGCAGAGCTGGTACGCCGACAGCCCGATCGGCCTGCTCGTACTGCGCCACGAGGAGGCCCAGGAGCTCCTGCGCGACCGCAGGCTCGACCACAACGGCCGGGGCTTCATGGAACAGAGCGGCGTGGTCAACGGGCCGATCTACGACTGGTTCGTTCCCATGATCAACAATCACGACGGGGAGAGCCACCGGCGTCTGCGCGGCCTGGTGTCCAAGGCCTTCACCCCGCGCATGGTGAGCGAGGTACAACCGTTCGTCCGGGCCGAGGCCGAACGCATGGCCGACGAGATGGCCGCGACCGGGACGTGCGAGTTCGTGGCGAGCTTCGCGGACCCGCTGCCACTGGCGGTCATGTGCAAGCTGCTCGGCGTGCCGAACGCGGACTACGACACCTTCCGGGTGTGGACCAACGACATCGGCCTCGTCTTCGCCATGGTGCACGGCGGCGACATCGTCGCCCGGGTGGAGAAGGCCGTGGTCGGCCTGAACGGCTACATCTCCGCACTCATGGAGGAGAAGGCCGACAACCCCCGCGACGACTTGATCTCCACGCTGGTCACGGCGCAACGTACCGAGGGCACGGTCAGCGAGGAGGAGCTGCGCAACCTCCTGGTCACGCTGGTGTTCGCCGCCCACGACACCACCTGCCACCAGCTGTCCAACGCGATGGTCACCTTCTCCGAACATCCCGACCAGTGGGAGCTGCTCGCCCAGCGCCCGGGGCTGGCGGCCCCGGCGGTCGAGGAGCTGATCCGTTGGGTCCCGTCGACGCCGATCATCTACCGGTGCGCGGCCGAGGACTTCGAGTACCGAGGCCTGAAGGTCACGAAGGGCGCGTTCATGACGATGTGCGTCCAGACCGCGCAGCGCGACCCGCGGGTGTTCGACCGCGGCGACACGTTCGACATCACGCGCGCCAATCCCGCGTCACCGTTGCTGTTCGGCGCCGGTCCACACTACTGCCTGGGCGCCCCGCTAGCCCGGACCGAGATCGCCGAGGCGCTGCCCGCGCTCGCCGAGCGGCTGGAACCTCCGGTGATCGCCGGCGAGGTCAGCTGGCGGCCGCCGACCGGGATTCGCGGCCCGAACGAGCTGCCGCTGCGCTTCCCTGCCCGGACGCGCTGACGTGGTCCGCGCGCAAGAAGTGTCACGGTTCGTGGTCGCGAGGCCCGGACTGGACACCGGGCGCCGGACCCGCCCGGCGCCTGCGCGGGCCGGCGGACCGGGGCGGCAGTGCACGCATGTGGTCGCGCACCCGGGTCATGATGTCTTCCAAGCGCTTCAGGTCCCCGTCGGACAGCGGCTCGAACAGCAGCCGGCGGGTGACCTGGATGTGACCGGGCAGCACTCGGCCGACGAGGGTCGAGCCGGCGTCGGTGATGCCGACAAGGGTGGCGCGCTCGTCGTCGGGACTGGAGGCGCGAGTGAGAAGACCCGCCTTCTCCAGCAGGCTGGCCTGGTAGGTCAGGCCGCTGCGGCTGTAGACGACACCGTCGGCGAGCTGTGTCATGGTCAGCTGGCTGTTGGCTGCGACGAGACGAGCCAAGAGCTGGAACTGCACGTAGCTGATGTCTCCCTCGACACGCAGCTGCTGCTCGACGGCGTGTTGGAGCATGCTGACGGATTCCATCAACGCGAAGTAGACCCCCAGTTGCCGGGGGCCGAGCGTGTCCGGGTCCGTCACGCCCGGAGGGTACCTGCTTCGAATCGGAATCAACGCCCCATGGTCGCACTGTGTTTCGAAGTCAAAGTATATTACAGTGATGCTTCGATTTTGAAGCAAAAGTAGGGAGGTCCCATGAAGGCAGCGCGTTACCACTCCTACGGCTCCGAGGACGTCGTCGTCTACGAGGACGTCGACCGCCCGAAGGCCGGTCCGGGTCAGGTCGTGCTGCGGATGGCGGGCGCCGCGTTCAACCCCGTGGACGCCTCGATTCGCAGCGGCAACCTGACCGCCGCCTTCCCGCTGACGCTCCCGCACACCCCGTGCTACGACGTGTCGGGCGTCGTCGACGAGATCGGCGGTGGCGTGACCGGCTGGAACATCGGTGACGCGGCCGTGGGCTTCCTGCCCATCCCGACGGCCGGGGCGGCCGCGGAGTACGTCGCCGTGCCCGTCGAAACCCTGGCCGCCGCCCCCGCCACGATCGACCTGGCTGATGCCGCCGGGTTCCCGTCGGTCGCGCTGACCGCGTGGCAGGCGCTGTTCGAGCACGCGGGCCTGAAGGCCGACCAGAGCATCCTGATCAACGGCGCCGGCGGCGCGGTGGGCGGCTACGCGATCCAGTTCGCGGCTCGGGCCGGCGCCAACGTGACCGCGACCGCCAGCCCGCGTAGCCGCGACCGCGTCCATGCCCGGGGCGCGGCCCACGTCATCGACCACACCGAGAGCCCAGCCTGGGAGGCGTTGGCCGAGCAGCGGTTCGACGTCGTGCTGAACCTGGCGTGGTACGAGAACCAGGACCACGTCACGAAACTGATCGGCCTGGTCGCGGACGGCGGCGCGTACGCCAACACCGTCCCGCCGACCCCGGAGAGCGCCGAGCGTGGGGTGCGGACGCAGGGAGTCTTCGTACGAAGCGACGCTGACCAGCTCGCCGAGCTGGTCAGCCAGATAGACGCCGGGCACCTCACGATCGACGTCGCCCAGCGCCTACCGCTCTCGGAGCTGGGTGCCGTGCACCTGCAGGCCGCGAGCGGGACCCTGCCAGGCAAGACCGTCCTCATCCCCTGACTGACGGGGCCACCTCCCGGTCCGCATCGAGGTCCTGACAGAGCCGCACGTCCACAACACATCCGAGGAGTAGCGAACGCGATGACGTCGACGTTGGAATCGGACGCGGTAGCCGCGACGCTGAACCGCCTGTTCGCCGACGAGGAGCAGCAGGATCTCATGGCCGCCTTCGCGAACGCGGGCGTGGACATGCGGGGCGACTACCCCGTCGACATCGACCACGCGGACCTGGCCGAGCGGACCAAGGACGTCATCATGTCGGTGTCCCGGGAGGGTGGGCACCTGCTGTACCTGCTCGCCCGGGCCATCAGGGCGCGCACCGTGGTGGAGTTCGGCACCTCGTTCGGGATCTCGACGCTGTTCCTGGCCTCCGCCGTCCGCGACAACGGCGGAGGCCAGGTGATCACCACCGAGCTGCAGGCCGACAAGGCGCGCCGCGCGCGGGCGAGCTTCGACGCCGCGGGCCTCGGCGACCTGGTCGACCTGCGGGTCGGCGATGCCAGGGAGACGCTCGAGGACCTGCCCGGTCCGGTCGACCTCGTGTTGCTGGACGGGTGGCTGGACCTACGGGCGCCGATCTTGAAGCTGGTGCACCCCCGGCTACGGCCCGGGGCGCTGGTGATCGTCGACGACATCGACCTCTACCAGGACCAGGCGTTCAACCAGGAGTTCTCCGACTTCATCAAGGATCCGGACAACGGCTACCTCTCCGTGCGGATCCCGGTACACCAGGGCGTCCAGGTGTGCCTCAAGCTCGGCTGACGCTGGGACGCCGCCGATGTACATCAGAGTGCTCGGTCCGCTGACGATCCACCACGGCGCCGCCGAGGTGAACCCTACGGCCCGGAAACCATCCACGGTGCTGGCGCTGCTGCTGCTCAACCAACAGCGAGTGGTACCGGTGTCCGCGCTGATCGACGAGCTGTGGCAGGACGCGCCGCCCAAGACCGCCCGCGCCGCGCTCCAGGTCTACGTGCTGAACCTGCGGCGGATGCTGGCCGAAGCCGTCGGGCACACCACTGGCGAGGTGGCCGAGACCGTTCTGCAGACAGTGCAGAACGGGTACCGGTTCATGGTGGATCCCGGCCGCCTGGATCTGGAGGTCTACCACCGGCTGCGGCGGTCCGGAGTCGGCGCCATGAACACCGGCGATCTCCCCGCGGCCGCGCAGTACTTCCGCCAGGCCCTGCGTCTGTGGCGAGGGTCCCCTGTGGACGATGTGGAGCCGGGTATCAGGATCAGGGCCGAGATCGCCGCTCTGGAGCAGTCCAGGATGATGACGCAGGACTACCGGATCGAGGTGGAGCTGCGGTTGGGCATGCACCGCGACATCCTCAGCGAGCTCGTGGTGTTGATTTCCCGCAACCGCTTCCACGAGAACCTGCATGCCCAGTACATGCTCGCGCTCTACCGGTCGGGGTACCGCATCCGGGCCTTGGAGGCCTACCACCAACTGCGGCACGACATGCTCACCGAGTTCGGGCTCGAGCCCTCGCCTCAGCTCAAGGCGTTCCATCAGGCGCTGCTGACCGTGGACTCCGCTCTCGACGACGTCGAGGTGGTGCCCCTGCCGGTACGGCCGGTGGCGAACTTGCCGGAGCTCCCGGTCCTGGCCAGCTCGTTCTGACCCGACTACGGCCGTGCCGTCGTCGTGACCGCGTCAGCCGCCGCGAGCACGGTCGCGACGCAGTCGTCGACGACGCGCTCGGCCCGCTCCCGCGACACCGCGTCGTCGATGTAGGTGAAGTTCCAGGACAGCTGGTCGTGACAGGTGCTGACGGACGAGGCGAAGTAGCCCACGACCGAGATGCCACCCACGAACTGTGCCCCCGACAACCGCAACCCGCCCGCCGCGTCCGGGAACTCGAACCGTCCGATGTTGGACACGAAGAAGTTGAACGAGCCGTGCTCCTCGATGTACCGGACGAAGGTCTCACTGTCGGCGATCCCGCGCGGGCCGCCGCTGGCGAGGAGGCTGAACACTGAGAACTGCTCGCCACGCCGCCGCCGCTCGGCGATGTCGCTGTTGACGAACCGGGCCATCGTCCACAGGTCGTCGGGCTGGTAGGCGACGACGGAGTGCACAGCGGACACGTAGCAGCCGACCTCGTCCTCGGCCACCGGTCGGGTCAGCTCGTCGCGGAAGTCCACCGGCGAGCCGACGGCGAACGGGGTGCGCGGCTCGGCCCCGGCGTCACGAGCCACGGCGCAGGCCATCGCCGCGGCGAGCACGCCGTGCATCGTCACGCCCTGCCGCCGGCACGCGAGGAGCAGGTTCTCCAGCGCGTCACCGTCGACGGCCCGGTGCAGCATCCGAGTGCGCCGCTGATCGAAGGGCACGAACCGGTCCGGGACGAACCTGCCGACCTGTCCCTCGTAGGCCGGTTCCGACTCGTTCTCGGCCTCGGGCTCCTTGTCCGGCAGGTCCGACATCTCCCGGTGGTGTGCCTGGAAGAGGGACTCCGCCGGCAGCGGAACGCGGTCGCCCACGAGGTCGCCCACGAGGTCGCCCACGAGGTCGCCACGGTTCGCCGGCGGTGTCGCTGACAGCTGCACCCATTGCCGCAGCAGTGCGAGGGCGGTGGTGCCGTCCGCGATGCAGTGCGGGATGCTGATGATCAGGTCGGTGACCTGGCCGGGCTGCCTGATGACCACGGCGCGGGCCAGTGGGCCGGACCGCCAGTCGATCGGCTCGGCGAACTCGTGCACATCCACCTCGCGCGCCCAGCGCGCGTTGTCGACCTCGTCGGAGTGCACTTCGCGCAGCGGGATCGGGTTGTCCGTCGACGAGAACCGCGGTCCGGACGCCTCGTCCGCGATGGCCAGGCGCAGGTAAGGGTGGCGAGCGCGCAGCGAGTCCAGGGCGGCGCGTAGCGCCTCCGTCGAGAGCTCGCCGTCGACGCGCACCCGGGCGCTGACGTTGAGCGTGGAGAGCTGGTCGATGATCCAATACCAGCGTTCCGCCGGGCTCAACTCCCGTAACAGGCCCGCGGGGCCTTCCGTGGCGGTCAGAGTCCTCGTCGTCGAGATGTTCATAATGACGGTCCCCATCGCAGTGCGTTGTGCGCGCGGCATCGGCGGCAGAAATTGAGATATCGCGCGGGAAATCATTCCGGCCCGCAACCCGCACGATGCTAGCAACCCACCAAGTACTGTCAAATCACGGTCATCGTGACGTGAATCACAAGCCTTGATTTCCTGCATGTTTGGCGGTGCTTAGCCGATTTTCAAGCGTTCTGTGCTGTCATTCGCACGCCGCCAACCGCGCCGTGAACTCGGCCTCGGCACCGTTCGACCGGGAAGGCAGGACCGGCTTCCCGAGAATTCTGCGGCGCACAAATAGCGACGGCGGGCCACGCTGAGCGGTAATCAGTCTGCCGGCCAGGCGTCCCGTCCCGAACTCCGCGTCCAGGCAGCCAGGAGGCACATCACGATGACCGATTCGACGGTCGACCAGTCCGTTCCACCACTTGTCCTCATCGATCCCGCGGGCACCGACCGCCACGGCGAGGCCGCCCGGTTACGCGAGGTCGGTCCGCTGGTCCGCGTCGAACTCCCCGGTGGCGTGCGAATGTGGATGGTGACCGACTACAAGCTGCTCGCCGAGCTCGCCACCGACTCCAGGGTCGGCCGGGACTGGCGCCAATGGACGGCGCTGCAACGTGGCGAGATTCCCGCTGATTGGCCACTGCTCAGCATGATCCGGCTCAACAACGCGATGGCCCGCGACGGTGCGGAGCACAGGCGGCTACGCCGCCCGTTGACCCGGACGTTCACCCGCAGCCGGGTCGAGGGACTGCGGCCGCGCATCGACCAGATCGTCGCCACCATGCTGGCCGACCTGCCCAACCATGTCGGTCTGGATGGCGCCGTCGACCTCCGTAAGCACTACGCCTACCCGTTCCCCATGCAGGTCATCTGCGAGCTCATCGGGGTGCCCGAGGCGTGGTGGCCCCTGTTCCGCCAACTGATCGACACCGTCGTGCGCGCCGACACGACGGCCGAGGAGTACATGGCGACGCAGCAGAAGCGTCACGAGATGTGGCAGCGCCTGTTCGCCATGCGCCGCGCCGAGCCTGCCGACGATCTGACCAGCGCCATGATCGCGGTCAACGAGGAGGACGACGACGCACTCACCGACGAGGAGCTCGAGGACACACTGTGGATGCTCATCGGCGCGGGCCATGAGACTTCGATCAGCCTCATCGTCAACGCGACGCGGGCCCTGCTCACCCACCCGGAGCAGTTGGCCGAGGTCCGTGACGGCGACGCGGACACCTGGTCGCTGGTCATCGAGGAAACCCTGCGCTGGGACGCCCCGGTGGGCAACTTCCCGGCCCGGTTCCCGACCGAGGACGTCACCGTCGCGGGGATAACCATCCGCAAGGGCGACGCCATCCTCGCCCCGTGGAGCGGAGTCAACCGCGACCCGTCCCAGTACGGTACGGACGCCGACCAGTTCGACATCGGCCGCCAACCCCAGCGGCACCTGGCCTTCGGCACCGGACCGCACGTCTGCCTCGGGCCCGCGCTGGCCCGGCTCGAGGCGTCGGCCGCCCTGCCCGCGCTGTTCGCTCGGTACCCCGAGATGCGACTCGCCGTCGACCCCGACGAGCTGACCGCTGTCCCGTCGATCTTCTCCAACTCGGTGACGAGCCTGCCGGTGTACCTCGGAGCCGCGCGGGACTGAGGCCGCGGGCGGCTACTCGGCCGCGGGCGGGATGTTGTGGTTCAGGCGGAAAAGGTTCCGCGGGTCGTAGCCGACCTTGATCTGGGCCAAGCGCTCGTAGTCCCCGGGGGCGTAGGCCGAGCGCACCTGGTCGCCGTCCTTCTCCCCGTTCATGAAGTTCAGCGCCCGGCGCCCGGTGCTCCACGGAGCGATGGCATCGAAGATCCGCTCATGCGCGGTGCGGATCTCGGCGATCTCGGCCCGCTCCAGTCGAGATATCACGTTCAACGAGTACTGGGCGTCGCGGTTGCCTACGGCGTTGGGCACGGCAGCGGGCTTGGCCAGCTGTCCGCCGAGGTGACGCAGCTCGACCACATGCGGCACCGGTGCGTGCGGCCCGGCCAGGTCGAGCAGGCTGTGCACGCCGGCCGCGTCGAACTCGCCCAGCTGGGTGGTCCCGGACTCGAACCTCCCCGGGACGACCGGGTCGTTGTGGATCGACCCGGACTCGACGAAGGGCATCTGGCGAAGGGTGTTGCTGAACGGTTCGAGCGCGAGCAGCGGCGCCACCAGCCGCTCGCCCGCGCCGAGGTCGTCTGCGGCGTAGGCGATCCGCACGTGGACGACGTAGCGGCCGCGAAGCGTCGGCGGGAGCACCGGGATATCCGGGAACGAGATCATCGCCACCGACGAGGTCATCTCGTCGGGAACGGTCACCGTCCAGTCCACATAGGCGTTGAACACCTCCGGGGCCGAACCGGCGTCGAAGAACAGCGCCCCACCGTAGATCTCGGTGATCGGCATCAGATCGATCTCCATGCCCGTCACCACGCCGAAGTTGTCCCGGCCGCCGCGCAAGGCCCAGAACAGGTCGGGATGAGACTCCTGGGTGACGTAGCGCAGCCCGCCGTCGGCGGTGACCACGTCGAGGCTGCGCACATGGTCGGCGGCATACCCGTAGCGCCGGGACAGCATGCCCAGCCCGCCGCCGAGGGTGTAAGAGACCGCGCCCACTCCCGGAGCCGAGCCAGACAGCGGCGCCAGCCCAGCGGCGGCCGTCTCGTGGATGACCTGGTCCCACTGGAGGCCTGCGCCCAGCCACGCGGTACCGGCCTCGGCGTTGACCCGGATGCCACCGATCCGGGAGGTGTTGATCAGTACTCCGCCATCGGCGGCCACGGCGGCCAGCGCGTGTCCGGTGCCCTGCACCGCCACCGGCAGCCCGTGCTGGCCGGCGAAGGTGACAGCCGCCTGCACGTCGGCCGGCCCGACGGCGCCCACCACCAGGTCCGGTCGGTGCCAACGGGTCGTCTGGTGCCCGGCACGCTCGGTGTCGTACGACTCGTCGGTGGGAACGACCACCGGGCCCCGCACTTGCTTGGCCAAGGCCTCGATCGCCGCGGTGTCGACACCGGTGACCTTGCCGCCGTCCTGATCGAAATGGCTCATGAAGCTTCCAATCTCTTTGCCGCGGGAGGAGATGGACACCTCGGGCGGGTACCTCAGACAGGCGCGCGGGGGGCGCCCGGAGGGGTCGGGCGCGGAGGTTCCAGCGCTCGCGCGGCGGGATTGTCGAGGTTAGTCAGGCAGCCGTATTGTCGGGACCCACGGTATGGTCAGGCCGACCAAACTGTCAACTTGCCTGACTAAATGGCCGCGTCAGAAAGGTCTCCGGGATGACGACGCGATCCGGGCAGCGCGACGAGAACAGACCGCTCCCCGCCTTGCTCACGCAGGCCAGAGACGTCACCACCACCCTGCTCCACCGGCGCCTCGCCGAGGAGGGGTTCGAGGGCGTCCGATACCGGCACGGTTCGGTGTTCCGGTTCATCGATCCGGACGGGTCGCGGCTGACCGTGCTCGCCGAGCGGTCCGGGCTCAGCAAGCAGGCGATCGGCGGTTTGGTCGACGAACTCGCACGACTGGACTACGTCGAACGCACCGCCGACCCGGTCGACGGCCGAGCGAAGATCATCCGGTTGACCGAGCGGGGCATGCAGGCCCAGGTCGCCGCCGGCCGCATTCTCCGAGACATCGAGCGGCGCTGGGTACGCCACTTCGGCCAGGCCGAGATCGCCGAGCTGCGCCGGACACTCGAGGAGCTCATCGCCCTGCAAAGCAGGTAGGAAAGCGACGAACCTCACCGAAGAATTCGCCGGCGCGCGCCGGGCCGCTAGATTCGACCGCACTCTGGGCCGCGCATTCCACGCCGCCATACTCCCCCGGGCGTCAAGTCGGCGCCAAGCCGATGGCAAGCGGCAGGGGTGATGGTGATTGCTGTGCATCTCCGAGCCGAAGCCAGGATCCGCATCTGGCGTGTTGGTAGCTCGGCGCCGGAAGGGGGCACGAGGGCGAATGAGTGCGTACTGGACTCCAAAGAAGGTCGACGTCACATATGCCTACGATTTGCAAGCCGTCGGTGAATGTTCCCGAGCACATCATCACGATGGAGGATACTCTGGAATTTGCCAAGGGAATGCATGCCGGAAAGCCACAGCTGTCGTTGGCACTTCGGTTGATCCAGAACACCGGCGTCATGAAGCGGCACATCGTGCAACCCATCGAGGAGACGCTTCGCCACCCCGGCCTCGAAGAGCGCAACCGGATCTTCGAGGTGGAGTCCAAGAAGCGGTGTCCTGCCGTCGTCCAGCAGGCCCTGGCGAACGCACAGCTGACCGAGCAGGACATCGACGCGATCATCTTCGTCTCCTGCACCGGATTTCTCATGCCGTCGCTGACCGCGTGGCTGATCAACACCATGGGATTCCGGTCCAACACCCGGCAGATCCCCATCGCGCAGCTGGGGTGTGCGGCGGGCGGCGCTGCCATCAACCGCGCGCACGACTTCTGCACCGCCTACCCGGACAGCAACGTCCTGATCGTCTCCAGCGAGCTGTGCTCGCTGTGCTACCAGCCCGAGGACGACGGGGTCGGTTCCCTGCTCTCGGACGGGCTGTTCGGCGACGCGGTCGCGGCTGCCGTGGTGCGAGGCAGTGGCGGGGTCGGCGTCGCACTGGAGCGCAACGCCTCCTACCTCATCCCGCACACCGAGGACTGGATCTCCTACGCCGTGCGCTCGACCGGCTTCCATTTCCAGCTGGACAAGCGGGTGCCCGGAACGATGGAGCCGCTGGCCCCGGTGCTGCGCGACCTGGCCATGGACAACGGCTGGGACGTCGCCCAGCTCGACTTCTACATCATTCACGCGGGTGGCCCGCGGATCCTGAGTGATCTGAGCTACTACCTCGGTATCGACAACGACATGTTCCGTCACAGCTGGCGGACGCTGACCGAGCACGGCAACATCGCCAGCGCGGTCGTGCTCGATGCGCTGCGAAGGCTGTTCGAGGAGAACGAGCTCACCCCGGGCGCCGCCGGCATGATCGCGGGGTTCGGTCCGGGCATCACCGCCGAGATGTCGGTGGGCCGGTGGTCCGTGGACGTGACCTCGGCCGTGAACGGGGTCCTGCACGCGGTCTCGGCCTACCACTGAGCGGTGCCGGACCACAGACAGTCGCAAATCTCCGACGAGGCACCGTGCCGCGCAAACCCATGGACTGCGGGAGGCAACGTGACCAACGAACAACCAAGGCCGGACCGGATTCTGGAGATCGCCAACGGCTACTGGGCCACCGGCATCCTCGGCGTCGCGGCCAAGTACGCGCTGTTCACCCATCTCGAGGCGGGCGCGGACACCGCCGGACGGCTGGCCGCCGAGACCGGGATGTCCGAGC
The DNA here is from genome assembly GCF_050699915.1 of Actinophytocola sp. Lineage (GTDB taxonomy): Bacteria > Actinomycetota > Actinomycetes > Mycobacteriales > Pseudonocardiaceae > Actinophytocola. The sequence goes on from NZ_JBOHGA010000025.1 coordinate 30,878, forward strand.
GGGGTGCGCAGACCCTGCTCGACGGGCTCGCGGGTCTTGCCCTGGTCGAGGTCCACGACGGCGGGTACCGCAACACCGCGGAGGCAAGCGCCTTCCTGGTGGCGGGCAGGCGGGCGGATCTGAGCGGCTACGCCAAGCTCAAGTTCGCTCAGATGGACAAGCTGGCGAACCTGCCGGAGGTGTTCCACACGGGCGGGCCGGTGCAGGCCATGACCGAGGTGGCCGACAACCCGCACTGGGAGGAGGTCGTCCCCGCGATCGCCGCGCAGTCGGTCCCCGTGGCCGTCACTGCCGCCGAGCTGCTCGGGCTGGCCGACGCCGGGGAGGTCTCGATCCTCGATCTGGGCGGCGGCTCGGCGATCTTCTCCTCGATCTGGCTCGAGCTCAACCCGTCCGCCCGGTCGACCCAGCTGGACTGGGAACCCATCAACGCGATCGCCCGCAGGCTCCTGAAGGAACGGCACGTGGCCGACCGGTTCACCTCTGTCGACGGTGACCTGCACAGCGTCGACTTCGGCACCGCGACCCATGACATCGTGGTGTACTCCCACGTCGCCCACCAGGAAAGCGCCGAGGACAACACCGCGATCTTCGCCAGGGCCCGGCGCGCCCTCAAGCCGGGGGGCACCTTCGTCGTCTGCGACTACGTGGTCGACGACGATCGGAGCGGGCCGTTCTTCCCACTGCTGTTCGCTTCGGAGATGCTGCTCAAGAGCAGGAAGGGCGGCACCTGGCGGCAGTCGGACTACCGGTCCTGGCTCGCCGAAGCAGGGTTCGAGGACGTCTCGTTCCATGCCACACCCTCGCCCGCCACACTGGTGTTCGCCCGTTAGCACCAGGGCGGTGCCCGGTGCTCGCCGCACTCGCGACCTCGTCTGCGGCGACGCCATGCCGGCGGCATGACCCGGTGGTAGCGTCGGTGACCAGGAGTCACGAGATGGAGTTCCGGGTGTTAGGCCCGCTGTCGGTACAACAAGACGGCGACGACTTGATTCGTACGACGGGAAAGCCGCGGCAGCTGCTGGCCCTGTTGCTGCTCAACGAGCCGCACCGGGTCTCGGTCACCTCGCTGGTCACCGAGCTGTGGGACGACGCGGCCCCGCGATCCGCCCTCAGCACGCTGCAGACCCACGTCTCCTACCTGCGTGCGGAGTTCGTCCGCACGCTCGACGTCACCCGCGGCACAGTCGCCCGAGACCTGTTGCAGACCCGTGACGGGGGCTACCGGATCAAACTCGGCGGGAACGTCTTCGACCTGCGCGAGTTCCACCGGCTGCGCACGTTGGCGCAGATCCGATTGACCGCCGGAGACACCCAGGGCGCCAGCAGACAGCTCAGCGAGGCCCTCGACCTGTGGCGCGGCCCGGCATTACTGGATGTCGACCACGGCAGGCTCCTGCGGGCGAGGGTCACAGAGCTCGACCGGTCCAGGCTGGAGACCCTGGCCTTGTTCTTCGGCACGCTGCTCGACGCCGGCGAGCACCGAAGGGTGCTCAGCGAGCTGGCGCGGCTGGTCGTCCGGCACGCCTGCGACGAGGAGCTTCACGCGCAGTTCATGATCGCCCTGTACCGGTCGGGCTACCGGACCCGCGCCCTCGAGGTCTTCGAGGAGCTGCGCAGAAACCTGCACGACGAGCTCGGCACAACACCGTCGCCACGGCTCACCGCGCTGTGTCACGGAATCCGGGTCGCCGACACGGCGGCCGTGGACGCCGCCCGCGCCTCCGGTGTCGCCAAAGCCGTCTAGCGCGGCAGTATCGGCAGGTCCTTCGGCAGTGGCAACACCGACACCTCGTCCAGCCGCGGGTCCGAGGTGAGTACGGCCTGGTAGTACCGGTGCAGCTTGGGAGAGGGATCGAGGCCGAACGTGCAGACCATGTCCTTGCGCAGCCGGTGAAACGCCTCGAGCGCGCGGTTACGGTACCCGCTGCGGTACAGCGCGATGATGAGCTGCGCGTGCAGGTCCTCGTGGAACCTGTCGTGCGACACCAGGTCGATGAGCTCGTCGAGGATCTCCCGGTGCCGTCCACGTCGCAGCTCGACTTCGATGCGGTGCCCCAGCATCGTCGCCCGCGACTGGTCGAGCCCTGCCACCGCGGCCCGGATTCCCGGGCCCGGTTCGACGTCGGTCAGTGCCGGACCGCGCCACAGCGAGAGCGCCTTGCGGAAGTACCTGGAGGCCGAAGTCAGGTCACCGTCGGCCATCGCCGCGGTCCCGGTCCGCTCCAGGCGGTGGTAGGTCCGCAGGTCGAAGTCGACCAGTTCCTCGGCATCGAACTCGTATCCGTTGCGTACGGTGCGCAACATCCCGCCGCTCACCTCGTCAATGGCACGGCCGGTGACTTCGGCGAGTTGTTTGCGCAGTTGGTGGATGTAGATCTGCACGGCGGCGCGAGCCGTTTTCGGCGCGGAACTCGCCCACAGTTCGTCGATCAACGCGGTTAGCGGGACGGCCCGCGAGTAGTTGAGCAGGAGCAGGGCGAGCAACTGGCGCGGCTTCCGCGCAAGGCGGGTCGTCCCTCCCTCAGCGCTGGAAATTCGGAGCGGCCCCAGAAGCTGTACCTGAATGAGGATTCCCCCTCTGGACACTGCCGCCCATGCCTACGGTTCGCTGCCGGGCAATCTTCCACCGGGACGATCGTTCTTGACATCGACACACCGTGCCCGCGCAGCCACCCTAAGTAGGAGCAATTTTTTTGTCAAGTTGCTTGATGATCTACAACGAGACATTCGTGAACGTGTCGTCCGGGATGTCCGTGCGCTCGAGAACCAGCATACCGACAGGCGCCAAGCCGACGCCAAGCCGTTGACCAGTCCCGACCAAGCTCCGTGGCCGATGGTGGGAGCATGACCGCAGAAGCGACGCTCGGGCGGATTCGTGAGTACATGGTGGGACCGACCCGGTTCATGAACCTGCTGTCCTGCTTCGAACTCGGCATCGTCGACGCCGTCCGGGACAACCCCGGCGCGACCACCACCGACATCGGCGCCACCGTCGGCGTCAAGCCCGACGCCGTGCAACAACTGCTGTTCCTGCTCGTCAAAGAAGGCTTCGTCGCCCACGACGAAACCACCGGCGGCTACACCCTCGACGCACTCGCGGACGTGCCCGACAAAGACCTGCGGCGCCCGCTCGAGTTCATGGACAAGATCAAGGTCACCGTCCTGCGGCAGCTGTTCTACCTGTCCGAGAGCGTGCGGACCGGCACGCTCGTCGGCCTGAAGAAGCTCTACGACTTCGACGGCGACCTGTACGCCGCGATGGGCCGGCACGAGGACCTGCGGGTGTCGTGGTCGCGGCTGATGGACTCGGTCACCGAGCGCATCGACCCCTGGTTCTTCTCCAACATCGACGTCCCCGCCGGCGCACGAGTACTCGACCTGGCCGGCAACACCGGCCTCGGCGCGATCCACACCTACAAGTACAAGCAGTCACCCAACCTGCGGGTGACGACGTTCGACCTGCCGGACAAGGAAGAGGCATGCCTGCGCAACTTCCGCGAGCACGGTTTGGCCGAGCAGTGTTCGTTCATCGGCGGTGACGTCTTCGACGAGGTCCCTCAGGGCTTCGACGTCGTGCTGATCAAGCACTTCCTGAACATGTGGGACAAGGACGACGTTTTCCGGATCCTGCACAACGTTCAACGGTCCCTGGCGGTGGGCGGCCAGGTGCACATCCTGGTGCCGATCCACTCGGAGGACATCAAGGACTCCTGCACCGTCGACTACTATCCGGCCTTCTTCCTCGGCTGTGCCACCGCCCAAGGTGGACCGCAGAAGATGTCGACGTTCCAGAGGTGGCTGGAGGAGTGCGGGTTCACGCTCACCGGGTCGATCGCCCAGAAGCCCGCGGATCTGCCGCCGGACGCCCTCCCGTTACAGGGCATCATTTCTGCGAAAAAGACAGCATGAACAGCGGGTTCACCGATTCACGCGACTCGAAGGGATGGGCGGCATGACCGCGGAAGCGACGCTCGGGCGGATTCGTGAGTACATGGTGGGACCGACGCGGTTCATGAACCTGCTGTCCTGCTTCGAACTCGGCATCGTCGACGCCGTCCGAGACAACCCCGGCGCGACCACCACCGACATCGGCGCCACCGTCGGCGTCAAGCCCGACGCCGTGGAACAACTGCTGTTCCTGCTCGTCAAAGAAGGCTTCGTCGCCCACCACGAAACCACCGACGGCTACACCCTCGACGCACTCGCGTACGTGCCCGACAAAGACCTCAACGCGGCGCTCGACCTCATGTACTTCATCAAGGCCACCACGCTGCGGCAGCTGTTCTACCTGTCCGAGAGCGCGCGGACCGGCACGCTCGTCGGCCTGAAGAAGCTCTACGACTTCGACGGGACCCTGTACGAGGCCGCGGCTGAGCACCAGGACATCGGCAGGCCCTGGTCGAAGGTGATGGACGCGACCACCGAGCGCATCGACCCCTGGTTCTTCTCCAACATCGACGTCCCCGCCGGCGCACGAGTACTCGACCTGGCCGGCAACACCGGCCTCGGCGCGATCCACACCTACAAGTACAAGCAGTCACCCAAC
>NZ_JBOHGA010000025.1:35526-46979 GCF_050699915.1 Actinophytocola sp.
CTGCGGGTGACGACGTTCGACCTGCCCGAACGCGAAGCGGAATCCCGCCAGAACTTCCGTGACCATGGTCTGGCCGAGCACTGCTCGTTCATCGGCGGAAACGTCTTCGACACCATCCCCAAGGGCTTCGACGTCGTGCTGATCAAACACTTCATCGACATGTGGGACAAGGACGACGTCCTCACAATCTTCAACGGCGTCAACCAGGCGCTGGAGGCAGGCGGCCAAGTCCACATCCTGGTGCCGGTGTACCCGGAGAACGTCAAAGACTCCGACAACTACACCATCGACTTCTTCCCGAGCTTCTTCCTCGGCGCCTCGATGGGCCAAGGCGGTCCGCAGAAGCTGTCGGTGTACAAAAACTGGCTGGAGGAGTGCGGGTTCTCCGTCACCAAGGCGATCAGCAGGGAGCCAGCCGAGTTGCCCCGCTACGCCCTCCCAGTACAGGGCATTCTCTGCGCGACCAAGAACGCCTGACCGGCCCGATCACGTTGCCGGTGTGGATGACCTATCAGACCTGCCCGAGCTCCGGCTCCTGGAACGTCATCGCCAGCGTGGAGACCAGCGCGAGCGATGCGTGGCTGCCGAGGAGGCGTAGACAGCCGAGTGGTCGTTCGCGGTGAACGTGCTGGTCATGCGTCCATCCCACCGGCCCCGCCGCGATCTCGCGGCACGGACTCGTCTGGCTCCTCGGTGCTCGGCTCGTCCGCGTAGGTCGGCCGGCTGTGCTCCTCGGCGAAGTCGGGGTCGGCGTCCACCGCGGGATCACGATCGGCATCGGCGGGCGGCGGAACGCTCCGCTCATCCTCGCGCTCGGTCATCGGAAGTCTCCTCGGATCGGGTCGATCTACACGCCTCGACTACCCGGTGATCGGTTGCCGACACCTCCGAGACGATCGTCGGTCAGACGCGCGCAGCGCGTCCTGGCTCAAGGCGACGACCGAGTCGCTGCTCAAGGGCGACCCGCAGGCATGGAACATGATCACCAAGGGCATGCGGACGAAGGCCACCGAGCTGATCCCTGGCATGGGTCGACGCCAGCTGCGCTGACTGGCCACGACGGTCCAGCCCACCGGCTGGCTCTCGGCGAAGGCCGGCGCACCACCTCGGGCAGCCGTCCGGGGTTCCTGCGGCATGTCCGGGTGGCGCCGTTCGCGTTCATGGAGCTGCAGGATGTCCAAGAACTGTTCAACTTCTTCGAACGCTGGGTCTCCGCCTACCAGGTCGCCGTCTCCGGCACGGTCAGCTTCGACGAGGACCACTGATTGACCCGCCGCTCGTCGCGGGCTCCGCGTTCAGGCTCCGGCTCGGACGTCGAGGAAGTCCCGGTCGATGTTGATCGTGACTCCGCCGTGGGTTTCGGGGGTGTCTCCGGTGTATTGGTGGAGGCGACGTCCGCCGGTGAAGTAGTCGTTGGGGCAGTACTGTCCGGAGTCGGTGTCGGCCTGGCCGTTCCACCAGGCGAACCAGAGGTGGTCGGGCATCGTGTACTGGCCGTTGTTGTAGTTGGCGCACAGGTCGGCCACGCCGGAGGCGCCGCTGGAGTACATGCCGGACAGCCAGCCGGCGGCCCGCAAGCCTTCGGCCCAGCCGGAGACGAAGGACATCACCGGTTCGGTGCATCCGTCGTAGGCTTCGATGTCGACGTAGATGGCGCTGCCCGGGCCGAAGCCCAGTGCGGTCGCCGCCGCGACGGCGGCGTTGGCCTCGTCGACACCTTGCTGCCTGGCGGTGGCCGGGTCGGTCGAGAACACCTCGTCGTAGCGTGGGTTGCAGGGTGCTTCGAGGCCGTGGTGGATGACGATGAACTGCCAGCCGTTGGCGTGCTGCGTGCCCACCCACTCCGGGGTCAACAGGTCCTGGCCGCACGCGCGGTTGACGCCACTGGTGTAGATGCCGACGGCCTTGAACGGTGAGGCACGCCACGCATCCATTGTGGACTGACTCTGGGCGGTGCAGGTGTCGAAGGCGTTGTCGGTCAGCGTCCCAGGAGCCACAATCGGCGCCGCCGCGGCCCGGGCGGACCCGCGGTGGAACGAGGCCAGCTCCGCGGGCCGGGCGCCGTCGCCCAACCGCGCGGTATCCAGGATGGCGCGCACCTGGTCCTCGGTCCGCGAGTTGTGCGCGGCCGACACCAGCACACCGGCGTCCTCCACGGCGACCTGGATCCGATGGTTGACCGACTCGGCCACCGCGGCCGCGGTCTCGGTCGTGGCCGTCGACGTGTGCGCGCCGGCCGTGGCCGCAGATGTCGCGTCCAGCGGTGAGATCACCAGCCCCACCGTGCGGCCGCCGGAGATGTCAGCCGGACAGTCAGACACCTCACCAGCGCTCCCCAGGTAGACCGCCGGGGCGTCGAAGCGCACGCAAGCACCCGGATCGGCGTCCAAGTCCACCACCCGCCACGACGCGGGAACGTCGACCTCGAAACCGTGAAAGCCGACCTGCTGCGTGCCGGACTCGGCCAGCGCGGGAAACCCCGCCGCCCCACCCGCCAGCACCACCGCGACCGACGCCGCCACGAGCAGCCGCTTGGATCGTCGTGACATGGCGGCGCTCCTCGCCTTGGGGTACGTCCTTGGCGCACCCTCTCAGACCTCGCTCGCCATGTCTATGTTTCACAAGAATCGCGTTGTTCTCGTTAGCTACTGACGTGCGTGGGTGCGGCAGCCCCACCGAGGGTGAGAACTGCATACGCGCCAACACGTTCAGCGTTCACGTCGTCTGCCGCCTGGAGTGACGTCACGGAGCCAGACGCCGCTCGCGTCTTCCCACCGTGCACCCGGGAGGCCATGATTTCCTCCCAGTGGCGCTAACTGGGGGCGTGATCATGGTGAGTGTCGGATTTCGTAAAGCCTGGGCCGTGGCCTACATCGTCGTGGCAGTGGCGGGACTAGTGGCGGTGTGGAGCAGGACGTCTTGTGGCAGTCGTTCGTGTTCGGGGCCGCGATGGTGTTGCTGATCACCGGCATATTCCGGCTCGATAACGGCCATGCCCGGTGCGAAGCCCCGCCGGTTCGGCGGCGTCGTCGGGAGCGGCATAGAGTGCCGGTCCTCCGTTTCATGGCCGAGCCGGCCGCCTGGGACGCGGTAGTGGGCGCGCTCAGCGAGCCGTGAGGATGTCCAGGTCGCGGGAGCCCGCGGCCGCTCGATGATCGCCGGCGTGACCGGACCGTTGAGACCGCGGCAAGATTCCGCCACACGAGCGGAAGATGGCTGCACTGGAGACGTGCAGAAGGTCGAAGATCGCCGGCTGCCGCTGCACGGCTGGACCGGCTACCCGGTCGGGTTCGCGCGGCGACCACCGTCACGACGGGCGGGATCACTTTGTTCGGCACCGGCCGTCCGCTGTGGACCCTCACCCCGCTGGCGGCCATCGCCGCTGCCGTCGCTCGACCGGGAATCACGTCTCGATCGAGGCGATTACACCGCTGGTCAATTGCCGCCTCGCAGCAGCGACCGGTACGAAACCCACAGCATCAGCGCGACCGGCATGAGCACCGCGGCGAAAAGAATCCCTGCGAACATTCCGTAGCCGTGCGGGTCGAAGGACACTCCGGTGACGCTGAGCACCGCCGCGCCGACGAGCAACGTGATCAGTACGACGACACCGAGAAAGGCGCCGAGCACGAGGCGCCGCAGGGCGGTTCGCAGATGGCCTGCGCGGCTGGTACTACCCGGCGTGTCCATGCATCACTCCGGGTCGGGAGTGCAGATGGTCAGGAACGACTTCTGGTTCTCTCGTTGTACGTCCGACGCGTCCATCCAGCCGGCCTGGCCGAACAGGTAGCTCCGGGACGGGTGCCGGGCCGACTCTGTCAGCACCTGGTCGACGTCGCCCCTGGCACCGTTCGCCCTCGGGCCGTCGACGTAGAAGACGATCGAGTCGGCCTTGGTCCAGTCGTAGTCCGCCGGCAGGGGTTTCTTGACCTGGAGAGGTTCAGCACTGTCCGAGGCGGATCCCTGGGCGGCGGTCCCCAGCAGGTCCATGCGCTCCAACGACACCCCCGGCCGCGGTGCGGACCACACCTGTTCCGTGCTCTTCGCGGTGCCCGAGTCGAAGATCAACGTCATGCCGGTGACGCCTCGGCAGGGGGTTCCCGTCCACAACTTCAGGACGCCGTCATCGACGCGGAACCCGGCCGCCGGTGGCAGCGACGGCGCATACTGCGCCTCGGTGTCGCACGCCGCGGTCGCCGACGCCACGAGCAGGGCGACGCAGGCGATGATCGGCCACCTAGTGATATCCGCCATCGGAAAGTCCCGCGTCTTCCTCTGTCTCGTTGCCGCCCGTGATCTGCTCCCAAGCGTAGGAGGCGAGGAACTGGGTGTAGCCCTCGCGTGCCCATTGCTGGGAGTGGCGCTCCTCGTGGTGGAGCAGCCGGTCCATGTCGAGATCGCCCCGCTGTGGGCCGCCTTCGCCGTCGTACCACGCGTGGCCTGACTGGGCCACCTCTCGAAGCTGCTGCGCGGGATCTGCCGGGTCGTCGATGTTCAGCATGAACGTGTCGCCCCAGGTCGTTCCGCCCTTCTGGCTGAACTGATCTTGGATGAGGTTTCCACCCAGGCCCATCATCATGCCGTTCGGGGTGGTCACCAGCCGTCCACCGTTGTCGTGGACGAACCCCACATCGTCGTCGTAGCTCCAGTCATTTGCCTGTTGCCGGTCGACGATTCGCTGCAGTTCCTCGGATCCGTACGGGGTCGGTCCGAAGTCGGTCGTCTCTCCTTCGGTGCCGTAGTCGGTGCCCGCATTGAGGATGTAGGTCATCCGCACCGCCTTGGCGGCGTCGTCCCCGCTGATGTCGGTCGGCATCAAGAAGTACGACTTGGCAGTCCCATCGCCGTCCTCGTCCTCGCGGATCTCCTCCATTCCGTCGAGAACCTCAAAGTCCTCGGGCGTGATGTCGTGATCGGCGGCGATCTTCATGATCGTTTCGACCGGTACACCTCGGCGGACGGCGTTCTCGAGCCACTGCCGGTAGTGGCCGGACGCGGGCGGCCCGGTCAGCAGTCCGGCGTCTCGCAGCGACTGCTCCATCTCGACCACCTTGGCATCGACCTCGCCGGCGTCCCTGGCGTCGGCCAGGGTGGTCGCTCCGTGGTCGCTGATCTTGCCGTCCTCTGCGAGCTGCATGACCCGCGCGAGGGAGGCGTCGATGCTGTTCGCCGCGGTGAGTATCGCCCTTGTTTCCTGCTCCAGCTGCGTCTTGATCATTTCGCGGTGTCGTTGGGCGGCGGCGCGTTCCTCCGCCTCGAACCGCGACCTCGGCGCGGGGCCGTTGTCGGCGGGTTTGTTGTCCACGACCGTGCCGTCGGCGGCGATGCTGAACTCGTACTTGTCGGCGAGGGAGTCGTTGTTGGCGACCCGGGTCTTCAGGGCGGCGACGTCGTCCGACGCGTTTCGCAGGGCGCGCTCGACGGCGGACAGCGCCGCGATCAGCGTCTCGGCGTTGTTCCGCGTGTCTCCCAGCGAACTGCGCGCGCGCTCGCCGGCGGTGCCATGCCAGTCAGGCAACCTCCTGGCGTCGTCGAGCTCGTCCTGCAGCCCGATGAGTTGGTCCCGCCGCCCACGCAGGTTGGTGGCCGACGTATCGAGCTCGTCAGCGTTCCATCTGCGGACGTCGTGGTAGCCGACAGTCATCCCCCGAAAGCCCTCTCGGCAGCATCCTCGTTCTCGGAATACGTCTTCGCCGCCGACGAGACGGTGTCGCTCCACCGGTCGATCTCGCCGGCCCACCCCGTCGCACGCTCGTCGAACGTCGTCGCCAAAGTCGGCGCGCTCCTCGCCGCGTCTCCACCCGGCAACGCCGTCGCGATCGCACCTAAGCCGCTACCCGGGTGCACCGCCCTGGCCTGCTCCGCGGCCGATCCCGCCGCCTTCGACGCATTCCGCAGCTGACCGATCTCGACCTCGTACCCGTCCACAACCTGTGAACCCCCGCCCCTGATCCGCCATCAGGCGCACTCTACTGGAGTTCGGACGCCGACATACCCAACCCGAACCAGCACGAGTGATCCCGGATCGTCGACGTCCAGCACCCGGCACGGCGGGACCGTCGTCCGTAAGCGTAGGCACCGGTCGCGCTGGGCTGATCCGGCCGCCGAGGTCACGGACGTGACCAACGAGCTCGCGATGTCCGCCGAGTCCGCACGCGCCGCCGCGATCCTGGTGGCCACCGCGCTCGTCGCCTTCGGCATCGGCCCGCGTGCGCCGGACGGCCCGAGCGAACGCTCGACCGATCGCGCTCCCAGCCCCGCGGCCCGCGCGCGATGTCATCGCCCTTGCTCAGCAGCCAGGCGACGGCGACCTGCGCGGGTGTGGCGCCGCCGCCTAAGAACGTTGTGCATGTCCTCAATGGACCGACCGGATACCACGTTGTCGCGTGGCCCCGCGTCGCGTTGGCGCTCCTCCGTGCAGCATGTGACGCGCGGTGGCCGTGGCGAACGATCTCGGCAAGGTCGGCGTTGGAAACGCAGATGCTTACCGAGCCAACACCGATCAACCGGTCAAGATCTCGAGCGTGACGACGGTGTACTCTGCCTTCAACGGTAAGGCCGACGCCAGAGCGCTAAGAAAGCTAAGGGCCAGCTCGCAGACACCGCGACAAGGCGAATAGCAGAAGCCAAGAGAGCCTCCGCTGCCGTTGACTGACGGCTACCCGACAGTTCTGCGACACCGCGGCACTGCCCAAGCCTGGTAGCTGATCTCATGACTGCGCGGGCCCTCCAGGTAGGTACCCAGTCAACGGCCAGATGCTTGGGCTGGTCGTACTGGAGTATGCAGTGGACCTGTCGTGGCACCTGTTCATCCTGCTTTTCTACGCAGCTCTCACCACCACGCAGAACATCATCGTTCTGCGGAGTCTCGTCCAACTGGGCGTGCCATTCCGCTACAAGTCTTCCTGGCGCACGGGCCTTGAGATCGAGCTACCTGACCCTGCGCTTGCCGAAACGTCATCCACGCAGGTCAGGCGGCATGGTGGTACTCGTTGAGGACGCCGCCCGACCGCGGGTGCCGGCGGATGTCAAGGCGAGCGACCTACTGAGCACGACCTGGATGCCGGCGTCGGCGTGGACGGTGTCGAACATGGCGGGGAACTTGCCATCCCTACGCCGTCCGCTGACTGGCGGTGACGGCGACGCAGCGTTCCGGCCCGCGCCCGCTCGTTACTCCAATCCGTTGCACGCCAAGGGTCGGCGTCACACGCTGTCATCGGTGACGCCGTCGGCTTCGGGCATTCAGGTGGCCGCCTGGCGGGTTGTTGCGACGCCGATCGTGGCGTGGATATCGTGCCCTCCGGCCGCCGACGAAGGAGTTCGATGACGGGGATCGATACCGGACCGGTCCAGGTGTCGCGCGGTGTGCGCCGGCACGGTGGCCGGGACGACGACGGCGGCGGCGGCACCATGGCGGGGTCCTGAGCAGCGGGATGGCGACGGCGCAGCTGAAGCGGTTCCGCGTTCTCGTCGGCGGCTACAGCACGTCGGCGTTCGGCAGCTACCTGAACATGGTGGCGTTGAACCTGTTCGTCTACGAGACGACCGGCAGCGCGCTCGCGACCGGCCTGTTCATGGTGGTGCGCATGGCGTCCGGCTTCGTGGCCGGGCTGCTCGGCGGCGTCGTGGCGGCGCGCCTGCCGCGCAAGGCCGTGATGATCACCTGTGACCTCGTGCAGGCCGGTGTCCTGACGATCTTCGCCGTGGTGCCGGCGGGTGCCCAGTCTCACCTGCTGCCGGTGGTCGCGGTGGCACTCGGACTGCTCAACACCACCAGCTCGGTGTTGTTACGCAGCAGCGTGCCCGAGCTCGTCGGGGCCGAACACCGCTTGCGTGCCAACGGGTTGCTGGTGACCGGCCGCGCGGTGGCGATGGCGATCGGGTTCGCGACCGGGGGCATCCTGGTGTCCACGGTCGGCTACCGGGCGGCGTTCCTGGTCGACGCGGGCACCTTCGTGGTGTCGGCCACCACGCTCGCCGTGCTGGCGCTGAACTTCTCCCCCGCCGCGGCACCGGAGCACGCCACCGGGTTCCGGGCACGGCGGCTGGCCACGACCGCCGCGCTGCTCGCGGCGCCTGCGGTGCTCGCGATCGTGGCGATCCGCGCGGTGGACGCGTTCGGCTCCGCGTCCCACCAGGTCGGCATCCCGATCTACGCGACGATGCTGCAACCGGGCTCGCCCGCGAACTTCGTCGGGAACTTCTGGGCTGCGTGGGCGGTCGGCCTGTTCACCGCGCACCATCTCATGACCCGGCTTTACCACAGCGGCCGCCGGCGCGACGAGTGGGCGTTCGCGGTCGGCACCGCGGTGATGTCCGGCGCGTTCATCGTCGCGTTCGCCGGCATCGCCCAGCCGTGGGTGCTGGCGGTCGCGATGGTGGCCGGACTCGCCGACGGCTTCACCGAGATCACCTACACCACCCGGATCCAGGCGGAGCCCGATCCGGCGCGCGGATACTTCTTCGGCCTCACCGCGATGGCCGAGAACGCGAGCCTCGGCGTGGGCATGTTCGCGGCCGCCGGGCTGCTCGAGGTGTGGCACCCGTTCGGTGTCGCCGGCGCGATGCACGGCCTCGTCATCGTGCTCACGCTGGGCTACCTGGTCTTCGCCGTCGTCCGCCGGAGCCGCGCCGAGGACCGCCAGTCCGTGAGCTCAGGGAGTTGACCGTGTCCGCGTCCGAACCCACGCTGCTCGACGTCCTCGCCCGCCACCCACTGATACTGGACGCCGCGGTCGTCACGCGTGCCGCCGAGGACGGGCGCACGTTCCGGGTCGCCTACGTCGTACCCGACCCGGAGGCCGCACCCGAGCGCGTGCGCAAGGTCGCCGGCGCGCTCGCTGCCGTCGCCCGGAGCCCCGAGCCGGTGCTGGTGGCGACGGTGACCGCGATCCCCCGCGACGAGCACGGCGCCCCGGACGAGGCCGGGCTGAGCGAGCTGGCGGTGCCCGGGTCGGTGACGCCGCGCCCGGTCGCGCTGCCTGCGCCGGAACCGGGCCGCCGCCACCTCGGCGACGTGGTCGACCTGCCGCGGCCGTGGGCGGCCGGCCCGCTGCCCGGCCTGTCCGGCGCGCCGTCCGATGTGGACGCAGGCGGGCCGCCCTCGCGGTGTGCGGGCGGTGAGCTGGACATCCGGGCCGGTGATCCCGCCACGCTCGTCGACGCGCTGCTGGCCGCCGCGGAGTCGTATCCGGACGCAGGTGTGCACGTCGTCCAGGACGGTGGAACCGTCCTGCTGCGCTACCCCGAGTTGCTGCACGCGGCCCGCCGCACGCTGACCGGCCTGCGCGCGGCCGGTCTCCAGCCGGGCGACGCCGCCGTCCTGCACACGCCGTCGCTCGCCGAGCACATCGTCGGGCTGTGGGCGTGCCTGCTCGGCGGGTTCCGGCCGGTCGCGGTCGCCCAGTCCGCGACCTACGACACCCGGACGGCGGTGCTCGACAAGCTGGAGCACGCCTGGCTGGACCTCGCCCGCCCCACGGTGCTGTCCGGCGGTGCCACGGTGGGTGCGTTGCGGGACTACTCGCGCCGCGAGGGCCTGGACGGGCTGCGGGTCGTCGACCTCGCCGACTGTGCCGAGGATGCCGCGGCGGAGCCGCACCGGCCCGCCCCCGGCGACGTGGCGATGCTCCAGCTCTCCTCGGGCAGCACAGGCCGGCCGAAGGTCATCCAGGTCACCCATCACGGGCTGGTGCGGTACGCGCAGGGCGCGCGCCAGGCCGGCCGAATGAGCACCGGGGACGTGTTCGTCAACTGGCTGCCGCTCGATCACGTGGGCGGGGTCGTCATGTTCCATTTCGGCCCGGTTGTCCTCGGCTGCGACAACGTGCACGTGCCGCCCGAGCGGGTGCTCGCCGATCCGTTGCTGTGGCTGGATCTGCTCGATCGCTTCCAGGCTCAGCACAGCTGGTCGCCGAACTTCGGCTACGGGCTCGTCGCCGACGCGCTCGCGGCGCGCCCGGACCGCGACTGGGACCTGCGCGGGCTGAAGGTCCTCATGAACGCGGGCGAGCAGTGCACCGAGCCGGTGACGCGGCGGTTCCTCGACGCCGTGCGGCGCTTCGGCGTCGAGGACCACACGATCCTGCTCGCGTGGGGCATGGCCGAGACGTGCACGGCGGTCACCTACGAGCCGTTCGGCCCGGCCGCGGTGCAGCACGTGCGGCAGGCCGCGCCCGGCAGGCCGCTGGAACTGCTGGACGCACCGGCGCCGGGCGCCACCACGTTCCTCAGCATGGGCGCACCCGCGCCGGGCGCGGAATTCCGCATCGCCGGCGCGGACGGCCGGACCGAGCTGCCCGAGCTCCACATCGGACGATTACAGGGCCGGTCGCCACGGATCACGCCCGGCTACCTGAACAACCCCGACGCCAACGCGGAGGCGTTTCCGGACGGCGAGTGGTTCGACACGGGGGACCTGGCGTTCGTCGCCGGCGGCCGGGTGACGATCACCGGGCGCGCCAAGGAGATCATCATCATCAACGGCGTGCACTACTACTGCCACGAGATCGAGGACGTGGTGGGCGCGCTGGACGGGGTGGCGCGGAGTTTCGCCGGCGCCTTCGGCATCCCGGGGGCGGACGGCGTCGAGCGGCTGGCCGTCGTTTTCGTGCCGGAGCCCGGACCGGACGGCCTCGCGCCCGTCGTGGACCGGATCCGGCGGCGGCTGAGCGAGCGCTTCGGGCTCGTGTCGGTGGTCCTCGTGGCGGTGGACCGGGACTCGTTCGACAAGACCACGAGCGGCAAGATCCAGCGCACGGCGATGCGCGGCCGGCTCCTTCGCGGCGAGCTGGACCGGCACCTGCGGGCCGTCGAGCTGGCCGAGGCAGGTCCGCACACGATGCCCGACACCCTGCACCGGCCCGGCTGGACGGCTCGCGTGCTGCCGGCCGGTCGCACGCCGGAGCGGGTCGTGCTGCTGACCGGCGACGCCGCGCTGAGCCAAGCCTTGCCCGGCGCAGTGGTGGCCGGTCCGGACGAGGACTGGCGGGACGCCGTCGCGGGCGCGGACGTGCTCGTCGTGGCACCGGTTGCCCATCCGTCCACTGTGGACCAGGCGTTGACCGCGTGCGCCGACGACGTGCTGGCGTTGACCGCGTTCCTCGCCGCCGAGGGCTGGACCGGCGAGCTGGTCACGGTGAGCCGGGGCCGCTACGTGATCACCGGCGCCGAGCCGCCCGGGTACCCGGCCGCGCTCACCGAGGCGATCGGCGAGTCGTTCGCGCTGGAGCACGCCGGGGTCCGCGCCTGGCACCTCGACCTGCCCGGCGACGACCGCGACCCGGCGGTGCTCGCCGAGGCTCTCACGTGGACGCACCGGGAGCCGGTCCTGGCGTGGCGGGACGTGCCGATGGCCCGCACCCTGCGCCCGGTCGTGCCGCGCCCCGGCGGGACGGCCGCGCTGGCGCCCGGGTCGTGCTGGCTGGTCACCGGTGGGCTCGGCGGTGTCGGCC
>NZ_JBOHGA010000026.1:0-45792 GCF_050699915.1 Actinophytocola sp.
CCCGCCAGAGCCACGGCCGGGCTGGGCCGGGGTTCGCGATGCCCGCCGGCCGGGGCCGGCGTCACCGCAGCCGCCGTGCCGGCTCGAGGCCGTCGTCGGACCGATCCGGCTCGCCGGCATGGCTGAGGACTGCCTGTCGGTCCACGTGTGGAGCCCTGGCCTGCGCGAACGCCGACCGGTGCTGGTGTTCCTGCACGGGGGCGGGTACGCCGCCGGCGCCGGCGCGCAGGACTGGTACGACGGTGCGCGGCTCGCGGACGAGGGCGGCATCGTCGTGGTCACGGTCAACTACCGGCTCGGGGCGCTCGGGTTCCTCTGTCCCAGTGAGTTGTCCGACGACCTGGGCACCGGCAACGCCGGCCTGCACGACCAGGTCGCGGCGCTGCGGTGGGTGCGCGACAACATCGCGAACTTCGGCGGCGACCCGGACCGGGTCACACTGGCCGGCCAGTCCGCCGGGGCGCTGTCCGCGCTCGCGATGATGTCCAGTCCGCGGGCCGCCGGCCTGTTCCACCGGGTCGTCCTGCAGAGCACGCCGACCGGGATCGCGCCGCGGTCGCCGGGGGACGCGACGGCCGTCACTGAGCAGTACCTCCACCTGCTCGACCTGAAGCCGAACCAGATCCACCGGCTGCGGACGCTGCCGGTCGAGCGGTTGCTCGACGCTCAGGCCACGCTGATGGGAACGGCGCCGCCGCTGCGGCTGGAGCCGCCGTTCCAGCTGGTCGTCGACGGCGACCTGGTCGCGGCCGACCTGGTCGGCACGCCCGGCTGGGCCGACGGCATGGACCGCCTCGTGGGCAGTACCCGCGACGAGGTCGAGGGCTGGGTCCGAGCCTGCCGGCGCCTCGCCGGCGCCGACCGGGCCGGCGCGGTCGCGGTGGCTCGCGACTTCCTCGGCGACGCGGCCGAGGCCGAGTTCGACCGGATCGCCGAGCGCGCACCCGGGGCCGATCCACGGAAGGTCCTCAGCCTGCTGGCCACCGACTTCTTCTTCGAGCGCGACGTGCCCGAGATCGCCGCCGGGGCGCGGCGGTCATACGTCTACCGGTTCGACTGGGCCCCGGCCGGCGCGCCGTTCGGGGCGAGCCACTGCCTGGAGCTGCCGTTCGTGTTCGGCACGCTGGACGCGTGGCGCGAGGCGCCGATGCTCGCCGGTGCGGACCCAGCCGACCAGATGGCGCTGGCGGACGCGATGGCACCGGCGTGGGCGGCGTTCGCCCGGACCGGAAACCCCGCCCACGACGGGATTCCGGCGTGGCCGACCCACCAGGACGGCGGCGTCATGCACTTCGCCTCGACACCGTCCTCCACCGGCTGATCGCCGTGTAGGTGACCAGGAACAGCATCGAACCCAGGATCACCAAGCCCAGCAGGGCCGCCACGTACATGCCGGACACGTCGAGGTCCAGCGCGCCGATCGCGAGCGAGACCACGACGGTGAACGCGAGGAACACCGGCGCCGCGAGCCATGCCCGATGCCGTGGCGGTCGTGTGGAACGTCGCGCTGCCCACGAAGATCAGGCCGATCAGCACCGGCAGCGTGGTCAGCTCGCCGGTGGGCGGGCCCGTCGGATCAGCAGCCAAGCCACGACGGCCGCCGCCAGAAGGCCAGGTTGCTGACCGCGTTCAGCGGCTCGGCCCAGAAGCCGGGCCCGACGCGCTCGCAGTAGTTGTCCACGGCACACCAACAGCAGGTCGGCGAGGGCGCACCGATAGACTCGCGCGCCGTGCGAGTGCTGAGTGTCGTGGGAGCGCGTCCGCAGTTCGTCAAGCTGGCGCCGATCGCGCGCGCCATGTCGGGGCGGGCGGAGCATCGGATCGCGCACACCGGACAGCACTACGACCACAACATGAGCGGCGCGTTCTTCACCGACCTCGGCATCCCCGAGCCGGACGTCAACCTGGGCATCGGCTCGGGCAAGCACGGCGAGCAGACCGGCGCGATGCTGGCCGGGCTGGAGAAGATCGTCGAGGACGCCGAGCCGGACTGGGTGCTGGTCTACGGCGACACGAACTCCACGCTCGCCGCCGCGCTGGCCGCGGTGAAGCTGCACGTCCCGGTCGCGCACCTCGAGGCCGGGCTGCGGTCGTTCAACCGCCGGATGCCCGAGGAGCACAACCGGGTGCTCACCGACCACGCCGCCGACCTGCTGCTCGCCCCCACGCAGGTGGCCATGGACCACCTGGCCACCGAGGGCCTCGCCGCGCGAAGCGTGCTGGTCGGCGACGTGATGACCGACGTCCTGTTCGCCACCCGCGACAAGGTCGCCGGCGCCCCGCCGGCCTTGTCCGCGCCGGTGTCGCCCGGCGAGTACTACGTGGCCACTATCCACCGCCCCGACAACACCGACGACCCGGAGCGGCTGCGCGCGATCGTGGAGAACATCGGCAAGGTCGGCAAGCCGGTGGTGCTGCTCGCGCATCCGCGGCTGTGCAGCCTCGCGGAGCGGCACGGCATCGACCTGGACGCCGGCTCGATCCTGCTGTCCGAGCCGGTCGGCTACCCGCAGCTGGTGAACGCCGCCATGCAGAGTGCCGGCGTGATCACCGACTCCGGTGGGCTCCAGAAGGAGGCCTTCCTCCTGCGCGTGCCGTGCACCACGTTGCGCCCGGAGACGGAGTGGGTCGAGACCGTCGAGCTGGGCTGGAACGTGTTGATGAACTCCGACTTCGCCGCTCTGCCCGGGATCGTGGAGCGCCCTCGCCCGACCGCGACGGAGGCGGCGCCATACGGCGACGGCCACGCCGCGGAGTCCGCGGTCAACGCCCTGCTCGCGGCGGCCCGCTAGCGACTCAGCGGGCTGTGGTTGCGTCCGAGGTGATCCACTTGGCGGCGAGGCGGCCGGTGGTGGACAGGGAGGCGTTGTCGCGCACCCAGTTCACCAGGCGAGTGCCGTCCGGACGGTCGCCGTCCAGCATGGCGATCATCTGGGCGGCCACGGCCTCCGGGGTGTGGTCGGCTACCAAGCCCAGTTCGTTCTCGGTAACCATAGTCGCGCTCGCGCCCACGCCGGCGAACAGCACCGGGGTGCCGCACGCCGCGGCGGCGTAGATCTTCGTCGGCTTGGCGAAGTCGTAGCCCTGGCCGGGGACGATGCTCACCAAAGCGCCCGTCGCGCCGCTGATCCAGCGTGCCGCCTCCGCGGGCGGCACCACGCCGCCGAACTCCACGGCCTCGGGAGCCAACGACGCGGCCAGCGTGCGCAGCGCGGGCTCCGCCGAGCCCTGGCCGAAGAAGCGCAGCCGCGCGGACGGATGCTTCTCCAGCACCATCGGCATCGCCCGCACGAAGACATCCGAGCCCTGCCACTCCGACATCGTTCCCGTGTAGACGAAGTACGGCTCCGAGTCGGGTGTGGAGACCGGGTGGAACGACGACGTGTCGACGCCGTTCGCGATCACCTCGACGTTGCGGGCGCCGAGCGCGCGGGCCCGCTCGGCCACACCGTCGGACACCGCGACCACGCCGCGCGCGCGGCGCAGTGCGAACCGCTCGAACGCGCGCATCACGCCCGACACGAAGGCCGGCGCGTTGATCGCCACGAGCGCGTCCGACCAGATGTCCGCCGCGTAGTAGTACAGCGGCTTGCGGCGCACCAGGCACACCAGCGCGGCCAGCGCGCCGGTGGTGGGCGGCGGCTCGGAGACGACCACGTCGGCCGAGCTGATCAACAGCCGCGCCATCATCGGGAAGTCGTAGCTGGCGTACTGCACGTACCCGCGCACGTTGCCGCCCGCGTCGCGCAGCACGGGCCAGCGCTTGACGGTGTAGTCGTCGAACGACTGCGTGCCGGCGTTCGCGGGCGGCTTCGTGGTGAGCACCGTGACCTGGTGACCGGTCGCCGCCAGCCCGTCGGCGAGCGCCTTGAGTCGGAACGCGGCGGCGGCCACCTCCGGCGCGAACAGCCGGGTCACCAGGACGATCTTCATACCGCCGCCATCGCCGCCGACGTCAGCACCTGCTCGGCCGTGGCCAGCGTGTTCTGACCCTCCTGCAGCGTCACGATGTCCGCGTCCTCGCCCAGGATCGCGTCGCGGAACCTCTCGTGCTCGGTGCGCAGCGGCTCGCGCTTGGAAATCGCGAACCGGGTCACGTCGCCCTCCGACACGCCGCGGAAGTTGGCCACCGAGTCCCACTCGGTGTCGACCACGCCGTTGGCGTAGAAGGTGAGGTCGGCGGTGAGCGTGTCCGCGACGAACGCGCCCTTCTCGCCGGTCACCACGGTGACCCGCTCCTTCATGGGAGACAGCCAGTTCACCAGGTGGTTGGTCACCGCGCCGTTGGCCAGCTTGCCGGTCGCCGCGACCAGGTCCTCGTGCGGCCGACCCGAGCGCAGCGCGACCTGCGCGGACACGGTCAGGAACTCCGACTGCGCGAGCCACGCGGTCAGGTCGATGTCGTGCGTCGCCAGGTCCTTCACCACGCCGACGTCCGCGATCCGGGCCGGGAACGGGCCCTGGCGACGGGTGGCGATCTGGTAGATGTCGCCGAGGTCGCCGTTCGCCATCCGCGCGCGCAGCGACTGCAGCGCCGGGTTGTACCGCTCGATGTGGCCGACCGCACCGACGACGCCGCGCGCCGCGAACGCCTTCACCAGCCGCTCGCCGGCCTCGACGCTGTGCGCGATCGGCTTCTCGATCAGGGTGTGCACGCCCGCCTCGGCCAGCGCCAGGCCGACCTCCTCGTGCATGCCTGTGGGCACCGCGCACACCGCGGCGTCGATGCCGGCGGCGATGAGCTCGTGCACGTCGCCCAGCACCGGCAGGCCGCCGGCGACGTTGTGCGGGTCACCGGTGGCGTCGGCCACGGCGACCAGCTCCATGCCCTCGACCTCGCGCACCACGCGCGCGTGATGGCGGCCCATCATGCCCAGGCCGATCAGGCCCACTCGCAGGTCAGCCATCTCACGCACCCGCCTTCGCCAACGTGTTCACCGCGTGCACGATCCGCTCCCGGTCCTCGGCGTCCAGCGACGGGTGCACCGGCAGCGAGACGACCGTCTTCGCGGCCTGCTCGGTGTTCGGCAGGTCCTCCGTGCGCCGGAAGGACTCGAGCCGGTGGTTCGGGATCGGGTAGTAGACGCCGGAGCCGATCTGGTGCTCCTCCTTCAGCGCCGCGACGAAGCCGTCCCGG
The DNA here is from genome assembly GCF_050699915.1 of Actinophytocola sp. Lineage (GTDB taxonomy): Bacteria > Actinomycetota > Actinomycetes > Mycobacteriales > Pseudonocardiaceae > Actinophytocola. Next base: position 5,138 of record NZ_JBOHGA010000026.1, read on the forward strand.
TCGTCGGGCACCGTGATCGTGTACTGGTGGTAGACGTGCACCGCGCCGTCGGCCACCACGGGCACGCCGACGCCGCTCAGGTTCGCGTCGAAGTACCGGGCGTTCGCCTGGCGGGTCTCGGTCCAGCCGCCGACCTTGGTCAGCTGCACCCGCCCGATCGCCGCGTGCAGGTTGGTCATCCGGGCGTTGAAGCCGACGATCTCGTTCGCGTACTGCTTCAACATGCCCTGGTTGCGCAGCAGCCGCAGCGTCCGCTCCCGGTCGGCGTCGCCGGTGGAGATCATGCCGCCCTCGCCGGAGGTCATGTTCTTCGTCGGGTAGAGGCTGAACATGGCGAACGCGCCGAACGTGCCGGCCTTGCGACCACCGAGGCTCGCTCCGTGCGCCTGCGCGGCGTCCTCGTACAGCGCGAGGCCGCGGGAGTCGGCGAGCTCGGTGAGGGCCGGCATGTTCGCCAGGTGCCCGTAGAGGTGCACCGGCATGATCCCCTTGGTGCGCTCGGTGATCACGCTGTCGACGCTGCGCGGGTCGAGGCAGTAGTGGTCGAGCTCGATGTCGGCGAACACCGGGGTGGCACCGGTCAGCGCCACGGAGTTCGCGGTCGCCGCGAAGGTGAACGACGGCACGATGACCTCGTCGCCGGGGCCGACACCGGCGGCCAGCAGACCCAGGTGCAGGCCCGCGGTGCCCGAGTTGACCGCGACCACCGGGCGGCCGTCCAGCAGCGTCGCGCTGAACTCCTCCTCGAAGGAGGCGACCTCGGCGCCCTGCGCCAGCATCCCGGAACGGAGCACGGCGTCGACCGCCGCGCGTTCCTCGTCGCCGATGATCGGCTTGGCGGGCGGAATGAACTCCTTGCTCACTGTGCCGCCTCCCCGAAAAATCAAACTGTTGGTCGCCTTGGCGAGCGAATGGTCGGCTTGATCGCGTACTTGTGGCAGGGTTTCGTCACGGTCCCCTGAGGTGCGGTTCACGAGATGTGTCTTTCTCCCTGGTCGGGCGGAGCGTCGGGGCCACTGTATTTGCCCTCGTCCGCCCGGTCGCCGTCAGGGGGCCGCGACTAGGCTTCCCGCCCATGGCGGGTAAGCGCGTGCTGTGCATCTCCTTCTCGGACATCAACCGGGACGCCCGGGTACTCCGGCAGCTGGAGGTGTTGGCGGAGCTGGGCGAGGTGACCACGGTCGCGTACGGCGAGCAGCCGCCGGGGGCGACCGAGCACCTGCGGGTCGACGAGGCCCTGCCGTCGCTGCCGCAGACCCTGTCGGGAGTGGCGCGGCTGGCGTTGCGCCGCTTCGACGCCGTCGAGCTGACCGCGCCGGCCATCCGCGAGGCGCTTCGCCTGGTGGGCGACCGCCGCTTCGACCTGGTGGTGGCCAACGAGGCGCGCGCGATGGCGATGGCGCACGAGATCGCCCACGGCGCGCCGGTGCTGGCCGACCTGCACGAGTGGGCGCCCGAGGAGCGCACTCACGTGCTGTCCTGGCGGCTGCTGGTCAAGCCGTTCATGACCCACCAGTGCGCCAAGTACCTGCCGAAGATGTCCGCGGTGACCGTGGTCAACGACTCGATCGGCGCGATGTACACCGAGCGGTTCGGCGTGGCGCCGCGGACCGTGCGCAACACCGGGCCCTACCGCGACCTCGAGCCGAGCGACATGGCCGCCGGCCGGATCCGGCTGGTGCACAGCGGGGGAGCGGTGCCCGGGCGCAACATCGAGGCGATGATCGAGGCGGTGCGCCGGCTCGACGAGCGGTTCTCCCTCGACATGTACCTCGTACCCGCGCGCGACGGCGGGAAGTACCTGGACAGCCTGCGCGCGCTGATCGGCGACGAGACGCGGATCCGGGTGCACCCGCCGGTCCGGCCCGCCGAGCTGGCGGACACGCTGAACGGCTACGACGTCGGCATCTTCAGCCTGCCCCCGCTCACCCCGAACCACCGGCTGATGCTGCCCAACAAGATCTTCGACTACGTGCAGGCGCGGCTGGGCATCGTGTTCAACGCCTCGCTGGAGACCGACCGGATCATCCTCGATCACGACCTGGGCGCGATCGCGCCGGACCCCACTGAGGGCGCCCTGCACGACACGCTCGCCGAGCTCACCGAGGACCAGGTGCGCGGGTTCAAGCAGAACGCCGACAAGGCGGCCAAGGTGCTGAACTCCGTCGAGGACTCCGCGGTGACCCGCACTCTCGCCGCCGAGCTGCTCGGGCAGCGGGCGTGACGCCGGTGGCCCAGCCGTCGGTGCTGCACGTCAACGAGGCCGCGTTCACCGCGCACCGGCTGATCGCCGAGGCGTCCCGGCGCGGCTTCGCGTGGCACTACCTGCCCAAGGCCGCCCCCGCGCAGGAGTGGCGCGGGCCGACCGGGCAGGCCAGGCGCGCGCTGATCGGCGCCGCCTGGGTGGCGCGGCTGCGGCTGCTGGCCCGGCGCCACGACATCGTGCACGTGCACTCCGCGTCCACCGTGGCGCATTCCCGCTTCGGCGCGCCCCGCTACGTCCTGCACTGCCACGGCTCCGACGTGCGCACCGCGCAGTACGAGCCGAGCCGCGGCGCGGGCATCCGGGACGCGCTGCGCGACGCCGAGGCGGTGTTCTTCTCCACGCCCGACCTCGCCGAGCACGTGCTGCCGCACCGTGACGACGCCGTGTACCTGCCGGTGCCGATCGACGTGGACAACATCGCGCCGTGGACGCCCACGCCGGGCCCGCCGCGGGTCGTGTTCGCCTCCCGCTGGTCGCCGGACAAGAACAGCGCCGTCCAGCTCGAGACCGCGGCCGCGCTGGTCGGTGCACTCGACGGGCGCGCGGACGTGGTCGGCCTCGACTGGGGACCGCAGGCGGCCGACGCGGCGGCGGCCGGCGTCACGCTGCTGCCCCGCGGCGACCACGCCGACTACCTCGCGCTGCTGTCCGGCGCGCACGTCGTGGTCGGCCAGGCCGCCGGGATCCTCGCGGTGAGCGAGATCGAGGCGCTGGCCGCGGGCGCGCCGATGGTGGTTCCGGTGCCGCTGCCGCTCTACGCCGACACAGCCCCGCCCGTGCTCGGCGGCAGCGTGGCCGACGCGGTCGCCGCGGCCGTGTCCGTGCTGGACGGTTCCGTGCCGCACGAGCCGGAGAAGGTCCGGCAGTGGGCGCACGACCACTTCGACGTCGGGCACGCCGTGGACACCGTCGCCGCCGTGCACCGCGACGTCGTGGCGGCGCGCCGGTGACCGTCGTGCAGCTGCGAGGCATGCTGCGGCCGGTCCGGCTGGACGAGCCGACCTCGACCTCGCTGGCCCGCGGCGGCGTGTACAGCACGATCGGCCTGGTCGCGCAGGGACTGCTGCGGTTCGCCACCGCGTTCCTCGTCGGCCACCTCGCCGGCGCGAGCGTGTTGGGCGTGGTGGCCTCGGCCATCGCGACGTCGCTGACGCTGGCCCTGCTGTGGCCGACGACGACCGGCAGTGCCGCGTCGAAGTTCCTGGCCAGGGCGCGGGGCGCGGAGAGTCCCGAGCAGGCCCGGTCCGCGGCGGCGCACCTGCGGATGCGCACGATGCAGACCGGCGTGCTGCTGGGTGCGGCGAGCCTGCCGATCTGGATGCTGATCGACGACGGCTCCTGGACCGACGCGCTCTGCGTGGCCGGCCTGACCATCGCCTACTCCGGCTACAGCTTCACCCGCGGTGTCCAGTTCGGCGCGGGTCAGGTGCCGCGGGCCACGCTGTGGGACGTCACCAGCGTGCTGCTGGGGCTCGCCGGCCTGGTCGTGCTGCTGCTCGCCGGCGTGCGCGACACCGCGCTGGTGCTGCCGCTCGTGGCGACCTACGGGCTGTACACGCTGGCGAGCTGGCCCTACGGCGCGCGCGGCCGGCCGGACCGGACGTTGCGCCGCGAGCTGGACGGGTTCGTCGCCCTCGGCGCGATCGGCTCGCTCGCGAGCACCGGGTTCCTCCAGCTCTCCCAGGTCGCGGCCATGCTGACGGCGGGCGACGCGGAGGCGGGCCAGTACGCCTCGGCGATCGCCCTGGCCACGCCGGCGTCGCTGCTGGCGGCCTCGCTGTCGCTGGTGCTGCTGCCGTCCATGTCCGAGGCGTGGGGACGCCGCGACCTCGTAGCCTTCCGCGCCCGCACTGACGCCGCCACCCGCGGACTGGCCGTGATGCTGGTGGCCATCTTCGGCGCGATCATGGTCTGCAGTCGGCTGATCGTCGACGTGGTCTGGGACGAGGAGTTCGCCGGCGCGGAGAAGCTGCTGCCGGTGCTGGCGGCCGCGGTGCTGGCCACGAACCTCTGCGTGGCCAGCGTGAACGCGCTGAACAGCCGCTCGCAGCGCGGCATGATGGTCAACACCGCGGCGAGCATCATCGGCATGCTGGTGGGCGCGGCGATCTGGGTCGCGGTGGCACCGCGGATGGGGACGGCCGGCGTGGCGCTCGGCTACCTGTGCGGCACCGTGGTGATCACGTCGATCCCGATCACGGTCGTGTGGCGCAAGGACGGCCACCGGTGGGCGCTGGTGTACGTGAAGGTCCTGCTCGGCGTCGCGCTGGCGGGCGGGCTCGTCCTCGTGGAGCACGCGGCCGGCCTGGCACTGCTGCTGGACCCGGTGCTGGCGCTCGGGTTCCTCGTCGTGTGGTGGGCGCTGAACCGGGCGGAGGTGGCGAGACTGCCGATCCCCCGCCCGTGGCGGCGCGGTCGGAGCTGACTCAGCCCTTGCGGTACAAGAAGAACGAGGACTGCAGGTCGACGTCGGCGGGCGGGTCGACGCGCTTGTCCAGTGTCCACTGCGGGCGCTCAGTGCCGACCCACTTCGTGAAGTCGCGGTGCCGCTCGTGTGCGGCGCGCTCGTCGTCGGCCGTGGCGTTGTTGCAGATGACCACGTACCGCTCGGCGCTGTCGAAGAGCCGGGTCATGTAGTCGACGAAGATCTCGTCCTCGATCAGGTGGAAGATGACCTCCATCGACAGCGCGAGGTCGGCGCGCAGCCAGCCGGCCGGGTCGGCCAGGGTCGACGGGTCGTAGGCGAGGAAGCTCTTCGTCTCGTCGCCGCGGAACCGCTCGATGCAGCCACGCACCGCGGTCGACGACGGGTCCAGGCCCAGGTAGCGCGGGTACTTCGCGAGCGAGAGCTGGTTGCCGTCCCCGCAGCCGAGGTCGATCACGGAGGTGACGCCGAGCTCGGCGACCCAGTCGTTGACGATCTCCGCCTTCCACTCGGCCTGCCGGCCGTAGGAGCCGGCGCCGGAGTTGCCGCCGCTCGCGTAGCGGCTCTCCCAGTAGTTGGCAGTGCTCTTGAACGTGCGCCGTCGCACCTCGCGGACCACCGGCATGCGACTGAGGGTGGTCATGACCGATCGAATGCTGCTCACGGCCCACGACGATAGCGGGTCCGCGAGGCAACCTCGGCGGGCACCTCGGGCGTGAGGACGGCATGACCTCCGCGCGACGAAGGATCCTCTGCGTGTCCTTCTCCGACATCAGCGCCGACTCCCGGGTGCTGCGCCAGCTGGACGTGTTGGCCGGGCTCGGGGAGGTGACCACGCTCGGCTACGGCGACAAGCCCGCGGCGGCGGCCGAGCATGTGGCGATCGACGTCGCCCTGCCGTCGCTGCCGCAGGCCTTCCCCGGGGTGGCTCTGCTCGCGCTGCGCCGCCACGACGCGGTCGAGCTGCGCGCGCCGGCGGTCCGGCGGGCGCTGCGGCTCGTCGGTGCCCGGCGCTTCGACCTGGTGGTGGCGAACGAGGCCCGCGCGATGGCCGTGGCGCACCGGGTCGCGCAGGGCGCCCCGGTACTGGCGGACATGCACGAGTGGGCGCCCGAGGAGCGCACGCACGTCCGCTCGTGGCGGCTGCTGGTGAAGCCGTTCATGGCCCACCAGTGCGGGAAGTATCTGCCGAAGATGTCCGCGGTGACCGTGGTCAACGACTCGATCGGCGCGATGTACGAGACGCAGTTCGGCGTGCGCACGCACACGGTGCGCAACGCGAGCGCGTTCCGCGAGCTCACGCCGAGCGAGGTCACCCCGGGGCGGATCCGGCTGGTGCACAGCGGGGGAGCGGTGCCCGGGCGCAACATCGAGGCGCTCGTCAAGGCCGTGCGCATGCTCGACGAGCGGTTCACCCTCGACCTGTACCTGGTCCCGGCCCGCGACGGCGGCAGGTACCTGGCCGGCCTGCGCGCGCTGATCGCGGACGAACCTCGCGTGACGCTGCATCCGCCGGTGCCCACGACGGAGCTGGTGGACACGCTCAACGCCTACGACGTCGGCATCTACAGCCTGCCGCGACTCACCCCGAACCACTGGCTGATGCTGCCCAACAAGATGTTCGACTTCGTCCAGGCCCGGCTCGGCGTCGTGTTCGCCTCGGCGCCGGAGACCGACCGGCTGATCACCGAGCACGACCTCGGCGCGATCGCGCCGGACGCCACCGCGCGGGCCCTGCGGGACACCCTCGCCGCGCTCACCGAGGAGCGGGTGCGGGCGATCAAGCACAACGCCGGCCGGGCCGCCAAGGCACTGAGCTCGATCGAGGACTCGGCGACGACCCGAGAGGTGGCCGCGAACCTGTTGGGGCGGTGAGGTCAGGCCTCCTCGAGCACGCCGTCGCGCTCGACGTAGGCCGCGCCGGTCAGCGGGCACACCCACCGCTCGCCCTCCTGGCGCAGCGGCGCGCCGGCCTTGCCGACCCAGCCGATCCGGCGCGCCGGGACCCCGGCCACCAGGCCGAAGTCGGGCACGTCCTTCGTCACCACCGCGCCCGCCGCCACCGTCGCCCACGCACCGATCCGGACCGGCGCCACGCACACCGCTCGGGCCCCGATCGCGGCGCCCTCGGCGATGGTCACGCCGACCAGCTGCCAGTCCGAGGCGCTCTTCTGACTGCCGTCCGGGTTGATCGCGCGCGGGTAGGTGTCGTTGGTCAGCACCACGGCCGGGCCGATGAACACGCCGTCCGCGAGCTGGGCGGGCTCGTACACCAGCGCGAGGTTCTGGACCTTGCAGTTGTCGCCGAGCCGCACGCCGGTGCCGATGTACGCGCCGCGCCCGACGATGCAGTTCTCGCCCAGCTGCGCGTCCTCGCGCACCTGCGCCTGGTGCCAGATCTTGGTGCCCTCGCCGAGCTTCGCGTTCTCCGCGACGTCGGCGCTGTCGGCAACAAAGGCACTGACGAAAGCCATCTCGCTCACGCCTTCCCGATCGCGCGGTAGGTCACGCCCGGCCACGCGTCCGCCTGGCTCACCCGCCGGCCGTCGACGAACGTGGTGACGCCGGGCAGGTCGTCCGGGCCGAGGTTGGCGTACTCGGCGTGGTTGGCCTGCACCACGGCGGCGTCGACCTTCTCGCCGAGGTGGTAGGGCTCGAAGCCGTACCCGCGCAGCTCCTCGTCGGTGTACATCGGGTCGTGCACGAGCGCGGTCGCACCCCGCTCGCGCAGCGCCGCGACGGTGGCGAACACGCCGGAGAACGCCGTCTCCTTGACCCCGCCGCGGTAGGCGGCGCCCAGCACGACGACCCGCTGTCCGGAGAGCTCGCCGTGCACGCCCTCGAGCAGGCCGATCGTGTAGTCGGGCATGCCGGCGTTCGCCTCGCGGGCCGCGCGCACGACGGTCGCCTCGGGGTCGTTCCACAGGTACAGCCGCGGATAGACGGGGATGCAGTGCCCGCCGACCGCGATGCCCGGCTGGTGGATGTGGCTGTAGGGCTGGGAGTTCGACGCCTCGATGACCTGGTACACGTCGATGCCCGCGGTGGCGGCGAACCGGGCGAACTGGTTGGCCAGGCCGATGTTCACGTCGCGGTAGGTGGTCTCGGCGAGCTTCGCGAGCTCGCTCGCCTCCGCCGAGCCGAGGTCCCATACGCCGTTGGGGCGGTCCAGGTCCGGGCGGTCGTCGAAGTCCAGCACGGCCTCGTAGAACTCGCGGGCCCGCTCGGCGCCGGCCGCGGACAGCCCGCCGACCAGCTTCGGGTACTTGCGCAGGTCCGCGAACACCCGGCCGGTGAGCACCCGCTCGGGAGAGAAGACGAGGTGGAAGTCGCTGCCCTCGGTGAGCCCGGAGCCCTTCTCCAGCATGGGCTTCCAGCGGTTGCGGGTGGTGCCGACCGGCAGCGTGGTCTCGTAGGACACGAGCGTGCCGGGGGAGAGGTGGCGGGCCAGCTCCTCGGTGGCCGCGTCCATCCAGCCGAAGTCGGGGCGGGCCTCGTCGTCGACGAACAGCGGCACCACGAGCACGACCGCGTCCGCGCCGGGCACCGCGTCGCCGTACTCGGTGGTGGCCCGCAGCTTGCCGGCGGGCACCAGCTCGGACAGCTTCTCCTGCAGGTGCGCCTCGCCGGGGAACGGCTCGACCGCACGGTTGACCAGGTCGACGACGGTGGCGTTGATGTCGACGCCGACCACCTCGTGGCCCTTGTCGGCGAACTGCACGGCGAGCGGGAGACCGATCTTCCCGAGGGCGATGACTGCGATTTTCACGGCTCGGAGCCTAAACGGCGCGCTCCGCCCGGGCGCTGCGGGCATCGACTCGAGCTACGACTCGGGCCTCACGCCGGGCGCGAACCGGCGCGCCGGTAGCCTTCTTCGGACGGCAGGACTCGTCCGGTGTCAATAGGTCATCTGGAGGCGATGTGGGCGACCAGCGGGATGTGTGGCTGGTGGTACCGGTCTACAACGAGGCACCGGTCATCGCCGACGTCGTGCGCGAGGCCCGCAAGACCTTCCCGAACGTGGTCTGCGTGGACGACGGCAGCAGGGACCGCTCCGCGGAGCAGATCCGGCTCGGCGGCGCGCACCTGGTGCGCCACCCGGTCAACCTCGGGCAGGGCGCGGCCATCCAGACCGGCATCGAGTACGCGCGGTCCCAGGCCGGCGCGCAGTACTTCGTCACGTTCGACGCGGACGGTCAGCACCAGGTCAAGGACGTCGAGCGGATGGTGGACCGGCTGCGCCACGAGCCGCTGGACATCGTGCTGGGCACCCGGTTCCACGGCGACATCGAGCACATCCCGTTCATCAAGCGGCTGGTGCTCAAGACCGTGGTGCTGCTCTCGCCCGCGTTGCGCAAGCTGAAGCTGACCGACGCGCACAACGGGCTGCGGACGTTCAACCGGACCGTCGCCGACGGCATCAACATCACGCTGAACGGCATGGGTCACGCTTCGCAGATCGTGGAGATGGTCGCGCGGGAGAACTGGCGGGTGGCCGAGGAGCCGGTGACCATCCTGTACACGGAGTACTCGATGGCGAAGGGCCAGTCGCTGATCAACGGCGTGAACATCCTGTTCGACTCGCTGCTCCGGACGAACGCCAGGAGGTAGGGCCCGACCATGCTGATCCAGTACCTGCTCATCCTGGCCGTCGTACTGATCCTGATCTTCTTCCTGCGCCACCACGGCACCTCGCGGTCGGGCGCGACCGTGAAGCTCGGGTTCGCGCTGTTCCTGGTGTTCGGCGTGTTCGCGGTGCTGGCGCCGAACCAGGTCAGCCGGCTCGCCTCCCTGGTCGGCGTCGGCCGAGGCACGGACCTGGTGTTGTACGCGATGGTGGTGGCGTTCGGCTTCGCCACGATCAACACGTACCTGCGCTTCAAGGAGATCGAGCTCCGCTACGCCCGCCTGGCCCGCGCGATCGCCCTGCGCAGCGCGGAGAGCCCGGAGCCGTCGGACACCGAGAACGACGGCACTCTCCACTAGTCCTCGACCGGCTCCTCGACTCAGCTCAGGTCAGCTTGCGGAAGTACTCCACCGTGCGGCGCACGCCCTCGGCGATGTCCACCTCAGGGTGCCAGCCCAGCTCGGTGGTCGCCGCGGTCGCGTCCAGGGCCGACGCACGCAGGTCGCCCAGGCGGGCGGCGGCCGTCTCCGGCTCGTCGGGAGCGTTCGCGGCCCCGGCGACCAGCGTGTGCAGCTGGCGGTCGGAGGTCTGCACACCGGTGCCGATGTTGTAGCGGCGGCCGTCGCCGGAGGGGCCCGCCGCGGCGACGAACGCGGCCACCACGTCGCCGACGTAGACGTAGTCACGGGTGTTGCCGCCGTCGCCGAAGAGCTTCGTGGGGTGGCCGGTCAGCAGCGCGTTCGCGAAGATCGCCACGACGCCCGCCTCGCCGTGCGGGTCCTGCCGCGGGCCGTACACGTTGGCCAGCGCGAGGTGCGTGCATTCCAGGCCGTACAGCTCGCGGTAGCTGTTGAGGTACACCTCGCCGGCGACCTTGCCCGCGCCGTAGGGCGACTTCGGGTTGATCGCGGCGGTCTCGGCCACCGGCAGGTCCTCGGGCGAGCCGTAGATGGACCCGCCGGACGACGCGAAGACGACCTTGCGCACGCCGGCCCGGCGCGCGGCCTCGGCCACCGCGATGGTGCCGAGCACGTTCTTGGCGGCGTCGCCGCGCGGGTCGGTCACGCTGTGCCGGACGTCGATCTGCGCGGCCAGGTGGAAGACGACCTCGGGGCCGGCGCCGGCCACGACCTCGGCGAGCGCGGGGTCGTTGATGTCCAGCTCGTGCACGGTGAGCCGGCCGGTCTCCCGGGCACTGGCGAGGTTCGCGAGGCTGTTCCGGGACAGGTCGTCGACGACGGCCACCTCGTGCCCGTCGGCGAGCAGCCGGTCGACCAGCGTCGATCCGATGAAGCCGGCTCCGCCGGTGACCAGTGCGCGCACAGACAGTTCCCTTCGCGGTCGCGGACGTCCCATCGTATGGGCGAGCGTCGGGCGACCCGGCAGCGGCTCAGGCGTCCGAGTCGCCGGCCGGAGCCGGGCCGAAGACGAAGTCGAGCTGGGCCCGCAGCGTCTCGAGCGCGGTCTCCGAGGTCTGCTCGCCGGTCACGAAGTCGAACAGCAGCCCGTTGAGGAGCGACACGAGCCCGCCCGCGTCGCGGTCGGCGTCGGCGTCCGTGCCGCTCCCGTCGCGGGCGAGGAGGATCAGCTGCTTGAGCCCTGCTCGGAGCTCGGCGCCGCTGCGGGCGAACCGCGCGGCGCTCGCCGGGCTGAGCGTGAACCGGCGGACGAACACGTTCGTCGCCTCGACCTCCGCCTCGCGTCGGGTCGGGCTGGGGATCATCTCGGACAGGATCGTCCACACCAGCAGGCGCGGGTCGTGCGGCTCCGGCAGCGTCGCCACCCGGGCCCGGACTCGCTCGCGGACGTCCTCCTCGATCATCTCGATCGCGAAGCGCAGCATCTCGTCCTTCGTCGTGAAGTAGTGCTGCACCATGCCCATCGACACGCCCGCCTCGGCCGCCACCTTGCGCAGGCTGATCGCGTCCCAGCCCTCGCGTCGGGTGATTCGCCAAAGGGCTTCGGTCAGCTCCAGCCGGCGAGCGCGGTGGTCGATCTTCTTCGGCACCGGTCCACCATTTCACAATGCACTGCATTGTGAAAATGGCGACACAAGGTTACGATGCAGTGCATTGGAACCGGCACGCACTGGGGGTGGTTGCCATGATCGAGAAGGCCCACAACGGCGACGTGGAGCTCGCCTACGAACGCATCGGCCCGCCCGACGGGACGCCGCTGCTGCTCCTCATGGGCGCCGGCGGCCAGCTGGTGATGTGGCCCGACTTCGTCCTGCGGCTGTTCGTCGACCACGGCTTCCAGGTGGTGCGGATGGACAACCGGGACACCGGCCTGTCCACGCATCTGCGTCGGTACGACAACCTCCCACGCAAGCAGCGGCCCGCCTACACGCTGGGTGACGTGGCCGACGACGCGATCGCCGTGTTCGACGCGCTCGGCTGGTCCGGCGGGCACGTCATGGGCGCCTCGCTCGGCGGGATGATCGCGCAGCTGGTGGCGGCCCGGCATCCGGACCGGGTCCGCAGCGTCACGATGCAGTCGGTGAGCCCGTCCTCCTCGCCGCTGCTGACCCGGCCGAGGCTTCGCACCATGCTGCGGGTGTTCCGCGCCGTGGCCGGGCAGTCGAAGACCCGCGACCAGGAAGGGGAGAAGTGGGCGAAGCTCTACCGCGTCATGGCCACCCCGGCGCTCCCGGAAGACTTCGAGCACTGGCGCGAGGCCGGCCGGCTCGCGTTCGACCGCGGGCTCAACCCGAAGGGCGACATGCGCCTGGCCGCAGCGGGGTTCGCGTCCGGGAACCGGCGCCCGCAGCTCGCCAAGATGACGTGTCCCGCTCTGGTCGTGCACGGCGACAACGACGGGATGGGTCACTGGAAGGCGGGCAGGGCGACCGCCGAGGCGATTCCGGGGGCGAGGTTCGTGCGCTACCCGGAGATGAGCCACATCCCGAACAGCACGCAGTGGCCGGCGATGGTGGCCGAGATCAGCGCGCTGGCCGCCCGTGGCGATGCCGGCCACCGGCCGCGAGGTGCAGACACACACCCACGACGATGAGCAGCACGCCCAAGACGACGAGGACCGGCACGGTCAGCGTCGCGCCGAGGAGGAAGAGGGTCGCCCCGATGACGTCGACCGCGATGCGGCCGGCAAGTCGAAAGGGGGAGCGAGGGGGCGGGGTCTCGTAGTTCCGGAGCATCTTGGTGAGGGCGGGGTCGTACTCCTCGAACCACTGCTCGATCGCTCTGAGCTCGCGGTCCTCGTGATGGCTGAGCATGGCGGCTCCACGGCTGCTGTGGCCGGGCCACGCCGCGCCCGGACCAGTGAGCGTGAATACCCATTCCGAAAGCCGGCAAACGCTTGTATACCAAGATCTTCGTCGGACGAGGTCAGCCAAGGTAGCCCAGCCGGCGGCTGATCTCGTCGGCGCCGTGGACCAGGGCCGGCGCCTGTTCGTGCATCAGGGTCTCCGTCAGGCGGTACGCCGGTCCCGAGGCGCTCACCGCGGCGAAGACCTTGCCGTCGTGGCCGCGAATGGGGGCGGCGATCGCGTTGAGGCCGATCTCGTACTCCTCCACCGCGACCGCGTAGCCACGCTCGTGCACCGCCGCCAGGTGCTCGGTCAGCTGTTTGCGCGTGGTGACCGTGTGCGGGGTGAACTGCTCCATCCCGTGCGAGAGCAGCTCCGTGCGCCGCTTCTCGCTGCGGTACGCCAGCAGGATCTTGCCGCTCGACGTCGCGTGCAGCGGGGTCAGCCGGCCCACCCAGTTGTGCGCCGCCACCGCCGACATGCCGCGCACCTGGTCCAGGTTCACCGCGAAATGCGCCTCGCCGACCGCGATGTTCACCGTCTCGCCGAGCTCTCGGGCCAGCCGCTCGCACACCGGCCGGCTGTGCCGCGTCACGTCCATGCCGCCGGACACCGCACCCGCCAGCCGCACGATGCCGAACCCCAGCCGGTACTTCCCCCGATCCTCGGCCTGCTCCACCAGCCCTCTGGTCTCCAGCGCGTTGAGCAGCCGGAACGCGGTCGACTTGTGGACCTCGATCTCGGCGGCGACCTCGCTGACCCCGGCCTCGCCCTGCCGCGCCAGGATCTCCAGCACGCTGATCGCACGGTCGACCGACTGAACCCCGGTGCCGGCCTCCTTGTTGCTCATGGCGAAACTATAAGCGTTGTCGCGAACGCCGAGGGCGGTTACTCTCTTCGAGACGCCATTGCGTATTACGAATCGAGTTTGGCCATGCGCAACGTCGACTGGACGCGGGACATCCGCTACGAGGTCATCCCCACCGCCGCGATCGAGGACGTCATCGCCGGCTCGGTGCCGCCGGAGGTGACCATCACCGTCACGGCCTCGCCCACCAAGGGCCTCGACCCGACGCTCGACCTCACCGAGCGGCTGACCAAGCGTGGCTACCGGGTCGTGCCGCACCTGTCCGCCCGGCTCGTCGTCGACGGCAAGCACCTGGAGGAGATCGTCGACCGGCTCCTCACGGCCGGCGTGGACGACGTGTTCGTCCCGGCCGGCGACGCCGACCCGCCCGCCGGCCGCTTCCACGGCGCGCTGCCGCTGCTCGCCGAGCTCACCGCGCAGGGCCGGCCGTTCCGGCACGTCGGGATCACCGGCTACCCGCAGAGCCACCCGTCGATCGACGACGACATCGTCGTGCAGGCCATGTGGGACAAGCGCGCACACGCCACCTACATCGTGTCGAACCTGTGCTTCGACGCGAAGGTGCTCACCGGCTGGGTGCGCCGGGTCCGGCGGCGCGGCGTGGACCTGCCGGTCCGGATCGGGCTCGCCGGCCCGGTCGAGCGCACCAAGCTGCTGGCGATGGCCGGCAAGATCGGCGTGGGGGAGTCGGCTCGCTTCCTCGGCAAGCACCTCGCCTGGTTCGCGCGGCTGGCGACCACGTACTCGCCGGATCGGCTGCTCGACCGCGCGGCGCCGGGGTTGTCGGAGCCGGGGATGGCGGTGACGGGACTGCACGTGTTCACGTTCAACCAGGTCGCCGAGGCCGAGCGGTGGCGCGTCAGCTCCTGAGCGGAGCTTGCGGAGCGAACATGTCACAGGAGGTCCGCCAGCTCACGCTCCAGGCCTTCGTCCCCGACGGACACGATCGACAGCGGCAGACCGAGCGTCTCGGCGGCCTGGCGAGCTTTGGCGCGCAACGACTCCGTCGGCCGCTGCGCGAGCCAGACCACCCGGCGGTAGTGGCGGAAGTAGTCCTCGCGCAGCTCCGGGTACCGGTCCAGGCCGAGCTCGGCGACGACCGTGCGGCGGAACGAGCGGACGAGGAAGTCGGTCAGCACGTAGGTGCCGGGCTCGGCCTCCAGGAGCTCGCGGAGCCGGCCAGCGCCGGCGAACACCTCGTAGCAGTGCGCCCCGCCGAGCCGGGCCACGCCGCGGCGGGCACACACCTCGTCGAGCGCGCCGTACGTGCCGCAGTCCGCGAACGCGACGGCCACCCGGTCGTACCCGCGCAGCGTGTCCAACGCGGACTCGACGGCGGCCGCGATCCGCTCGGGACGGTTGTGCAGCAGCGGCGGCAGCGGGTGGACGTGCACCGGCCAGCCCCGCCGCGCGGCGATCTCCGTGACGTGCGTGGACAGCGCGCCACAGGCGACTACGGCGACCTCAGCCGGGGAAGGAGAGCTGCTCGATGAACCGGTCGTTGAAGTCCGGGCGGTCGGAGAGCTCGACATAGCGCACCTCCCTCAGCAGTGCCGCGGCCCCCGCCCGCTCCCGCATCGACAGCAGTGTCATCTTCGCGCCCTCGCCCGCCACGTTGCCCGCGCTGACGATGCGCAGCACCGAGATGTCCGGCACCAGCCCGATCCGCACCGCGTTGGCCGGCGACAGGTACGAGCCGAACGAGCCCGCGAGCAGCACCTGCTGGATGTCGCCCTCGGCCACGCCCAGCTCCTCGACCAGGAGCCGCCACCCGGTGGCGATCGCCGCCTTCGCGAACTGCAGCTCGCGCACGTCTCGCTGCGACAGGTAGATGTCGGGCTCGTGCAGCATGAAGACGCGCTCGCCGTTGACCTCGCGCAGCCGGCCGGCGAGCTTGGGGAACTTCTCCTGCGCGGCGTCGACCGCCATCAGCCGCCCCGACGCGTCGAGCAGCCCGATCGCGACGAGCTCGGCGACCGCGTCCACCAGGCCGGAACCGCACAGCCCGGCCGGCTCGACGTCGCCGATCACCTGCAGCCGCACGTCCTCCTGGTCGATCTTGACGACCTCGATCGCGCCCTCGGCCGCCCGCATCCCGCAGCGGATCGCCGCACCCTCGAACGCCGGCCCCGCCGGCGCCGCCGTGGCGAGCAGCCGCTGGCCGTCGCCCAGGACGATCTCGCAGTTGGTGCCCACGTCGACGAACAGCCGCAAGCGTTTGTCCCGGTCCATTCCGGACGCGAGCATCCCGGAGACGATGTCGCCGCCGACGTACGCGCCGAGCGCGGGGAACGTGTACGCGGGCGCGCCCGGGTGCACCGGCACGCCGAGGTCGGCGGCCAGAATCCGAGGGAGAGTGCGGGTGGCCATCACGAACGGGGCCACGCCGAGCGGCTCCGGGTCGATGCCAAGGGCCAGCTGGGTCATCGTGGCGTTGCCGGCGAGCGCGACCTCGTACACCCGCAGCGGGTCGACGCCGGCCTCCTCGCACACCTCGCCGGCCAGCGTCGCCAGCGTCTGGTGCGCGGCCGCGGTGAGCCGGCCCATGGCCTCGGGGTCGAGCATGGTGGCGCTGATCCGGGTGATCACGTCCGCGCCGAACGGCTGCTGGCGGTTGAGCATCGAGCGCACCGCGGCCGGGGTGCCGGTGGACAGGTCGAGCAGGGTGGCGACGACGGTCGTGGTGCCGAGGTCGAACGCGATGCCGTAGCGCTGCTCGCTCGTGTCGCCCGGCTCGACGTCGACCAGCCGGTCGTCCACGACGACGGCCGTGACCGTGAAGTCGTTGTCCCGCAGCGCCTTCGGCAGGTTGCGCACCACGCGCAGGTCGACGGTCAGCTCCAGGTCGTCCAGCGCCGCGACCAGGCGCTCCACATCGGACTGCTGGTCGGCGAGCGAGGGCTCGGACAGCGTCACGCAGCGCTTCTGCACAGCGGGGCGCAGGATCACCTGCCGCCCGACGCCCACGGTGGCCGCCTTCGGCCGGGTCACCAACGGCGGCACCTCGACCGCGAGGTCGGCGGACGCCTTGGCGAGGCAGGCGAGCCGCCAGCCCGCGTCCAGCTCGTCCGGCGAGAACGCCCGCGGATCCGATGTGGACACGTCAACCGGACCGTCGATCCGGACCTTGCACTTGCGGCACGTGCCGTGTCCACCACAAGTGGAGTCGATGGCGATCCCGTGCCAGCTGGCCGCATCGAACACGGATACCCCGGAAGGCACCCGAACCTCACGATCGTTAGGGGAAAAGGAGATCCGAACCCGATCAGTCATGGCCCGGCCCCGCCCCTCCCGCGCACGGCGGTGCAGGCCAACGGAGGGCTCGGTGGGTCATGTCGACGCAGCCGCGGCGGCGCGCAGTTTGGCGCGGTGCGCGGCGATCCACGCGGCACCCCAGTCGTCGTTGCCCAGCAACAGGTCCGCGGCCTTGACGGCCTCGACCATCTCCGGCGACCGGGCGTCCATGATCGCCGAGGTGAGCCCGCAACGCATCGCGATCGGCAGGAACGTCGCGCCCAGCACGGCCCGGTTGGGCATGCCGAACGACACGTTGCCCGCGCCGAGCGTCATGTTGACGCCGAACTCCTCGCGGATCAGCCAGATCGTGTCGAGCGTCTTGTTCACCAGCGTGGTGTCCGCACCGATCGGCATCGCGAGCGGGTCGATGACGATGTCGGCGAGCGGGATCTCGTACTTGCCCACCGCGACGTCGATGATCTTGCGAGTGATCTCGAGCCGCTTTCGTGGGTCGTCGGGGATCTCGTCCTCCTCGTTGGGCAGCGCGATCACCGCTGCGCCGTGGCGGCGCACGAGCGGGAGGATCTCGTCGAGCCGCTCCTGCTCGCCGGTCACCGAGTTCACCAGCGGCTTGCCCTGGTAGACCTCCAGGGCCGCGTCGAGCGCCTCGACGACCGACGAGTCGATCACCAGCGGCAGGTCCGTCAGCCGCTGCACCAGCTTGATGGCCGAGCACAACAGCTCCGCCTCGTCGGTCAGCGGCACGCCCATGTTGACGTCGAGCACCATCGCCCCGCCCGCGACCTGCTGGGCCACGTCGACCTCGATGCGGGACAGGTCCCCGGCGCGCAGCTGCTCCTGGAACTTCGACCGGCCCGTCGGGTTGATCCGCTCGCCGATTATGCAGAACGGCTCGTCCGGCCCGATGGTCACCGAGCGGGTGGCCGAGGAGATGACTGTCTGCATGGGACGCTCCGAGTAGGTAGGTCAGACGGCCGCGACGCGGCGCTTGCGGATGAGCTCCTTGGCTCGCTTGACCGCCGCGGACGCGTCGGACGCGTACCCGTCGGCGCCGACCGCGTCCGCGTACTCCTGGGTGACCGGGGCGCCGCCGACCATGACGATGACCTTGTCCCGCAGGCCGGCCTTCTCCAGCGCGTTGATGTTGGCCTTGAACATCGGCATGGTCGTGGTGAGGAACGCGGAGAAGCCGACCACGTCGGGCTTGTGCTCCTCGATCGCGGCGACGAACTTCTCCGGCGCGACCTGCACCCCGAGGTCGATCACGTGGAAGCCCGCGCCCTCGAGCATGATGTTGACGAGGTTCTTGCCGATGTCGTGCACGTCGCCCTTGACCGTGCCCATCAGGAACGTGCCGACGGTCTCCACGCCGGTGTCCGCGAGCAGCGGGCGCAGCACGTCGAGCGCGCCGCTCATGGCCTTGCCCGCGATGAGCATCTCCGGCACGAAGAAGTCGCCGCGCTCGAACCGGGCGCCGACCTCCTCCAGGGACGGGATCAGCGCGTCGAAGAGCATGGTCTCCGGCGACATCCCCGCGTCCAGGCCGACATGGGTCAGCTCCAGCACGCGCGCCCCGTTGCCGACCAGGGTCTCGTCGTACAGCGCCTTGAGGATGTCGTCGGGGCTCATGGCGTGGCCTTTCTTCGGTAGCCGAGCTGGCGGGAGATGACTCCGGTGTCGCCCGCCAGCTGCTCGCCCAGGCGGGGCACGTCGGTCGCGGTGATCCGGGTCGTGGGACCGGACACGGACACCGCGGCGACCACGGTGCCGTCACGCGCACGTACCGGCGCGGCGACGGCCACGAGCCCCTCTTCGAGTTCTTCCCAGGTCATCGCCCAGCCACGGCGAGCCGTTTCCGCGAGGTCGGCGTCCAGCGCGCGGCGGGTGAGCGGCCTGCCGTTCGAGGGCACCGCCAGGTCGCCCTCGGGCAGCGTCATCACCTGGTACGCGTAGAAGATCTTGCCCAGCGCCGAGCAGTGCGGCGGCACGGACACGTCGAGCCAGTTGGTGAGGCCGAGCAGGTAGCTGGCGTCGACCTGCGCGACCTGCACGACCTCGTCGCCGCGGGCGACGGCCAGGTTCACCGTCTCGCCGGTGCGCTCGCCGATCTCGTCGAGGGTCGCCTGCGCGACCTCCAGCAGGTCCTGGGAGGTGTCGTGCTGCGCGGCGTAGACGGCGAACAGCGAGCCGGGGCGGAACAGGCCGGCCCGGTCGCGGCGCACCAGCCGGTTGCGTTCGAGCGCGGTCAGCAGCCGCGAGGTCGTGGACTTCGCCAGGCCCAGCTCGTCGACCAGGGACGTGAAGGTGCGGGGCTCGTCCGCCTCCACGACGAGCGCGAGCAACGCCGCCGCCCGATCGACGGCCTGACTGCCCGCCGGCACCGTCACTCGTCCTCCTTGCCTGGAAGGACGCCTTCCTGACGTTGAGCGTCCGTAAGGCGTCCTTCCTAGAGTTCCATAATATGGAACCATGGTTCCATAACACGAGCGTAGGATCCGGCGAGACCGGGCGTCAAGGAGTGCGTCGAGGGAGAGCGATGTTCCGCAACCAGTTGCCTCGCTACGAGATCCTGTCCGCGGACGCGATGGCGGTGCTCGACACCGGCTGGCGCCGGATCGTGTCCGAGATCGGGGTCGAGTTCCTGTCCGATCGGGCGCTGGAGCTGTTCCGCAAGGCCGGCCAGAAGGTCGAGGACAACAACGTCCGGTTCGATCCGGACTTCCTGCTCGAACAGGTGAAGCTGGCGCCGCGCGAGTTCGACGTGCAGGCCCGTAACCCCGCGAACAGCGTCCACATCGGCGGCGACGACATGGTCTTCGGCGGCGTGTACGGCCCGCCGTTCGTGCGCGAGGGCGAGGTGCGCCGGGACGGCTCGCTCGCCGACTTCGAGAACTTCGTCAAGCTCGCGCAGAGCTTCCCGATCCTGGACACCGCGGGCGGGATCATCTGCGAGCCGAACGACGCGCCGCTGGACTCCCGGCACCTCGACATGACCTACCGGCTGCAGACGCTGACCGACAAGTTCTACATGGGCAACGTGGTGTCCGCGGTGAACGCGGCCGACACGATCCGGATGACCGAGATCCTCTTCGGCGGCCGCGAGGCGATCGAGCGGACGCCGGCCACGATCTCGCTCATCAACTGCAACTCGCCGCTGCGCTGGGACGACCGGATGCTGGAGGCGCAGTTCGAGTACACCTCGGCGAACCAGCCGGTCGTGCTGACGCCGTTCCTGCTGATGGGCGCGATGTCCCCGGTGTCCATCCCGGCCACGCTGGCCCAGCAGATGGCCGAGGCGCTGTCCGGGATCGCGCTCTCGCAGCTGATCCGGCCGGGCGCGCCGGTGATCTTCGGCTCGTTCCTGTCCAACATCGACATGCAGTCCGGCTCGCCGCAGTTCGGCACGCCGGAGTCGGCGGTCGGCCTGCTGTGCACCGGTCAGATCGCCCGCCGGTTCGGGCTGCCGGTGCGCTCCGGCGGCGGGCTGACCTCCAGCCAGACGGCCGACGCGCAGGCGGCCTACGAGGGCCTGATGACGATGCTGCCGACGTTCCTCGCCGGCATCAACTGGGTCATGCACTCCGCGGGCTGGCTGGAGGGCGGACTGGTCTCGTCGTACGAGAAGTTCGTCCTCGACGTGCAGGTGCTGGAGATGCTGCAGCAGGAGTTCCGTCCACTCGAGATCACCGAGGAGTCGCTGGCGTTCGGCGCGCACGCCGAGGTCGGCCACGGCGGGCACTTCCTCGGCGCGGCGCACACGCTGGAGCGGTTCCGCACCTGCTTCTACCGCCCGTTCCTGTCCAGTTCGGACAACTACGAGCGGTGGGTCCGGGGCGGCGCGAAGGACGCGGCGGCCCGGGCCGGCGACGTCGCGAAGAAGAAGCTGGCCGAGTACGAGCGGCCGCCGCTGGACGACGCGATCCGTGAGGAGCTGGCCGAGTACGTCACCCGACGGCGCAAGGAACTGGGGGACTAGGCGTGAGCGGGAGCGACGGAGCGTTCGCCGTCTGGACTGACGCTCGCGCGCAGGCGCGCCAGCGCCGAGCACGGAGGAGGGAAGACGGTGAGTAGCGGAGGAGCGGAGCGAACCATCGATACAGCGCAGCATCCGGACTTCCTCTGGCGCAACCCCTCGCCGAAGTGGTCCTACGACGTGGTCATCGTCGGGGCCGGCGGGCACGGGCTGGCGACCGCGTACTACCTCGCCCGCAACCACGGCATCACCAACGTCGCCGTGCTGGAGAAGGGCTGGCTCGCCGGCGGGAACATGGCCCGCAACACGACGATCATCCGCTCCAACTACCTGTGGGACGAGAGCGCGGGCATCTACGAGCACGCGCTGAAGCTCTGGGAGGGCCTGTCCGAGGAGCTCGACTACGACATCCTGTTCAGCCAGCGCGGCGTGCTGAACCTCGCCCACACGCTCGGCGACGTCCGCGAGGGCATGCGCCGGGTGAACGCGAACCGGCTCAACGGCGTCGACGCGGAGTGGCTCGATCCCGGTCAGGTCAAGGAGTTCTGCCCGATCGTGAACACCTCGCCGGACGTGCGCCACCCGGTGCTCGGCGCGACGCTGCAGCCGCGCGGCGGGATCGCCAAGCACGACCACGTCGCGTGGGCGTTCGCCCGCGGCGCGGACCGGCTCGGCGTGGACCTCGTACAGGGCTGCGAGGTGACCGGGTTCGTCCGGGACGGCGACCGGGTGATCGGCGTCGAGACCGATCGCGGGCCGATCCGGGCGGGTGCGGTGGCGCTCGCGTCGGCGGGGCACTCGTCGATGCTGGCCTCGCTCGCGGGCATCCGGCTGCCGATCCAGAGCCATCCGCTGCAGGCGCTGGTGTCCGAGCTGCTGGAGCCCGTGCACCCGTGCGTGGTGATGTCCAACCACGTGCACGTGTACGTCAGCCAGGCGCACAAGGGCGAGCTGGTGATGGGCGCGGGCATCGACCCGTTCAACTCCTACGCCCAGCGCGGCTCGGTGCACGTGGTCGAGCACCAGCTCGCCGCCGCGCTGGAGCTGTTCCCGATCTTCGGGCACGCGCACGTGCTGCGGACCTGGGGCGGCATCGTCGACGTGTCGCCGGACGCCTCGCCGATCATCGGCTCGACGCCGCTGCGCGGGCTGTACGTCAACTGCGGCTGGGGGACCGGCGGGTTCAAGGCCACGCCGGCGGCCGGCTGGGTGTACGCGCACACGATCGCGACCGGCGAGCCGCACGAGCTGAACGAGCCGTTCGGGTTGGACCGGTTCACCACCGGCGCGCTGATCGACGAGCACGGCGCGGCCGCCGTGGCCCACTGAGACCGCCCACTGAGACCGCGCACTGAGGAGGGCCGTTAGTGCTGCTGATCCGTTGTCCCTGGTGCGGCAACCGGGACGAGGTCGAGTTCTCCTACGGTGGCGCCGCGGGCGTGGCCTACCCGGCCGATCCCGATGCGCTGTCCGACGCGCAGTGGGCCGAGTACGTGTTCGTCCGGGACAACCCGAAGGGGCCGTTCGCGGAGCGCTGGGTGCACACCAACGGGTGCCGGCGCTGGTTCGACGTCGTCCGGGACACCGCGACCCACGAGTTCCTCGGGGACGGCTCATGAGGCTTCCCGAGGGTGGCCGCATCGACCGGTCCGCGCCGCTGACCTTCACCGTGGACGGGGTGTCCTACTCGGGGTTCCAGGGCGACACGGTCGCGTCGGCGTTGCTGGCGAACGGGGTTCGCGAGGTCGGCCGCAGCGCGTACCGGGACCGGCCGCGCGGCATCGTCGACGCGGGGGTGGCCGAGCCCAACGCGCTGTTGCAGGTCGGTGCGGAGCCGATGCTGCCGGCCACGACCGTCGAGCTGTACGACGGGCTCGCGGCCGAGACGCTGTCCGGTCGCGGCCGGCTCGTCGAGCCGAACGGCGACCGCTACGACCACAAGCACGCGCACTGCGACGTGCTCGTTGCCGGCGCCGGCCCTGCGGGACTGGCGGCCGCGCTCGAGGTGGGACGCAACGGCGCGCGGGTGATCCTCGCCGACGAAGGGCCCGAGGTCGGCGGCTCCGCGCTGTCCACTCCGGACCGCTGGGCGTGGGTCGACGACGTGGCCGGCGAGCTGGCGGGGTTCGCGGAGACGCGCGTGCTGACCCGGGCCACGGTGTTCGGCTACTACGACCACAACTACCTGACGATCGCGCAGCGCCGGCCCGGCGGCGGCCGGCTGTGGCACGTGCGCGCCGGGCGAGTCGTGCTGGCGACCGGGGCGCACGAGCGGCCGCTGGTGTTCGCCGGCAACGACCGGCCGGGCGTCATGCTGGCGAGCGCGGTGCGTACCTACCTCAACCGGTACGCGGTCCGGCTGGGCACCCGCGCGGTCGTGTGCACCACCAACGACGGCGCCTACGCGACCGCGCTCGACCTCCTCGCGTCCGGAGTGGACGTGCTGGTCGCGGATGCCCGCCCGGAGTCGGCGCTCGCCGGCGCGGTGCGGGCGGCCGGCGGCGAGGTGCGGTTCGGCACCGTCGTGGTCGGCACCGAGGGCGACTCCTCGGTGACCGCCGCGCGGCTCGGCGCGCCGACCGGCGGTCCGGTCGAGACGGTCGACTGTGACCTGGTCGCGGTGTCCGGCGGCTGGAACCCGGTGGTGGCTCTGCACAGCCAGGCGCGTGGGACGCTGCGCTACGACGAGGCGCTGGCCGCGTTCGTCCCCGACCGCTCGCGCCAGGCAAACGTTTCCGTCGGCTCGGCGAACGGCGAGCTGGACCCGAACCAGCCACTGTGGACGGTCCAGTCGCCGGACGGCAGCTGGGATGACCACTTCGTCGACCTGCAGCGGGACGCGACCGTGGCCGACGTGCTGCGCGCGACCGGCGCCGGCATGCGCTCGGCCGAGCACGTCAAGCGCTACACGACCATCGGCACCGCGCACGACCAGGGCAAGACCGCCGGCGTGAACACGCTCGGCCTCATCGCCGAGGCGCTGGGTGCCGGCCCGCCCGGGCCCACCACCTTCCGGCCGCCGTACACGCCGGTGCCGTTCGCGATGTTCGCCGGCCGCGACCGCGGCGCGCTGCACGACCCCGCGCGGGTGACCGCGATCCACGACTGGCACGTCGCGCGCGGCGCGGAGTTCGAGAACGTGGGCCAGTGGCAGCGGCCGTGGTTCTACCCACGCGCCGGCGAGGACATGACGGCGGCCGTGCTGCGCGAGTGCGCGGCGGCGCGCACCGGCGTCGGCATGCAGGACGCGTCCACGCTCGGCAAGATCGAGATCGTCGGCCCGGACGCCGGCGAGTTCCTGAACCGCATGTACACCAACGCGTTCAAGAAGCTGACGGTCGGCGCGGCGCGCTACGGCCTGCTGTGCAAGGCGGACGGCATGGTGTTCGACGACGGCGTGGTGCTGCGCCTCGCCGAGGACCGCTTCCTGGCCACGACCACGACCGGCAACGCGGCCGCGGTGCTCGACTGGTTCGAGGAGTGGCTGCAGACCGAGTGGCCGGCCCTGCGCGTGCGGCTGACCTCGGTGACCGAGCAGTGGGCCACGATCGCGGTCGTCGGCCCGAAGTCCCGCGCGGTCATCGCGAAGCTGGCACCGGACGCGGTCGACCTGGAGTTCATGCGGTTCACCGACACCACGCTCACGAACGGCGTGCCGGCCCGGATCGCGCGGATCAGCTTCTCCGGCGAGCTGGCATTCGAGGTCAACGTGGCCACCTGGTACGGGCTCGCGGTGTGGGAGGCGGTGTACGCGGCGGGGTCCGAGCACGGCATCACCCCGTACGGCACCGAGACCATGCACGTGCTGCGCGCGGAGAAGGGCTACCCGATCGTCGGGCAGGACACCGACGGCACGGTCACCCCGATCGACCTGGGCATGGAGTGGATCGTGTCCAAGCGCAAGCAGTTCGTCGGCAGCCGGTCGCTGCGCCGGCCGGACACCGCGCGCCCGGACCGCAAGCACCTGGTCGGCCTGCTGCCGGTCGACCCCGACGCCCTCCTGCCCGAGGGCGCGCAGCTGGTCGCGCCGGACACGCCGCTCGACCCGCCGGTGCCGATGCTCGGCCACGTGACGTCCAGCTACCGCAGCGCGGCGCTCGGCCGCACGTTCGCGCTGGCGCTGGTGCGCAGCGGCCGGGACCGGCTCGGCCACGTGCTGCACGCGCCGCTGGGCGACCGGACGATCGCGGCGACCGTGGTGGAACCCGTGCTCTACGACCCGGAGGGAGCCCGCCGTGACGGTTGAGCCGCGCCTGGAACTTCGGCGGAGCCCACTCGCGGGCCGGTCGGACGTGCGGGAGATCCCGTTCCTCACGATGATCAACGTCCGCACCACCGCCGACACACTGCTCGGCGTCCCGCTGCCCGCGCCCAACCGGGTGGCGATGGCGGGGGAGCGGGCGATCCTCTGGCTGGGGCCGGACGAGTACCTCGCCGTGGCGCCGGCCGGCGACCGCGTGGCAGAACTCACGGCGGAGTCCGCGGAGTCCGTTGTCGACGTGTCGGCCAACCGCACGACGATCGAGCTGTCCGGCCCGCACGCCCGCGACCTGCTGGAGCACGGCATGTCGATCGACCTGCACCCGCGGGCGTTCGGACCCGGCCAGTGCGCGCAGACGCTGCTGGCCCGGGCGCAGGTGATCCTCCGGCAGGTCGACAGCCATCCCGACAGCACCGAGCCGACCTACCATGTGCTGGTACGGGGGTCGTTCGCGCCGTACCTCGCAGACTGGCTGGTAGACGCCTCCAAGGAGACTTAATTGCCCATCAGCGTGTTCGAGCTGTTCTCGATCGGCATCGGACCGTCCTCATCGCACACCGTCGGCCCGATGCGGGCCGCGCGGACGTTCGTGTCCGGCCTCGCCGAGGACGGCCTGCTGGCGAAGGTCACCTCGGTGCGGGCCGAGCTGTTCGGCTCGCTCGGCGCCACCGGGCACGGGCACGGCAGCCACCGCGCGGTGCTGCTCGGGCTCGCCGGCGAGGAGCCGGAGACCGTCGACACGGACGCCGTGGCCGACCGCGTCGACGAGATCCGCGCCACGAAACGGCTCGTGCTGCTGGGTACGCGCGAGATCGACTTCGACCCGGACGCCGACCTCGTGCTGCACCGGCGCAAGAGCCTGCCGGCTCACCCGAACGGCATGCGGTTCCGCGCCGCCGGCGACGGCGTCGAGCGGGAGCGGACGTACTACTCGGTCGGCGGCGGGTTCGTCGTCGACGAACAGGCCCAGGGCGCGGACCGCATCAAGGTCGACGACACCGAGGTGGCCTACCCGTTTCGCACCGGCGCGGAGCTGCTGGCGCACTGCCGGCGCACCGGGCTCCCGATCAGCGAGGTGATGCGGGCCAACGAGACCGCGTGGCGCACCGACGACGAGATCCGCGCCGGCCTGACCGGCATCTGGGACGTCATGCGGGAGTGCGTGCGGGCCGGCTACACGCAGGACGGCGTGCTGCCGGGCGGGCTGAAGGTGCGCCGCCGCGCCCGGGAGATGTACGAGCGGCTGTCGACCGACCCGTTCTCCACCGACCCGCTGCGCGTCATGGACTGGGTGAACCTCTTCGCGCTGGCGGTCAACGAGCAGAACGCGTCCGGCGGGCGGGTCGTCACCGCCCCGACCAACGGCGCGGCCGGCATCATCCCGTCGGTGCTGCACTACTACTGGCGGTTCGTGCCGGGCGCGTCGGCGGCCGGCGTGGTGCGCTTCCTGCTGACCGCGGGCGCGATCGGCGTGATCTACAAGGAGACCGCGTCGATCTCCGGCGCCGAGGTCGGCTGCCAGGGCGAGGTCGGCTCGGCCTGTTCGATGGCCGCCGGCGCGCTGTGCGAGGTGCTGGGCGGCACGCCCGAGCAGGTGGAGAACGCCGCCGAGATCGGCATGGAGCACAACCTCGGCCTGACCTGCGACCCGGTCGGCGGGCTGGTGCAGATCCCGTGTATCGAGCGCAACGCGATGGCGTCGGTGAAGGCCATCAACGCCGCGCGGATGGCGCTGCACGGCGACGGCAACCAGGTGGTGTCGCTGGACAAGGTCATCAAGACCATGCGCGAGACCGGCCGGGACATGAAGATCAAGTACAAGGAGACGGCTCGCGGCGGCCTGGCGGTCAACGTGATCGAATGCTGACCGCCGACGATCTCGACGGCGCCGTCCGGCTGTCCCTCGACACGCTCGGCAGGGCGGTCGACGCGGACTGGGACGTGCCCGCCGGCACGCTCGAATGGACCTGCTGGGAGACCGTCGAGCACCTCGCCGACGACCTGTTCGCCTACGCGATCCAGCTCGGTCCCCGCACGCCCTCGCTGGAGCGGGAGGTGCCGCTGCACTGGTGGGCCAGCCGGGAGGGCGGGCCGGCGAACGTCATCTTCGCCGACCGGACCGCCGGGCCGGCCGGGCTGCTGGAGGTCCTGGACGGCTGCGGCGCGCTGCTGGTCGCGATGGTCCGCACCGCGGCGCCGACGGTGCGTTCCCACCACGGCCACGGCGCCGCCGACCCGGTCGGCTTCGCCGCGATGGGCGTGGTGGAGATTCTGGTGCACACCCACGACATCGCCCTCGGGCTTGGCCTGGGCTGGAACCCGCCGGCGCAGCTGTGCGACAAGGTGCTGGCCCGGCTGTTCCCCGACGCCCCGGCCGACACCGACCGGTGGCAGACCCTGTTGTGGGCCACCGGTCGAGCCGAGCTGCCCGGCCGGCCGCGGCTCACGTCCTGGCGTTGGTACGGGGCCCCGGCCGGCGAGCGCTGACGCTCTCAGCGGCGGGCGAACTCGGGGGCGTGCTCCGGGCGGACGCCGTAGCCGATCGCGTACGCGGGAATCGCGCGCAGCTTCGGGAACCGCTCGACCAGGCGCATCGGCAGCGGCGGCTTCTCCAGGTTGACGACGTCGAAGTCGCCGTCCACCGCACGGCTGATCACCCGCGCGTGCAGGAACCGCTGCATGCCCTGCACCACCACGGTCGGCAGCCGGCGGCGGCGCTGCACCTTCGCGAGGTCGCCGGTGTTCAGCGTGCCCCGGCGCAGCGGCTCGGCCAGCAGCGTGGCCGCGGCGACCGCGTCCTGCACCGCCAGGTTGATGCCCACCCCGCCGACCGGCGACATGGCGTGTGCCGCGTCGCCGATGCACAGCAGGCCGTCGCGGTACCAGCGGTCCAGCCGGTCGAGCCGGACGTCCAGCAGCTTCACGTCGTCCCACGAGTCCAGCGAGTCGACCCGGTCGGCCAGCCACGGCGCCGCCGCGGCGATGCTCGCGACCATGTCGCGCACCGGGCCCTTGCGCTGCTCGGGGTCCGAGCCCTTCTTGATCAGCGTCGCGCTCTGCCAGTAAGACCCGCGGTCGAGCAGCACCGCGGCCCGGTGCTGGCTCACCACGCCCACCGCGCCGGACGGGTCGCCCTCCTTGCGTGGCAAGCGGAACCACCACACGTCCAGCGGCGTCGGCCAGTCCCGCACGGTCAGCGCCGCAACCTTGCGCAGCACCGAGGTGCGGCCGTCCGCGGCCACGGTCAGGTCGGCCAGGATGCGGCCCGACCCGCCCTCGCGGGTGCGGTACTCGGCTCCGGTGACTCGGCCGTCCTCGACGACGAGTCCGGTGGCCTCGGTGTTCATCCGCAGCGTGAACGTCGGCTCCTGCTTGGCCGCGCCGGCCAACAGGTCCAGCAGGTCCCACTGCGGCACCAGCGAGATGTACGGGTGCTTGTGCCGGCCGTTCAGCTGGGTGAAGTCCGCGAACTTCAGCGTGCCGTTGCGGTAGGGGACCTGTGCCTGTTGGAGCCGTCGCTGCGGCAGCTTCGCGAACTGCTCGCCCAGCCCCAGCTCGTCGAGCAGGTCCAGCGTCGACGGATGCACGGTGTCGCCGCGGAAGTCGCGCAGGAAGTCCGCGTGCTTCTCCAACACCGTCACCTCGATGCCGGCCCGTGCGAGCAGCAGGCCGAGCACCATGCCGGCCGGTCCGCCACCGGCGACGAGGCAGGTCGTCCGCTCGGTGTCCGTCATGTGAATCCCTCCAGGACCCTCGATTTCACCGGGTGTTGAATAACATCAGGATGCACCGGGCGGGGTGGCGAGTCAAGGCGGATACCCTGATCGGGCCATGAGTACTGCATCCGCCCCGGCCGACGTCCGGGCCCGCTTCTGCCCATCGCCGACGGGAACCCCGCACGTCGGGCTCGTCCGCACGATGCTGTTCAACTGGGCGTTCGCCCGGCACAACGGCGGCAAGCTCGTGTTCCGGATCGAGGACACCGACGCCTCGCGCGACTCCGAGGAGAGCTACGCCGCACTGCTCGACGCGCTGCGCTGGCTGCACCTGGACTGGGACGAGGGGCCGGAGGCCGGCGGGCCGGACGGGCCGTACCGGCAGAGCGAGCGCGGCGAGATCTACGCCGACGTCGCGCGCCGGCTGCTCGAGGCGGGCGAGCTGTACGAGTCCTTCTCCAGCAACGAGGAGGTCGAGGCACGGCGGCGCGCGGCCGGGCAGGACCCCAAGCTCGGCTACGACAACGCCGACCGGGACCTCACCGACGAGCGCAAGGCCGAGCTGCGCGCCGAGGGCCGCGAGCCGGTGCTGCGGCTGCGGATGCCGGACGAGGACATCACGTTCGACGACCTCGTCCGCGGCGAGGTCACGTTCAAGGTCGGCAGCGTGCCCGACCCGGTGCTCGTGCGAGCCAACGGCGCGCCGCTGTACACGCTGACCAACCCGGTCGACGACGCGCTGATGCGGATCACGCACGTGCTGCGCGGCGAGGACCTGCTGCCGTCCACGCCCCGGCAGATCGCGCTGTACGGCGCGCTGCGGCGGATCGGCGTCACCACGTTCACGCCGACCTTCGGGCACATGCCGCTGATCCGCGGCGAGGGCAACAAGAAGCTGTCCAAGCGGGACCCGGAGTCGAACCTGTTCCACTACCGGGACCGCGGCTTCCTGCCCGAGGGCCTGCTCAACTACCTCGCGCTGCTCGGGTGGGCGATCTCCGAGGACCGGGACATCTTCACCATGCCGGAGATGACCGAGGCGTTCGACATCTCCCGGGTGAGCTCGAACCCGGCCCGCTTCGACCTCAAGAAGGCCGAGGCGATCAACGGTGAGCACATTCGGCGACTGTCCGAAGCGGATTTCGTCGAGCGGGTCGTACCCTACCTGGTTTCCGCGAACGTCCTACCGGAAAACCCGTCGGACGAACAGATAAGCACGCTGACTGCGATCGCGCCGCTCGTCCGCGAGCGGGTGACCGTCCTTTCCGACGCCGTCGAGATGGTCAGGTTCCTGTTCGTCACGGAAGACGAGTTCGCGCCGGAGCCGGACGCGGCCGCCAAGACGCTCGGCGAGGCCGCCGATCCGGTACTCGACGCCAGCATCGCCGCGCTCGAGGGAGTCGCGGAGTGGGAGACGCCGGCGATCGAGGAGGCGCTGCGCGCGGCGTTGATCGACGGCCTGGGGCTCAAGCCACGCAAGGCGTTCGCACCGGTCAGGGTCGCCGCGACGGGCCGCACGGTGTCGCCGCCGCTGTACGAGTCGCTGGAGCTGCTGGGCCGCGAACGGTCACTTCGGCGGTTGCGTCATGCGAAAAGCTGAGAACGCCGTAACGCGGCACTGACAAAAAACGATATAGCCTTTTCGGCCGGCTGGTTTGGTTGCTGACTTAATCGTGTCAGTAGAGCGACTATCGCCTGGTTAGCCCATTTCGGTTCCCGCCGGTCAGGGCCTAGCCTCGCCTGATGACCTTTGGGCTCGTTCCCTTTCAGACACAAGCCCCCGCGGGGGTACGCCGGCCGCGCGCGGCCGCGGCCCGCGGGCTGGAAGGCGTGCACCGGCCCATCCCGATCCGTGCCGTCTGCCTCGACATCGACGACACGCTGATCGACTTCACCAGCACCGCTCGCGAGGCGCTCTTCGACCTCATCGGTCGCGACGACATGTGGTCGCGCTGGCAGCGCACCACCGACGAGCACGTGGCGCGCGTGGTGGCCGGCGAACTGGCGTACGAGGACATGCACGCCGAGCGCACGAAGGCGTTCTTCGCCGACCTGGGCGCGTTGCTCGACGACGACCTCGTCGCCGACCTGGAGCACCGCCGGTGCGCGCGGCTGCGCGACGCGTCGCGGCTGTTCGAGGACACGCTGCCGTGCCTGGACTGGCTGTGCGCCGCGGGAGTTCGGCTCGCCGCGGTGACCAACGCGTCGGGCGGCCACCAGCGCGCCAAGCTCGACCGGCTGGGCATCGGCCGCTTCTTCGACACGGTGATCATCGCCGGCGAGCTCGGCGCCGCCAAACCCGATCCGGTGATCTTCCACACGGCGTGTGCCCGGCTCGACGTGCCGGCCGAGGCCACCTTGCACGTGGGCGACCTGCTCGAGGCGGACGCCCTCGGCGCCCGGGACGCCGGCCTGCACGGTGTGTGGTTGGACCGTGCGCTCACGGCTTGTCACGAAGTGCGCACGGACGCCGGGGTCCATGTGATCGAGAGCCTCGCCGACCTGCCCGAGTTGCTGGTGACCGAGTACCGGACCCCGGACCTGTCGGCAGCTCCCGCCCCGATTTCCGGAGTCGACGGCCTGTGGTCTAACATCTCTTCCCGGCACTAGGGGCGGTGAGCCGCGGCCACAAGATCCTCTGTGCTGGTGGGGTATGGTGTAATTGGCAGCACGACTGATTCTGGTTCAGTTAGTCTAGGTTCGAGTCCTGGTACCCCAGCAGGGAAGAACGAAGTCGACACTGATAGCGTTCTCCCTGATCGACCAAGTCGATCGCCGCGGCCCCGTCGTCTAGCGGCCTAGGACGCCGCCCTCTCAAGGCGGTAGCGCGGGTTCAAATCCCGTCGGGGCTACTTTTTATCGCGGTGGCATCAAAGCGAGATTGATGCCACCGCGATTTTTTTATCGCTAGTCGACAGAAGTCAGGCCGCCCGCTCGGTGGCGTCCGCCGCCGGAGCGGGCTGGGCGTCCCCGTGGGTGTCCTCGTGGCCATGCCCGTCCTCGTGGTCGTCCTCGTGGTCGTCGCCGTGCCCGTGGCCGTGGCCCACCGGGCCCTCGTGGCGCAGGGCGCGACCGGCCAGGATCGCCAGGCCAAGGAACAGCACCGCGCTGACCGCCGCCACCGCGCTCAGCCCGCCGGTGAACGCCTCCCGCGCGGAGGCCAACAGCTCGCCGGCGGCCGGCTGGGACAGCTGACCGGCCACCGCGGCCGCGCCGGACACGCTCTCCTGCGCCGTGGCCGCCAGCTCGCCCGACACCGCCGTCGGCACCTCGACCTGTGCCGTGTAGACCGCCGTGCCGATGCTGCCGAGCGCGGCCACGCCGAACGCGACGCCGAACTCGCCGCCGGTGCCCACAAGCGCGCCCGCCGACCCGGCCTTCTCCGGCGGCGCGGCACCGATCGCGAGCTGGTTGACCACCGCGCCGACCGGGCCGACGCCGAAGTACACGACGCTGAGCCCGACCATCAGCACCGCGAGCCCGGCACCGGTGCCGACCTGGGTGAGCACGAGCTGCCCCAGCACCGCGATCCCCATGCCGGCCGCGAGCACGTAGCCCGGCCGGAAGGTCCGCGTCGCCTTCGGCGTCAGGGTGATCGCGAGCACGAGCGCCAGCGCCGGGATCACCAGCCACAGCCCGGCCTCCAGCGGCGTGAGGCCCTCGCCGACCTGGAGGAACAGGTTGGCCAGCAGGCCGGTCCCGCTCTGCAGGACCGCCACGAGCAGGCCGATCAGCACCGCCGCCCGGAACGTCGGGTTGGCGAACAGCCGAACGTCCAGCAGCGGGCTGGCGAGCGTCTTCTGCCGGCGCACGAACGCCACGCCGAACCCGACGCCGACCACGATCGCCAGCACCGACGACGCCGCCCAGCCGGTGCGCGCCAGCTCCTTGAGCCCGTAGATCACCGGCAGCGCGGCCGCCAGCGACAGCACGACGCTCACCAGGTCGAGCCGCCCCGACTCCGGCGAGCGGAACTCGGGCAGCAGCTTCGGCGCGGTCGCCAGCAGCACCGCCATCACCGGGAGCGCCAGCAGGAACACCGAGCCCCACCAGGCCGTGGCGAGCATCGCGCCGCCGACGACCGGACCGAGCGCGATACCGGCCATGAACGCGGCGGTCCAGGCGGCCATCGCCGTGCCGAACTGTTTGGGGTCGGTGAACATGTGCGCGACCAGCGAGAGCGTCGAGGGCAGCAGCGTCGCGCCCGCGATGCCCATCAGCGCGCGCGCCACGATCAGCAGCTCGGCGCTCGGCGCGTACGCGGCGAACACGGACGCCATCGCGAAGAGGGTGCCGCCGATGAGCAGCAGCCGCCGCCGGCCGACCCGGTCGCCGAGGTTGCCCATGGTGACCAGGAAGCCGGCGGTCATGAACCCGTAGACGTCGGTGATCCACAGCTGCTGGGTGCTGTTCGCCCCGAGGTCCGCGCTCAGGTGCGGCAGGGCGAGGAACAGCACGCTGATGTCGAGCGACAGCAACATCGTCGGCAGGGCGAGGACCGCGAGCCCCAGCCATTCCCGGCGACCCGCCTTGGATGCGTGGTCGGTAGTCACGTCAGGGTCCTTTCTCGATCGGGTGCGCTCAGCCGACGTCGAGCCGGGGCGGGGTGCGCCGGCGTGGCCCGTGGCAGTGCGCGTTGTAGTCGTCCAGCAGGCGTTGCCCCTCGGCGTTCGCCGCGGCGAACCGCTCGGCCGGGTCGGCGTCGCGCTCCAGCACGTCCGCCATCGCCTGGGTGAGCAGGTCCTGGATCGCCGCGAGGTCACCGAGCACCGGGCCGAGCGCCGCGGGCGACCGGTCCGACGCCGCGAGCTGACCGGTCGCGGCGGCCAGCTGCGGGGTGGCGTCGAACCAGCCCTCGCCGGCCAGCAGGTCGTAGGCCGCCCCGGTCGCCGGCACGAACCCGGTGCCGCGGTGCCAGGCCGCCGCCGTGTCCGGCGCCAGCAGGTGGGACAGGAACGCGAGCGCGGTGTCCTGAGTGGACTCGTCGAGCCCGCGCGCCAGCCACAGGGACTGTCCGGACACGACGTTGCCGGCGTAGGGGACCTCGCCGTTGTGCGGCAGCCGGCTCGCGCCGACCTCGAACCCGGCCTCGCGGCCCGCCGCCACGATCATCCCGGTCTGCACCGAGGAGGCGACGGTGAACGCGACCCGCCCGGACACGAACGCATCGAATGCGCCGGCCCAGTCGGCCTGCGCGCCGGTGTAGAGGTAGTGGCCGGCCCGGTGCAGCCGGCGCCACCACTCGACATAGGCCAGGAGCTCCGGCGAGCACAGGTCGACCCGTCGCGGCCGGCCGGTCCGCCCGTTGTCGTGGTCGGCGAGCAGTCCGCCCTGCTCGGCGACGGCCTGCTGGAAGAGCCACCCGTGCACCGGCCAGACGGCGCCGCGCTCGGGGCCGCGCTCGTGTCCGCTGCCCAGCTCCGCGAGCGCCCGGCACGCCGTCTCCAGCTCGGCCCAGGTGCACGGCGGCTCGGTGATCCCGGTGCGCCGCAACAGGGTCAGGTTCGTGTACAGCAGCGGCGTGGTGATGGTGACCGGTGCCGACCGCAGCTCGCCGTCGACGACGTACGTGTCGCGCGCGGTCGGCAGGATCTCCGCCAGGCGCACCGGCTCGCCGAGGATCTCGCTCCGCCCGGCCACCGCCCGCTCGACCGAGGTGAACAGCGGCTCGCCGTCCTCGGCGATCGTGTCCAGCGCGAGCTGGGTGGCGCTGGTGTAGTACTCGGCGACGTCCGGCGGGTTGCCGCGCGCCACGGCGTCGGCCACGTCCGCCGGCAGCTTGCGGAAGTCGTGGCCCTCGACCACGATCCGCCGCCCGGGGTGGGTGGCGTTGAACGAGTCCGCGGCCTCCTTCAGCGGGTCGAGGAAGCCGGGGAAGAACGGATGGTCGGCCAGCCAGACGGTGACCACGACCTCGTCACCACGAGAGTCGGGCATCACGCGGCCCGACCGAGCGAGCCCTGGTCGTCCACGATGGACTGTCCGGCCGCGACCCGCTTCGCGCCGCGCAGCACCCGCAGCACCACGCTCGGGCGCATCAGCGCGGGCATGGGGTCGACGAGCCCGGCCACCCGGAAGAACGCCTCGGTGACGACCGGGTCGATCGTCGCCGCGGCGTGCAGCTTGGCCATGAACGCGTTGCCCATCCGCACCTTCAGCGTGCGCGGGCCTTCCACGCCCGGGAAGCCCAGGTCGCCGCCGGCGGAGATCTCCCACGGCGAGTCGATGATCGGCGAGATCGCCCGGAAGAACGCGAGCGGCCGCGGGTCACCGTCACGCAGGTGGTCGCGCAGCGCGTACGCCTCCAGCGCGGCGACGGTCATGCCCTGACCGTAGACAGGGTTGAAGCTGCACACGCCGTCGCCGATCACCAGCAGCGCCTCGGGGAAGCGGGTGAGCTTCTCGTAGCGGCGGCGCACGCTCGCCGGGTAGCGGAAGGTCACCGGGTCGTCCAGCGGCTCCGCGGTGCGCACCGCCTCGTAGATCTCCGGCGCGGCAAGGGTCTTCACGAACGCGAGGAAGCCGTCCGGGTCGGTCGGCGGGTGGTCGCCGAGGATGCCGGTCAGCGACAGCTGCGAGCTGCCGTCGGCGAGCTTGGGGAAGAAGGCGCCGCGCGGGTTGGCCGGCGAGGCCACCGGGTTGATCGACAGGTCGGTGCCGTACGGGTCGCTGTCGAGCCGGTAGTGCCGCGTGGTGTAGGCGAGGTCGACCTTGATCCGCTCCTCGGCGGGCCGGGCGTAGCCCAGCTCCTCCAGCCAGACCGTGGCGCGCGAGCCGCGCCCGGTCGCGTCGACCACCAGGTCCGCCTCGATCAGCTCCGCCGCGCTTCCCTCGGCGGCCGCCTGCACGGTGGCGCCGACGACCCGGCTCCTGTCCGGTGTGGACTCGATGCCGCGGATCGCGTGCTCCTCCAGGAACCGGACGTTGGGCAGCGCCGAGACCCTGGCCCGCACGTGCGCCTCCAGCACTGGACGGGTGGCCGACACGCTGGTGAGCCCGGTCTTGGCCGGCGCGAGGCGGCGGCCGTTGAAATACCAGCGCAGGTTCCCGGCCAGGTCGCCGGCCGGGATGCCGCTGTCGACCAGCTCGCGCTCCAGCCCGGGGAACAGTTCCTCGAGGATCTGCTGGCCGCGGGCGAGCAGTGCGTGCGCGTGCCGGCCGTGCGGCACGCCGCGCCTCGGCTCCCGCACCCCGGCGAGCGCGTCGCGGTCCACCACGACGACCTCGGCGTAGGACTCGGACAGCACCCGCGCGGTCAGGAGGCCGGCCATGCCGCCGCCGAGCACGAGCGCACGATTCCGTACGTTCCCCATTTCCGGAAACCTCCTCGGACTCCACGCGGATTCGCCGAAGATTCCCACGGCCGGCTCGCGAGTCGCATCTTCTGGAATGTGCGACATCTCCGCACAGGTGGCGCAACCGGAGAGATGCGCAGAGGCGGCATCGGGCAGCACCGTCATGGCATGGAGCCTTATCGCATCGAGATCCCGCAGGCCGATCTTGACGATCTGCGTCGACGGCTCGCCGACACCCGCTGGCCCACCGAGCTGCCCGACACCGGCTGGGATCGCGGTGTGCCGCTGGGCTACCTGGCCGAGCTGGCGGAGTACTGGCGCACCGAGTTCGACTGGCGCGCCGCGGAGGCGCGGCTGAACGCCCATCCCCAGTTCACCACCGAGATCGACGGTGCGACCGTCCACTTCCTACACGTCCGCTCGCCCGAGCCGGACGCGACGCCGCTGCTGGTCACGCACGGGTGGCCCGGGGCGGTCGCGGAGTTCCTGGACGTGATCGGCCCGCTGGCCGACCCCCGCGCGCACGGCGGCGACCCGGCCGACGCCTTCCACCTGGTCATCCCGTCGATCCCCGGGTTCGGCTTCTCCGGCCCGCACGGGCAGGCCGGCTGGAGCACCGCGAAGGTGGCCACCGCGTGGGCCGAGCTGATGAGCCGGCTCGGCTACGACCGCTACGTCGCCCAGGGCGGCGACGCCGGCTCGGTCATCTCGCTCGCGCTCGGCCGCACCGATCCCGAGCACCTGCTCGGCGTGCACGTCAACATGCTGATGACCTTCCCGTCCGGCGACCCCGAGGAGCTCGCCGGCCTCCCCGAGTCCGACCTCGCCCGGCTCGGCCGGCTGCAGCGGTTCGACACCGAGCTCTCGGCGTACATGAAGCTCCAGTCCACCCGCCCGCAGACGCTCGCCTACGCGCTGACCGACTCGCCGGTGGGTCAGCTGGCCTGGGTCGTGGAGAAGTTCCGCGAGTGGACCGACTCGGACAAGGTGCCCGAGGACGCGATCGCCCGCGACCTGATCCTCACGATCGTCTCGATCTACTGGCTGACCGGTACCGCGGGATCGTCGGCACAGCTGTACTTCGAGGACGCCGAAGGACTGCGCCAGATCAGCGGCGCGGGCGGCGCGGCGCCGCCGCCGGTGACCGTGCCGGTCGGTGTCGCGGTGTTCCCGCACGACATCCTGCTGCCGATCCGCCGGCTCGCCGACCGCGACCTGCCGACGATCACGCACTGGACCGAGTTCGAGCACGGCGGGCACTTCGCCGCGATGGAGCAGCCGGCGTCGCTGGTCGCCGACATCCGGGCGTTCGTCCGCTCGCTCCCGTGACGAATCGAGCGACCCCGAACGAGAAACCAAACCGCACGCGCGGAACGGAGGACAACAGTGATCAACTCTACTGACGATTTCGACGTCGTCGTGATCGGCGGTGGACCGGGTGGATCGGCCACGGCCGGGCTGCTCGCCCAGCGGGGCCACCGAGTGCTCGTCCTGGAGAAGGAGAAGTTCCCGCGCTACCACATCGGTGAGTCGTTGATCACCGGCTCGATGCCCACGCTCGAGGCCCTGGACCTGCGCGAGCGGCTGGACGACATGGGCTTCATGAAGAAGTACGGCGGCACCCTGCTGTGGGGCCGCAACCAGGGCACCTGGGACTTCCGGTTCAAGGAGGCCTCCGACTACGAGTACGCCTACCAGGTGCGCCGCGCGGACTTCGACGCGCTGGTGATGACCAGGGCGCGCGAGCTCGGCGCATTCGTCATCGAGGAGGCCACGGTCAAGGAGCCGATCTACGACGGCGACCGGATCGTCGGGGTCACCTACCTGCGCAAGGGCGACAAGGAGACCAGGACGGCGAACTGCCGGCTGCTGGTCGACGCCTCGGGTCAGTCCCACCTGCTCGCCAAGCGCTACGACCTCGTCGAGTACCACGACGACCTGCGCAACATCGCCGTGTGGACCTACTGGCA
Organism: Actinophytocola sp.; assembly: GCF_050699915.1. Lineage (GTDB taxonomy): Bacteria > Actinomycetota > Actinomycetes > Mycobacteriales > Pseudonocardiaceae > Actinophytocola. The sequence goes on from NZ_JBOHGA010000026.1 coordinate 43,062, forward strand.
GGGCTGCCAGCGCTACGGCGGCACTCGCGCCGGCGACACGGTGACCGAGAACCGTCCGGCCGGCTGGTTCTGGTACATCCCGCTGTCCGACGGCACGGTCAGCGTCGGGTACGTGACGCCGATCGACGAGTACAAGAAGTCCGGCAAGACGCTCGAGGAGCTCTACCACTCGGAGCTGAGCCAGTCCGAGGAGGTGCGCGCGCTCACCACCGGTGCCTTCCAGGCCAGCGCCTTCCGCACCATCAAGGACTGGTCCTACACCTGCACCCGGTTCGTCGGCCCCGGCTGGGCACTGGTCGGCGACGCGGCGGCGTTCATCGACCCGCTGCTGTCCACCGGCGTCGGGCTGGCGATGCGCGGCGCGAAGGGTCTCGCGGAGACGGTCGACGCGATCCTGGCGGCGCCGGAGACCGAGGAGCGGATGCTCGAGCTGTACGAGCAGGACTACCGCGACTTCCTGTACTCGCTGCTGGACTTCGTCCGCTTCTTCTACGACCGGACCAAGAACAAGGAGGAGTACTGGGAGAAGGCCCAGGACACGCTCGACCCGGACCGGCTGCGGCCGAAGAAGATCGACTTCGCCACCATGCTGTCCGGGGTGTCCGGCATCCACGAGATCTTCCACAACCCGGACGTGAAGCCGATGGACCGGGTCCGCGACGCCGAGGCGGACGCCGCCTGATCCCGCGCCACCACGACGGCCGGTCCACCGTGCGGTGGACCGGCCGGTCGTCGCTGGGCCAGACGATCCACAATGGACAGTAGTGACGAAGCTCGCAACCGAGGAGATGCGTCTCGTGCCGGTCGGGTCGGACTATAGGACCACCAGGAAACGCACTGCGACCGCATGGCCGCCGAGAAGAATGGACGCTGGGCGATGACCGAATCCAGTTGGAAAGTGGTCATGGACCGCGACGGCCTGACCATTTCCGGAGACAGGTTCAAGCTCACCACGAGCGGTGCGGAGCCGACCCAGCTCGAGGCGGTCGTCTCCGAGCTGCAGTCGGTCACGCGGGCCACCTACGGGCAGTACTGCGGGCTGTCCCGGGCGGCGGAGATGGTCGGTGAGCGTTGGGGGCTGCTGATCATCCGCGATCTGCTCGTGAGCCCGAAGACGGTGGCGGAGCTGCACAACGGCCTGCCCCGGATCTCCGAGAAGCTGCTGACCACGCGGCTGAAGGAGATGGAGTACAGCGGCGTGATTTGCCGCCGCGACCCGGTGGACGGCGACCACGTCGTCTACGAGCTGACCGAGTACGGGCGGGCGCTGGAGGAGGCGCTGCTGGCGCTGGGCCGGTGGGGGGCGATCTCGCTGGCCACGCCGCGGCCGGAGGACATCGTCACGGCGGACTCGCTGATCGTGGCGATCCGCGCCTCGTTCCTGCCGCAGGCGGCGCGCGGCGTGCACCTGACCTTCGTGCTGAACCTCGGCGACATCGTGCTGCACGCCAAGATCGACGACGGCGCGGTCGAGGTCGGCAGCGGCGCGCTGGCCGACGCCGACGCGGTGATCAACCCGGGCGCGCAGCTCAAGGCATTGCTCACCGGGGAGATCAGCGCCGAGGAGGCCCTCGCTAGCCGGCAGGTCTCGGTGTCCGGCGACCCGGCGATGCTCAACCGGTTCGTGGAGCTGTTCCAGCTGCCGCGGCTGAAGGCACCCGTGCCCGCGTAGCCAGTCGACACCCGAGCGGCCGCATCCCAACCTGCCCCGAAATCGGCAAGGTCGAAGATGCGGCCGTTCGTCGTATTCTCTTGACTGGCGCACGAGGTTCCGCGATCTAGCCAGGGGAGCGATCATGGTGGCGGTGCTGAGTGTGGGCGGCGGCCACGACCACGTGCTGACCGTCGGGTTCAGCATCGGCCCGACCCTGTTGCGCGTCGTCCTCCTCGCCGCCGTGCCCCTGGTGGCCGGTTTCGTGCTGCTGCGGGGGTTCCTCGCCGAGCCGGACCGGCGGACCACCGCGGCCGTGGTCGGCGTCGCCGGCGCCGCCGCGGTCATCGAGCTGCTGGTTTCCGGCGGGTTGCGGCTGCCGGCGCAGGTCGTGCCCCTGCTGCTGGCCGGCCTCGCCGTGCCGATGTACGTGCTGCTCTCGCGTGACCCCCGCTTCGCACCGCTCGTCGAGATACTCCGCCGGGTCGCGCCGTGGTTGTTCGCCGCCTGCGCCTGCCTGGCGCTCGTGGAGTTCGCCCGGGCCTGGCTGAGCGCCGGACCCGACGGTGCGCTGCCCGGCCTGCACACCGGGGTCGTGCTCGCCCTGGTTGGGTTGGCGTGGTTCGCCGTGGCCCGGCCAAGAGCGCGGGCGACGACCGTCGGCGTCCGGGTCGCGGCGTCGGTGGTGGCCCTCGCGCTGACCGCCGGCACCGCGCACGCCGTCGTCCTGCGCCCCGCGGACCCGGTGCCGGGCGTACCCACCGCGGCGCGGATCGCGCTGGGCGACGAGCTCGTCGACGTGGTCGTCGTGCCGAACCGGCCCGGCTGGAACCTCGTGCACGTCGCGGCCGACGGCGCCGAGGTGGGCACCAGCGCCGACGAGCTCACCCCGGCCCGCCCGCGGCCCGGCACGTCCGGCGGCTGGGCGGCGGTCGAGCTGCCCGAGGGACCCGGCGACGTCTGGGTCCGCGCCGGCGGCGAGCCGGCGCGGCTGTCCACCGACACCGGCACGGGCGGTGCCGCGCCCGCCGGGTTGACCGGGCCCGACGGCCCGGAGTGCGCCGGCGCGCTGCTCGGCGC
>NZ_JBOHGA010000027.1:0-45346 GCF_050699915.1 Actinophytocola sp.
GGCTGACCACCAGGCCGTCGGCGCGCAGCCGCTCCCACGCCGAGGCCACCATCGTGCGGCTGACGCCGAGCGCCGTCGCGAGCTCGCGTTCGGGCGGCAGACCGGTCCCGGCCGGCAGCCGCCCGTCGAGCACCAGCAGCCGGATGCCGGCGGCAAGGTCCCCGGCGCCGTGCCGGGAGCCACGGCGACGCCAGACTCCCAGCAACTCGGCCAATCTACGGGCGTTGACCCGTCCACCTAGTGGGACAGTTGCCGTCATATGGCCAATTCTTCCAAATTGGTTATTGATATACGAGAACTGGCATCCCGAGGATGGCCACGTGGCTCCACTCGACCTGGGACCAGTCCCCGTGACGACCCGGCCGTGGCGCCGGCTGCCGCAGCTGGCCGGCGGCCTCGCGCTGTACGGCGCCAGCATGGGCCTGATGATCCGCGGCGGGCTCGGGCTCGACCCGTGGGACGTCCTGCACGACGCGCTGGCGCGGCGGACCGGGCTGACGTTCGGCACCATCACCGCGATCGTCGGCGCGCTCGTGCTGCTGTGCTGGATCCCGCTGCGCCAGCGGCCGGGCGTGGGCACCGTGGCCAACATCGTGCTGATCGCGGTCGCCGTCGACGCCACGCTCGCGCTGGTCGGCCCGGCGGACGCGATGGCCGTGCGGATCGTGCTGATGATCGCCGGCGTCGTGCTCAACGCGCTGGCGACCGCCGCCTACATCGGCGTGCGGCTGGGCCCCGGCCCGCGCGACGGGCTGATGACCGGCCTCGTGGCCCGCACCGGCGTGTCGGTCCGGGTGATCCGCACCGGGATCGAGCTGGCCGTGCTGGCCACCGGCTGGCTGCTCGGCGGCACGGTCGGCGTCGGCACCGTGGTGTACGCGCTGGCGATCGGCCCGCTCACCCAGGCGTTCCTCCCGCTCGTGACCTGGCGCGGCACAATCGTGCGGTGACCGCCTGGACGTGCCCGAAGTGTGACCGCCGGTTCGGTCGCCGCAACCAGTCGCACGAGTGCGCGCCCGCGATGACGCTCGAGGAGTACTTCGCCGCGGACGGCCCGCCGTTCGAACGGCCGATCTTCGAGGCGGTCCACGCCCACCTCTCGACACTCGGGCCGCTGCACCTCGAGCCGGTGGCGGTCGGACTGTTCTTCAAGCGGTCCCGCACGTTCGTCGAGCTGCGGCCGATGACGCGGTGGATGGTGCTGTCGTTCATCCTGTCCAGCCGGGTCGACGACCCGCGGATCACCCGGCAGATCACCGTCTCCGGCAGCCGCGTCTACCACCAGACGAAGCTGCGCGCCCCGGAGGACGTCGACGAGCAGGTGCGCGGCTGGCTCACCGACGCCTACCTGTCGACACCGCTCTAGCTCGCCTTGGCCAGCCGGGCCCGCACCTCGGGGTAGCTCAGGCCGTGGTCGGCGAGGATTTGGGCGGGCACGCCGGCGCCGGCGGAGATGGCCAGCAGCAGGTGCTCGTCGCCGATGTGCCGTTCATGGCGTTCTCTTGCCTGCCGCAGCGTGGCCTCGAGCAGGGACTTCGCCGGGTCGGCGAAGGGGATGTGGCCCATCGGGAACCAGGAGCGTCGGGGCCGGGCGTCGGCCAGTGCGTTCTCGCCGTGGACCGTCTCGATCCGATCGACGACCGCCGCCACGTCGATGCCCAGCTCGCCGAGCGCCGCCGCGTCCGCCTCGGTCAGCCCGCCCCGCCGGTGCGCGGCGGCGAACTCGTCGAGCAGCACCTGTCTGGTCAGCCCGGCCGAGGCGAGGATCGCGGCGGACCGGGTGTCCGCGCGCAGCAGGGCCAGCAGCAGGTGCTCGCCGGTGACCCGCGCGGCCTCGTCGCGCTCCGCCTCCTCCACCGCGTCGAGCACGACTCGCCGCATCTGCCTGGTGAACCGTTCGAACATGTCACGCCCTCCCGTGCTTCTTGTGCACCGCCTGCCGGCTGACCCCCAGCTCGGCCGCGATCTCCTGCCAGGACCATCCGCTCGTCCGGGCGTTGCGCACCTGCACCGACTCGAGTCGTTCCAGCAGCGTGCGCAGGGCCGCGACGGCCCGCAGTCCCACCCGCGGGTCTCGGTCGCCGGCCGCGCCGGCCAGTTGCGTCGCCTCACTCATGTCGTCAACCTACGTTGACAGGATGACCGTTGTCAACTCAAGTTGACAGATAGGGTGCGGATCATGAACAGGGTCCCCGCGGTAGCGGTCGCCGAGCGGGCCGGTGTCGGGGTGGACGGGACGGCGCGGCCGAGCGAGGACGTGGTCGCCGTGCTGCCCAACGCCGTCGTGCTGCTGGACGGGGCGACGACGCTGCGGCCCGGCCTGCGCGGCGGCGGCTGGTACGCGAGCCGGCTGGCGGGCGAGCTCGCGGGCCGGCTCATGGGCTACCCGTCGATGGACCTCGCGGACCTACTCGCCGCGGCCATCCGGGCGGTGGCGCGCGACAACGACCTGCTGCCGGGCGAGTCGCCGTCGAGCACGGTCGCGCTGGCGCGCTGGGACGGCGACGTCGTGGAGGGCCTGGTGCTGGCGGACAGCCCGGTCGTCGCGGTCACCACCGAGGGCGTGCGGGTGTTGGCCGACGACCGGATCGCGACACTTCCCCGGCCGGGCCCGGGCTATCGCGAACGGCTGCGCGGCGGCGAGGGCTACGGCGACGACCACGTCGCGGCGCTGCGCACGTCGGCGGCGTCCTTCGGTCGGCTGCGCAACACCGAGGGCGGCTTCTGGGTCGCCGAGGCCGACCCGGACGCGGCGTACGAGGCGTGCCGGGCGACCTGGCCGCGCGCGGAGGTCCGGCAGGTGCTGCTCGCGAGCGACGGGGTGTCCTGCGGGGTCGACGACTACCGGATCTTCCCCGACTGGGCGGCGGTCGCCGCGCTGGCGACGAGCGATGGCCCGGACGCCGTGCTCGACGCCGTCCGGCAGGCCGAGGAGGACGACCCCGACGGCACCCGCTGGCCCCGCCCGAAACCGCACGACGACCAGGCCCTGGCGATCATCGAGTTCTAGAGCGCAGGCCGTTCGTGGATCACTGCGCGAAGTCTTGGACAGCCCGACGCGACCTCAGGGGAACGTGACGGCACCCAGCCACGAACCAACCGCCCAAACCGCACCAGCCGCTGGAACGCGACCAACACTGTGAATTCCGGGGAGGCGGTCAGTGCCTGCCGAGGCCTTCCCAGCGGAAGCCGGCTCGGCGGACCACGTCCGGGTCGAGCAGGTTGCGGGTGTCGACCACGACCGGGCTGCCGACCACGTTCGCGAGCTTCGACCAGTCCAGCGAGCGGAACTCCGGCCACTCGGTCAGCACGACCAGCGCCTCGACTCCCTCGGCGGCCACGTACGGGTCGTCGACGAGCGTGACGCCGTCCAGGTCGTCGCGGACGTCGCCGGAGCGCAGCGCCGGGTCGTAGCCGATCAGCTTGGCCCCGGCCTGGCGCAGCAGGGCGGCGACCGCGAGGGCCGGCGAGTCGCGCAGGTCGTCGGTGCCGGCCTTGAACGTCAGGCCGAGCACGCCGAGCCGCACCTTCGACAGTGAGCCGCCGCGCTTGCCGGTCACCGCCATCCGCACCTTCTCGACCATGCGCTGGCGCTGCCGGTTGTTCGTGTCGATGGTGGCCCGGATCAGGCGGAACTCGAAGTCGGCCGCGTCCGCGAGCTGCAGCATCGCCGACGTGTCCTTCGGCAGGCAGGAGCCGCCCCAGCCCGGCCCCGGCTGGAGGAACGCCTGGCCGATCCGCTTGTCGTAGCCCATTCCCTCGGTGACGTCGGAGATGTCCGCGCCCAGCCGGTCGCAGAGCTCGGCGATCGCGTTCACGTAGGACAGCTTCATCGCGAGGAAGCAGTTCGCCGCGTACTTGACCAGCTCGGCGCTCGCGGCGTCGGTGAGCACGGTCGGCGCGCCCAGCCGGGCGTAGAGCGCGGCCACCCGCTCCGCCGCGTCCTGCTGGTCGCAGCCGACGACGATGCGGTCCGGGTTGAGGAAGTCGTGCACCGCCGAGCCCTCGCGCAGGAACTCCGGGTTGGACACCACGGCGACGTCGTCGCGCTCCAGCAGCTCCGCCGTGCGCTGCGCGGTGCCGACCGGCACGGTCGACTTGTTGACCACGACGCTGCCCGGGGCCAGCATCGAGCCGACCTCCTCGATGACCGACTCCACAACGGACAGGTCGGCGACCCCGCCGACGCCCATGGGAGTCGGCACGCACAGGAACACGACCTCGCAGCCCTCGACGGCCGCGGACGCGCCGAGCACGAACGACAGCCGGCCGGCCGCGAGCCCCTCCGACACGAGCTCCGCGAGGCGCGGCTCGAGGATGTCGATCTCACCCGCGCAGAGCCGCTTGACCTTCTCCGCGTCCACGTCGGCGCAGACCACGTGGTGGCCGAGCGAGGCGAGACAGGCGCCGGTCGTGAGCCCGACGTATCCGGTGCCGACTACCGCGATCCTGCGTACGAACACGGTCACTCCCCTTCGTGGCCGACTTGTCCACGACGAAGCTACAGGGACGAGCCGGCATCCCCCGCGCCGCGGTGCCGGTGACCTGCCCGGTGACGCAGTGTCGAGGTACCTCGGTAACGGGACGCCATGGTTCGCCGACCTAAAGAACGAAGTCAGGGGTGCGGCGTCGACGTTGGCGTCGATGTCACCGCACGACGTGCTGGTTCGGGGACCGGCTCCCAATCCGACGGAGGACGCAGCGTGGTGACGTCACGCTTGATTCGTGCTGCCCGCAGCACGGTGAGCTCATGAAGATCAGTGTCTTCGGCCTCGGCTACGTGGGCTGTGTGTCCGCCGCCTGCCTCGCCGCTCGCGGCAACGAGGTAATCGGCGTCGACGTGAACCCGACGAAGATCGACCTGATCATGAACGGGCACGCCCCGGTGGTCGAGGAGCGCATCGGCGAGCTGACCGCGGAGGTAGTGGTCAGCGGCGCGCTGCGCGCCACCACCGACGTCGCCGAGGCGATCGCCGCGACCGAGATCTCGCTCGTCTGCGTGGGCACGCCGTCCGCGCCGAACGGCAGCCTCTCCACCGCCTACCTGGAGCGGGTCGCCGAGGAGATCGGCGGCGCGCTCGCGAACACCGCGCACCGGCACACGGTCGTCTTCCGCAGCACCATGCTGCCGGGCACCTGCCTGGAGCTGCTGGTCCCGATCCTGGAGAAGTCGTCCGGCAAGACCGCCGGCGTGGACTTCGGCGTCGCGGTGAACCCCGAGTTCCTCCGCGAGGGCACGAGCGTCCGCGACTTCTTCGAGCCGCCGAAGACCGTGATCGGCGAGCTGGACGCGGCGAGCGGCGACGTGGTGGCGGCGCTGTACGAGGGCCTGCCCGGCGAGGTGTTCCGAGTGCCGATCCCGGTGGCCGAGATCACCAAGTACGCGGACAACTCCTTCCACGCGCTGAAGGTCGGCTTCGCCAACGAGCTCGGCTCGATCTGCGCCGCGCTCGGGCTCGACTCGCACGCGGTGATGGACGTCTTCCTGGCCGACACCAAGCTCAACGTCAGCCCCGCGTACCTGCGGCCCGGCTTCGCGTTCGGCGGCTCGTGCCTGCCGAAGGACGTGCGCGGCCTGGTGCACGCGGCGCACCGCGCGGACGTGTCCGTGCCGATCCTGTCGCACGTGCTCCCGTCCAACGAGGAGCACCTGCGCCGGGCGTTCGACCTGGTCGCCCGCACCGGCAAGCGCAAGGTCGGGCTGTTCGGCCTGTCGTTCAAGCCGGGCACCGACGACCTGCGCGAGAGCCCGCTCGTCGAGCTCGCCGAGCGGCTCCTCGGCAAGGGCTACGACCTGCGCATCTACGACGCCAACGTGAGCCTGTCCCGGCTGCTCGGCGCGAACCGCGAGTTCATCGAGGCGCGGCTGCCGCACCTCGGCCAGCAGCTGCGCTCCTCGGTCGAGGAGGTCCTCGAGCACGCCGACGTGATCCTGGTCGGCTGCAAGGACCCGGACGTGCTGGCCGCGCTGCCGCACGGTACCGGTCAACCAGGCGACAAAGAGATCGTCGATCTAGTTCGCATCCCCGACGCCGAGGCGCGCCGGGCCGAGTCGGGGTACGTGGGCCTTGCCTGGTAGAGCGCTGATCCTCGTCGAGAACCTCTCGGTCCCGTTCGACCGCAGGGTGTGGCAGGAGTCCACCACCTTGCGCGACGCGGGCTGGGAAGTACACGTCATCTGTCCACAAGGGACGAAGCGGGACACCGAGCCGTACGTCGAGCTCGACGGGGTGGCGATCCACCGCTACCCGCTGCGCGCGGCGACCGGCGGCCCGGCCGGCTACGCCAAGGAGTACGGCTCGGCACTGTGGCACACCTATCGCCTCGCCCGCCGGATCGTGAAGACCGTCGGCAAGGTCGACGTCGTGCACGCGTGCAACCCGCCGGACCTGCTGTACCTCGTTGCCAAGATGCTCAAGCGGCGTGGCGCGAAGTTCGTGTTCGACCAGCACGACCTGGTGCCCGAGCTGTACCTGTCCCGGTTCGACCGCGGCGAGGACTTCCTCTACCGCGCGGTGTGCCGGCTGGAGCGGGCCACCTACCGGGCCGCGGACGTGGTGATCTCCACCAACGAGAGCTACCGCGACATGGCGCTCACCCGCGGCGGGATGCCGTCGGACAAGGTGTTCGTTGTGCGCAGCGCGCCCGCGGTCGAGCGGTTCCAGCGCGTGGCGCCGGAGCCGGAGCTCAAGAAGGGCAAGCCGCATCTGCTCTGCTACCTGGGCGTGATGGGTCCGCAGGACGGCGTGGACTACGCGCTGCGCTCGCTCGCGGCGCTGCGCGACGAGCAGGGCCGCACGGACTGGCACGCGGTGTTCGTCGGCGCCGGCGACACCTTCGACGAGATGGTGGCGCTGGCCGACACGCTGGGCCTCGCCGACCAGGTGGAGTTCACCGGCCGGATCCCCGACGCGGATCTCGTGCGCTACCTGTCCACGGCGGACGTGTGTCTGTCGCCGGACCCGAAGAACCCGCTCAACGACGTGTCGACCATGAACAAGGTCATGGAGTACATGGCGATGGGCAAGCCGATCGTGTCCTTCGAGCTGCGCGAGGCCCGGGTGTCCGCCGGACCGGCGGCGGTCTACGCACGCGCCAACGACGTGTCGGAGTTCGCGAAGCTCACCGCCCAGCTGATGGACGATCCCGCGGGCCGGGCGCGGATGGGTGAGATCGGTGTGACCAGAGTCGCCGGCTCGCTGTCGTGGGCGCACTCGAGCGAGGCGCTGCGGGCCGCATATGAGTCAGCGATCAGCGACGCATCGTGAAAATTTCTGTCCCAGTTTGACCAAGAGTCATTGAACAGGTGTAACCGAAGCCGCCACCGAGGCGACGGGGTTCGTGAGTACCGGCTCGCTGTCAAGAAGCGACACGGGCCTAAGTACGCCGATTTAGGGGGTCCCTCGCAGTGAACGACGACACAGCACGACTGTCGATGGTCGGGCATGTCCTACGCAGGCGATGGCGGCTGCTGGTCGCGCTCGCCGTCGCGGGAGCGATCGCGGGCGCCGGCCTGTCGCTGCTGATCTCGCCGGGCTACGCGGCGTCGGCGAACGTCCTGCTGCAGGGCCCCCGCGAACCCGACGAGCTGATGACCGAGGCACAGGTCGCGGTGAGCTCCGCCGTGCTGGACCCGGTCGCCGACGAGCTGAAGTGGGGCGTGAACGCGACGGAGCTGGCCGACTCGGTCGCCGCCGCGGTCGCCGAGGGGAACATCATCAAGGTCACCGGCTACGCCGACACGCCGGAGAAGGCCCAGCGGCTCGCGGACCTGGTCGCCGACCAGTTCGTCACGTTCTCCCGCGACCTGATCGCCGACACCTCGGACCCGGCCGCCCAGGTCTCCAGCGAGCAGCAGCAGTCGCTGCGCCAGCAGGTCGCCGACACCAACCGGCGGATCACCGAGCTGCACGACTCGGCGGGCGGCGGCAACACGATCGACAGCGTCGGCGTGCGCACCGAGCTCGAGTCGCTGCGCAACACCCTCGCCGAGGCCATGGCGCGGATCGAGGACCTCGACGCCGCCGCCGGCCAGGGCAAGATGGTCGTGATGGCGCCGGCCGAGCGGCCGACCAGCGAGGCCGCGCCGACGATGCTGCACCTCGTCGCCGGCGGCGCCCTGCTGTTCGTCGTCATCGGGCTGCTCGGCCACCTGTACGCCGCCCGCAACGACAAGCGGCTGCGGCGCGAGGACGACATCGCCTCGGCGGTCGGCTCGCCGCTGCTCGGCGGCATCGACGTGCCGGACGAGCACCAGCGGACCGTCGAGCCGGACGCCCGCCTGTCCGCGCGGCTGCGCCGGCTCGTCGTGGACGACCGGCCGTGGCACGTCCCGGAGCTGCCCGCCGCGGTCGACGAGGCCGGCCTGGCCATCCGGTACCGCCGGCTGCTCTCCCGGCTGCGCGAGCGCACGTCCGGCGGGAGCGAGGTGCTCGTCGTGGTCTGCAAGGACGACGAGCCCGCGAAGGCCGCGGCCGTCCGGCTGCTGCGCACCGCCGGCGAGACCGACGCGCCGGAACGGCTGAGCGTGGTCGAGGTGTCCGTCGAGCGCCCGATCGTGGCGGACGGCGCCGCGGGCGCGCTCGTGGTGGCCACCGCCGGCACCAGGACCCCGTGGGAGCTGGTCGGCATCGCCGAGGCCTGCACCGACGCGGGCCGCGCCGTGCTGGGCGTGCTCGTCACCCACCGGACCGAACCGAAGTACCCCACCCCGCCCGCCGGACCGCCGCAGGGCGCTCGGGCCGAGACCGCGATGGCAGGTTCGAAATGACGACGACGAAGCCGACCACGACGCCGGCGCCGCCGTCCACAGCCCCGACGGCACAGCCGCTGCTCGACCTCAGCAGGGTGGTGCTGGCGATCCGTCGCCGGCGCCGGCTGTGGGTCTGCATGGCGCTGATCGGGCTGCTGTCCGGCCTGTCCGTGGCGTTCCTACTGCCCACCCCGCCGACCGCGGTCACGCGCATCTACGTGGTGCACGAGGACGACCAGCCCTCCGACACGGGGAACCTGGCCCGCACCGACGTGACGCTGATGACCACGACCAAGATCGCGGGCGCGGCCCTGGAGGAGGTCGGCTCGAACCAGCGGCCCGAGGACTTCCTGAAGGAGTACACGGTCACCCCGCTGACCAACAACGTGATCGAGGTCGCCGTCGAGGCGAAGACCAACGCCGAGGCGGTCCGGCGCGCACAGGCGCTGGCCGACGCGTTCATCGCCGAGCACGTGGGTCGTGTCCAGACGGCTGCCGAGGCCGAGGCGCAGGCCCTGCTGAACCAGCGGGACCGCGTGCAGGCCGAGCTCAAGCAGGTGAACAACCAGATCGGCACGGCCGAGGCGCGAGCAAGGGAGCAGGCCGAGGAGAACGGGGTCGGCGGCGAGCAGGCCGCCAACCAGCCGAACGCCCCCGGCCTGGACTCGCTGTACGCCCGCCGGGCCGAGCTCACCTCCCGGATCTCCGACCTCAGCCAGCAGGCGGAGGAGGCCGGCATCGGCGCACCGCGCGTCGCCGCCGGCACCGACATCGTGGACGCCCCGCGGCCGCTGAAGGAGTCCCTTGTCACCACGCTGGCGACCAACGCCGCGATCGGCCTGCTGGTCGGGCTGGTCCTGGGCTGGGTCCTCGCGGCGCTCACCGGGGTCGTGAAGGACAAGCCGGTGCTGCGCAGCGACATCGCCTCGAACCTCGGTGCCTCGGTGATCGCGCAGCTGCCCGCGCCGCGGCGCGGGCTGGCCCGGCTGTGGCGTGCCAAGCGCAAGACCAAGGCGCGCAAGCGGGTCACCGGCACGCTCGTCCGCCTGGTGCGCGAGGGCTCGGGGCCCGTCTCGGTGCTGGAGATCGGCTCGCGGCGCATCGCGGCCGCGCTGGCGCTGGACCTGGCCGGCGAGCTCGCCGCCAACCGCGACGTGGTGATCATCGAGGACCCCGCCGGTCGCGTCGTCGCCGACGACCTGCCCGGCCGCGACCTCGGCGAGCTCACCCACCGTGCGGTCCGGCCGATCCGGATCATCGGCGCGGAGGACACCTCGCCGCCCCGGCCGGGCGAGCTGCGCATCGGCGTCGGCTCGGTCTCCCCGGGCACCGCGTGGACCGACCTTCGCCACCTCGGCACCGAGACGCTGCTGGTGGTGCGCACCGCGTACGCGAACACCCTGTGGCTGCACACGGTCGCCCGCCAGCTGGCCGACAGCCGGATCCCGATCATCGGCATCGTCCTGGTCGACCCGGACCCGCGGGACAGGTCCGACGGCACGTTGTGGGACAGCCTGCACACCGCGCTGCGCGGCCGCGCGCACCTGCCCTTCCGGCCGGCGTCCGCGTTCTCGCAGCCGCCGGCGAAGCCCAAGCCCTACTCGGCGCGCAGGCCGGAGTGGGCGCCGGAGCCGGTGGTGCGGCCGGTGCCGGCCGACGCCGAACAGGAGTCCACATCGGACGTTCCGGCGACCGGGCCGGCGCCGAGCCGCGAACCGGTCGCCGCGCCCGAGCCCGTGCCCGCGGGTGGGGTCAACGGCACCCGGAACGACCCGGAGCTGACCACGCGGCGGTTCGCGCCCATCCAGCCACGCCCGCTGAACGGCATGAGCGAGGCCGACACCGCCGACGGCGGCGAGCACACCGTGCACGACCTGCCGACCAAGCGGTTCGCGCCGGTCCGGCAGGACATCGACGAGCTCGTGCACCGCAGGACGACGAGCTGAGAGGTACGAGGAACACGCATGTGCGGCATCGCAGGCACGTATCTCTGGCCCGACGGCGGCCCGCTCACCGACCGGTTGACCGACACGCTCGCGCACCGCGGGCCGGACGGCGCCGGGCGCCACGCCCACCGCGCCGGCACCGGTGATGTCCACTTGGGACACCGCCGGCTGTCCATCATCGACCTGTCGGAGACCGGTGCGCAGCCGATGGTCTCGGCCGGGCTCGCCATCACCTACAACGGCGAGCTGTACAACGCGCCGGACCTGCGCCGCGAGCTGGAGTCGTCCGGCGTTCGGTTCCGCGGCACGTCGGACACCGAGGTCGTGTTGGAGGCGTTCCGGCGCTGGGGCACCGACTGTCTGCCCCGGCTGCGCGGCATGTTCGCGTTCGGCATCTTCGACGAACGCACCGGCGAGCTGACCCTGGTCCGCGACCAGCTCGGCATCAAGCCGCTGTTCGTCGTCCGGCGGGGGAACGCCACGGTGTTCTCCTCCGAGCTGAAGGCGCTCGCGTCCGAACTGGACGGACTGACGGTGGACGACGGCGCGCTCGTCGCGTCGCTGCTCTACTACTGGGTCCCCGACCAGCGCTGCGCGTTCCGCGAGGCGGAGAAGCTGGCGCCGGGCTCGTGGCTGCGGCTGCGGCCCGACGGCACCAGCGAACGCGGCGTCTACTGGGACATCAAGGAGGTGGCGAACGAGGCGCAGCACCTGCCGCCGCTGGACCTCGGCGAGGTGATCGCCGACTCGACCCGCGCGCACCTGCTCTCCGACGTCCCGGTCGCCACGTTCCTCTCCGGCGGGCTCGACTCGAGCTACCTGACCGCGCTCGCGGCCCGCTTCCAGCCCGGGATCTCCGCGTACACCATCGGTTTCCGCGCCGAGGACGCGAAGTTCGAGGCGATGCCGGACGACCTGAAATACGCGCGGATCGTGGCGCAGAAGTTCGGCGTGGACCTGCACGAGATCGAGATCGCGCCGCAGGTGCTCGACCTGCTGCCGAAGATGACCTACCACCTCGACGAGCCGATCGGCGACCCCGCGGCGATCAACACCTACCTGATCTGCATGGCGGCCCGGGAGGCCGGCGTCAAGGTGATGCTGTCCGGGATGGGCGCGGACGAGCTGTTCGCGGGCTACCGCAAGCACTTCGCGAACCTGCTGGCGCTGCGCTACCAGCAGGTGCCGGGCCTCGTCCGCCGTCCTGTCGAGACGGTCGTGGGCCGGCTGCCGGTGGCGACCGCGAAGCGCGGCTACCGCTCGGTGCGCTTCGCCAAGCGGTTCCTGTCCTTCGCCGAGCTGCCGGAGGAGACCGCGTTCCGCCGCAGCTACACCATGTACGACCGCGCCGAGCTGATCGACCTGGTGAACCCGGACCTGCTGGAGACCGTCGACGACGTGCTCACCGAGCACGCGGACACCTACCACGACAACGCGCTGGCAGACCACGTGAACCGGATGTGCCTGGCCGACGCGCGGCTTTTCCTGCCCGGGCTGAACCTGACCTACACCGACCGGTCGAGCATGGCCGCGTCCACCGAGGTACGCGTGCCGTTCGTAGACGTCGAGGTGGTCAAGGCCGCGTTCCGCATCGCCGGCAAGGACAAGATCGCCGGCCGGCAGGGGAAGGCGGCGCTCAAGAAGGCCGCCACCTCGATCTTGCCCAAGGAGATCGTCTACCGCCCCAAGGGACTGTTCTCCGCGCCGTTGCGGGCGTGGATGAGCCGCGACCTGGCGCCGCTGGTGCGCGAGGTCGTCAACGAGGGCCTGCTGGTCTCGTCGGGCTTCCTGCAGAAGGAGGCACTGCAGCGCCTGGTGGCCCAGGACGCCGCCGGGCAGCAGGACCGGTCGAAGGAACTCTGGCACGTGCTGACCCTCGAGTACTGGCTCCGTGGCGCCACCGCCGCCGACCGCCCACGCGAGCTTGCGAGCAAGCCATGAACACAGCCGCCGCATAGAAGGACAACTCCCTTGAAGCAAGTGGTTCAGAACTACAAGAGCGGCGAGCTGACCCTGCTGGACGTTCCCGTGCCGGCGTGCAAGCCGGGCGGCGTCATCGTCCGCACCGCGTTCTCGCTGATCTCCACGGGCACCGAGATGATGAAGGTCTCCGAGGCGAGCAAGTCCTTGCTGGGCAAGGCGAAAGCCCGCCCGGACCAGGTCGCCAAGGTGATGCAGAGCGTCGCGACCAACGGCCTCTCGGCCACCTACCGCAAGGTGACCAACAAGCTCGACTCCTACACCCCGCTCGGCTACTCGCTGTGCGGCGTGGTGACCGAGGTCGGCGCCGGCATCGACGACGTCGCGGTCGGCGACCTGGTGGCGTGCGCGGGCAACGAGCACGCGCTGCACGCCGAGCTGAACTGGGTGCCGAAGAACCTCTACGCGCGGGTGCCGGACGGCGTCGACGCGCGGCACGCGGCGTTCGGCACGGTTGGCTCGATCGCCATGCAGGGCGTGCGGCGCGGTGAGCCGCAGCTGGGCGACGTGGCGCTGGTCATCGGACTGGGCCTGATCGGCCAGCTCGTGGTGCAGCTGCTGGTGGCCTCCGGCGTGCGGGTCGTCGGCGTGGACCCCGACCCGGGCCGCTGCGAGCTGGCCGAGCGGCTCGGCGCGCTGGTGTGCGCGCACCCCGGCTCCGGCGTCGTGGACGCCGCGGTCGGCGAGCTGACCGGCGGGCACGGCGTGGACCAGGTGTACCTGGCCGCGGGCGGCCCGTCGAACGACCCGGTCGAGCTCGCGGCCAAGCTGGCCCGCGACCGCGGCACGGTCGTCGACATCGGCAAGTGCTCGCTGAACCTGCCGTGGAACGCCTACTACGAGAAGGAGCTGGACGTCCGGTTCTCCCGCTCGTACGGGCCCGGCCGCTACGACCCGTCCTACGAGCTGGAGGGCCGCGACTACCCGATCGGCTACGTGCGCTGGACGGAGCGCCGCAACCTCGAGTGCTTCCTCGACCTCGCCGCGCGCGGCCGGGTCGACGTCGAGCCGCTGATCTCGCACGTGGCGGGCTTCACCGAGGCCGAGGAGACCTACCGGCGGCTCGACGAGGGCGAGCTGAAGGCCGTCGCCGTCCTGTTCCGGTACGAGCACGACGACGCGGTCGCCCCGCAGCCGGTGGTCAGGATCCCGGTCGCCGTCACCGATCCGCTGGCGCCACCCGCGACGGTGCGGCGGCGGGGCGGGCCGTTGCGGCTCGGCTTCGTCGGCGCCGGCAACTACGCCTCCTCGATGCTGCTGCCGCACCTGACCGAGCGCGAGGACGCCCAGCTGCACCATGTGGTCACCACCTCGGCGCTGTCCGCGGCGAACGCGCGGCGCAAGTTCGGCTTCGCCGCCGCCTCCACGGACCTCGACGACGTGCTGGCCGACGAAGACGTCGACGCCGTGTTCGTGGTGACCCGGCACAGCTCGCACGCGGAACTCACCGCGCGGGCGCTGAAGGCCGGCAAGGCCGTGTTCGTGGAGAAGCCGCTGGCGCTGACCGAGGACGAGCTCCGCCTCGTGCTCGACGCGATCGCCGAGTCGGGCAACGACCGGCTGCAGGTCGGCTTCAACCGGCGGTTCGCCCCGCTGCTGCGCCAGGCCAAGGCCGAGTTCGGCACCAGGGTCGGCCCGGCCTCGCTGCGCTACCTGGTCAACGCGGGCCGCCTCGAGCAGAGCAGCTGGTACACCCAGGCCGACGCCGAGGGCACCCGCTTCGCCGGCGAGGGCGGGCACTTCGTCGACACCGTCAGCTGGCTGCTCGACGCCGACCCGACGTCGGTGTTCGCCACCGCCACGCCCGGCCAGGACGACCTGCAGATCCTGCTGCGCTACCCGGACGGCTCGACGGCCGCCCTCACCTACGCCACCTCCGGCGCGCCCGGCTTCCCCAAGGAGACGCTGGACCTGCTGGCGGACCGCAAGGTGCTGCGGCTGGACGACTTCGTCAAGGCCGGCGTGTACGCCAAGAAGCGCTGGCTGTCCTCGCGGCTGCCCAAGGGCCGGGACAAGGGCCAGCGGGCCGAGCTGGACGCGTTCCTCACCGCGGTGGCGACCGGCGGACCGATGCCGGTGCCGGTCGACTCGCTGGTGGCGACGACGCTCGCCACGCTCGCTGTGCAGACCAGCCTGAACGCGGGCACGCCGGTCCGCCTGGAGCGATCCGCCCGCACACCCGCGACCAACGGCACGCCCGCACCGAACGGCTCGCCGGCATGATGTCGCCCGGCTGGTACCTGCGCCGGCTGTCCCGGATGGGCCCGCGCGAGGTCGCCGGCCGAGCGGGCGACGTGCTGCGCAAGCGACGCCGGCGCCGTGAGTACCTGAACCCGCGGCGGCCGAACCCGTTGCGGCGCCGCGAGTTCAGCAACGGTCTCGGCACGGCGGCGTTGCCCGACGTGCCGGCCGACGCGGTCAAGCGGCTCGTCGAGTCGGCCGAGGAGCTACTGGCCGGCCGCGCCGAGTACTTCGGCGTGGTCCGCGACGACCTGGTCGCGCCGGACTGGTCGGCCGACCCGAAGACCGGGCGGCGGGCGCCCACCGACGCGTACGCGTTCGACATCGCCTACCGCAGCGAGGACGCGGTCGGCGACATCAAGCAGATCTGGGAGCCCTCGCGCCACCAGCACCTGACCGTGCTCGCCGCGGCGTACGCGCTGACCGGCGAGGAGCGCTACGCCTCGCGCGTCGCCGACCACCTGAAGTCGTGGTGGGCGGCCAACCCGCCGCTGTCCGGCGTGCACTGGGTGAGCGGCATCGAGCTGGGCATCCGGCTGATCTCGTGGGTGTGGGTGCGCCGGCTGCTCGACGGCTGGCCGGGCGCGCCCGCGCTCTTCGAGGACAACCCCGAGGCGCTGCACCAGATCTGGCACCACCAGCGCTGGCTCGCGGCGTTCCGCAGCCAGGGCTCGTCGGCCAACAACCACGTGATCGCCGAGGCCGCGGGCCAGCTCGCAGCCGCCGCCGCGTTCCCGTGGTTCCCGGAGTCGGTCGGCTGGCGGGCCGAGGCACTGCGCGCCCTCGACGAGCACCTGCGGGCCAACACGTTCGGCTCGGGCCTCAACCGCGAGCTCGCGACGGAGTACCACGGCCTGGTGCTGGAGCTGGGCCTGGCCGGCGCGCTGGAGGCGCACGCGGCCGGGGTGACGGTGCCGGAGTCGACCCGGCTGGTGCTGCTGCGGATGTTCGACGCGCTCGCCGCGGTCGTGGACGCCACGCTGCGCCCGCCGCGCCAGGGCGACGCCGACGACGGCCACGGCCTGGTGCTCGACGGGGCCGGCACCGACCGGTGGGGCTCGCTGCTCGCCACGGGCGACGCGCTGTTCGGCCGCCGCACGTGGTGGCCGCGGGTGTCCGGCACCGACGTGCGAACCCCGCTGCTGGCCGCGCTGGCGCCCGAGGCCCTCCGGGTCACCGCGGCCCGCCCGGCCGCGCGCCCGGTGCACCTGGCCGACGCCGGCATGACGATCCTGCGATCGAGCGCCGAGGGCGCGGAGGTCTGGTGCCGCTGCGACGGCGGGCCGCACGGCTTCCTGTCGATCGCCGCGCACGGCCACGCCGACGCGCTGTCGATCGAGGTCCGCCACGACGGCGTCGACGTCTTCGCCGACCCCGGCACGTACTGCTACCACGGCCAGCCCGAGTGGCGGTCGTACTTCCGGTCCACCCGCGGGCACAACACGCTCGAGCTGGACGGCACCGACCAGTCCACCTCCGGCGGCCCGTTCCTGTGGACCCGGCACGCCAGAACGACGGTACTCACCAGCGAGGACACCCGCTGGCAGGCCGAGCACGACGGCTACGCGACCGGCAAGCGTCCCGCGACGCACCGGCGCACGGTGACGCTCGACGGCACACAGCTGCACGTCACCGACGAGGTGCGCGGCGACGGCGAGCACGCCGGCCAGCTGTCGTTCCACCTCGGCCCCGAGGTCGACGTCGAGCTGGACGGCGCCACCGCGCGCATGGTCTGGCCCGGCCGCGGCGGGCTGGCCACCGCCGTGCTCGACCTCCCCGCGGACCTCACCTGGTCCGCGCACCGCGGCGAGACCGAGCCCCCGCTGGGCTGGTACTCGCCGGGGTTCGGCCGACGAGAGCCCGCCTGGGTGCTCGTCGGCAGCGGCGGGGTACGTGGCGGCACGACCCTGACCACCCTGCTCCGCTTCGACCGTTAGCCCTGGAGGATCACCTGTGAGCACCGGACCGTGGACCCGCGTCGGCCGCGCGGTGGCGCTGTGCGCCATCACGCCCCTGCTGTTCGCATGCACCGCGTCCCCGGCCGAGGAACCCGCCGGCCCGGCGCCCACCAGCAAGAGCAGTGACGAAGGCGGCGACGGTGGCGCCGCACGCGCGCCCACCGCGCAGGTGGCCGCCGTGTGCGGCAAGACCAAGCCCGGACCCTCGACCGCGCCGGCCGGTGCGGTCGAGGTGGTCCCGGGCTCGGGTGACAACCTGGCGACGGTCACCGAGGCGAACCCGCCCGGCACGACGTTCTGGCTCGCACCGGGCACCCACCGCCTCAGCGACGGCGAGTACGACCAGGTGTTTCCCAAGCGCGGTGACGTCTACCTCGGCGCTCCGGGTGCGGTGTTCGACGGGCGGCGCGTCAACAAGTACGCCTTCTCCGGCGACGGGGAGAACGTCACCATCCGCCACCTCACGGTGCGCGGCTTCATCCCGCCGCGCGACGAGGGCGTGGTCAACCACGACTCGGCCAACGGCTGGACCATCGAGCACAACACGATCCAGCGCAACGACGGCGCCGGCATGATGGCCGGCGCGCGCCAGGTCGTGCGCGGCAACTGCCTGAAGGACAACGGGCAGTACGGCATCAACGCCTACCAGGGCGACGGCGGCATCACCGCCATGTTGGTCGAGGGCAACGAGATCACCGGCAACAACACCGGTGACTGGGAGTCCAAGGTGGATGGTTGCGGCTGTACCGGCGGCGTGAAGTTCTGGGCGGTGAACGGCGCCGACATCCGCGGCAACTGGGTGCACGACAACCGCGGCGTCGGACTGTGGGCCGACACGAACAACAACGACTTCCTCATCGAGGACAACGTCATCGAGGACAACGACGGGCCGGCGCTGTTCTACGAGATCAGCTACAACGCGATCATCCGGAACAACCTGATGCGGCGCAACAACATGGTGGAGGGCAAGACCTTCGCCGACCGAGAGGACAACTTCCCCGCGGCCACGGTCTACCTGTCCGAGGCGGGCGGCGAGCCGCGTATCAAGGCGCGCACCGACAAGATCGACTTCTACGGCAACGAGCTGGTCGACAACTGGAACGGCATCACGCTCTGGGAGAACGCCGACCGCTTCTGCAGCAGCCCGGCCAACACCACGAGCGACTGCACGCTGCTCGTGTCCGACCCGACGAAGTGCGGCCAGCCCGGCATCTCGAAGCCGCCGCTCTACGACGACTGCCGGTGGAAGACGCAGAACGTCGACATCCACGACAACAGCTTCTCGCTCGACAGCGAGAAGATGGGCTGCGGAACCATGTGCTCGCGGATGGCCGTGCTGTCCAACTACGGGACCTTCCCGGACTGGTCGCCCTACATGAAGGACGTCGTCCAGCAGGCGATCACCTTCGAGCAGAACAACCACTGGCGCGACAACCGGTACTCCGGCAAGTGGACGTTCGTCGTCCGCGACACCAGCGAGATGGTCGACTCCGGCGAGTGGCAGGCCGATCCTTACGAGCAGGACGCGTCCAGCGCGTTCGCCAGAGCGGGTGGCTGAGATGACGATGACCTTGGGCCGCCCCGCGGTCGCGCCGGCGTTCATTCCCGAGGAGCGCAGCCCCAAGCTGGTCGGGGCCGTCTGGATGCTGCTCGTGATCAACACCCTCGGCTCGCAGGGCGCGGTCACGGTCGTGCCGATCCCGCGGTCGGTCACCCAGCTGGTCACGATGGGCGCGCTGGCCGCCGCGTTCGTGCTGGCGCTGCTGCTGAACCCACGCGTTCGGCTGCGGCCGAGCGCCATGCTCCTGCTGCTGACGCTGCTGACCGTGGTCAGCGTGATCGGCAGCGCGCAGATGGTGTCGGGCTACGGCGCGTTCTTCCGCTGTGGGCGCCTGGCGCTGTTCCTGGCCACACTCTGGCTGCTCACCCGCTGGTGGGACGACGCGTTGCGGCTGGCGCGCCACCACATCCGGGCGGTCGGGGCGGTGCTGGCGACGGTCGCGGTCGGCCTGGTGGTCGCGCCGGGCCTGGCCATGCCGGAGTTCTACAGCGGCCGGCTGGTCGGGACTCTCTGGCCGATGACGCCGCCGCAGATCGGCTTCTACTCGGCCACCGTGATCGGGTTGACCGTGCTGCTCTGGCTCGGCGGCCGCGAGCCCCGGTCCAGCCTGCTGGTCGTCGCCGCGCCCGCGCTCGTGCTGCTGATGATGAGCCACACCCGGACGGCCACGATCGCGCTCGTCGCCGGTCTCGCGGTCGCGCTCGTCTCGCTGGTGTCCACCTCCGAGCGGGCCCGCAAGCTGTTCACCCGGGCCACCCTCGTCGCCGGCGCGTCGGCGATCTTCCTGGGACCACTCATCCAGACGTGGCTGCGCCGCGGGCAGGACGACGAGGCGCTGAGCGACCTCACCGGCCGGCAGAAGGTGTGGGACGCTCTGCTCGCCGCGCCGCGCACGACGAGCGAGCAGCTGTTCGGGGTCGGGCTGACCAACAAGTCCTTCGGCGGGCTGCCGATCGACTCCAGCTGGCTCGCGATCTACCACGAGCAGGGCCTCATCGGCGTCGCCATCGTGGTGGCCTTCCTCGTCACCATGCTGATCGTCGGGGTGCTGCGGCCGCCGTCGCTCGAGCGCTCGGCGGCGCTGTTCCTCGTCATCTACTGCATCGTCGCGTCCTACACGGAGGCCGGCCTCGGCGACGCCTCCCCGTACCTGCTCAACCTCGCGATCGCCGCGGCCCTTCTCCACGCCGCCTCGCGGGCGGCCCAGCCGAGACCGGGTGTCGCGACATGACCGGGGACGAGCTGCGGGTCCTGGTGGTGCACAACCGGTACCGGTCGGCCCAGCCGAGCGGCGAGGACCGGGTGGTGGACCAGGAGCTCGCCCTGCTGCGCGAGGCCGGCCACGACGCCGGCCTGTTCGAGCGGCGCAGCGACGACATCGCGTCGATGTCGCTGTCTCGCAAGGTGGCGGTGCCGCTGCGGGTGCCGCGCAACACTGCCGCGCGCGACGACCTGGCCGCGCGGCTGGCGGCGCAGCGGCCGGACGTCGTCCACGTGCACAACACGTTCCCGCTGCTGTCGCCGGCGGTGCTCGACGCGTGCACGGCGGCCGGGGTCCCGGTGGTCGCGACGCTGCACAACTACACCCAGATCTGTCCCACCGGCACGCTCTTCCGGGACGGCGCGGAGTGCCGGTCGTGCGTGGGCGGGCTGCCGGTGGCCGCGGTCCGGCACGGCTGCTACCGCGGCTCGCGGCTGGCGAGCGTGCCTATCGCGGTCAACCTGGCCGTGAACCGCCGCCGCTGGTCGGACTCGGTCGCCCGCTTCTTCTGCATCTCCGCCGCGCAGCGGGAGATCCTCGTCGCGTCGGGCATGGACGCCGACCAGCTCGTCGTGAAGCACAACTTCGTGCCCGAGCCGGGCGTGCACCGCGACGGGCGGTCCGAGCACGTGTTGTTCCTCGGCCGGTTGACCGAGGAGAAGGGCGTCCGGCTGCTGATGACGGCGTGGGACCGGCTCGCCGCCGACGGCGGGTTGGGCCTGCCGCTGGTGCTCGCGGGCACCGGGCCGCTGCAGGACGAGGTGGCACGGTGGGCGCGCGACCGCGACGACGTGCGCTACCACGGTCTGGCTGACCCGGCGGCCTGCCGCGACCTGCTTGCCCGGTCCGCCGCGGCCGTCGTGCCCTCGACCTGGCTGGAGACCTTCGGCCTGGTCGTGGTGGAGGCGATGGCCGCCGGGGTGCCCGCGGTGGTCGCCGGGCACGGTTCGCTCGCCGAGCTGGTCGACGACGGTGTCACCGGCCTGACCCACCGCCCCGGCGACGCGGCCTCGCTGGCCGAGAGCCTGCGGCGGATCGTCGCCGATCCCGAGCACAACCGCGCGCTCGGGAAGGCCGCGCGAGCCGACTACGAACAGCGGTTCGGCCCGCGGGCCGGGCTCGCGAACCTGGTCGCCGGCTACCGGGCGGCGATCGCCGACACGGGCCGGCGCACCACGGCCGCGGTGACGAACCGCCGGTGACCTGCGATCATGCCCGCATGCGGGCCACGGCGGAGATCGACGACACGCTTCCGCCGCCGGCCCTGCCGAGGGTGGTGCGCACGCCGCTGCTGGTCGTAGCGGCGCTGGCGGCCGCGGTGGTCGCCGTGCTGGGCATCGCGTTCGCCGGCGAGAAGACCGGCACCGCCCTCGACACGTCCGTCCAGTTGGGACTTTGGCGCCTGGGGTCGCCGTGGCGCGAGATCGGCCGGATCGTCGACTTCACCGCTGAACCGGTCGGCATCGTGCTGGTGCTCGGCTGCGTGTTCCTCGTGTTGCGCAGACTCGGCCACCACCGCGCCGCGGTGCTCGCGGTGGTCGGCACCGGCGCGTCGGTCACCGTGACGACGGCGCTGAAACCGTTGGTGGGCCGCGACATCAACCAGGGCTTCCTCGCCTACCCCAGCGGCCACACGGCGACCGCGACGTCGATCGCGCTCGTCTGCGTCCTGGTCGTGGTGCACCGCCGCCGACTACGCGCGACGACCGCCATGCTGCTGACGGCGGCGGTGGTGCTCCCGGTGGCGACGGCGATGGCGTGGGCGCAGGTGCTGGAGAACTCCCACTACCCAACGGACACGGTCGGCGGCTTCTGCGTAGCGCTGGTGATGGTCCCGCTCACCGCCCGCGCCGTCGACGCGATCGCCGACCGCCGCCGAGAGCGGCTCAGGCCAGATCCCGAAGCCTGAAACCAGACGGCGCCAGCTCGAGGACGAAGTGGGCGGGTCGGCGACGAATGAGAAGAGGGTCGGGGCCGGCGGCGGGTAATTGTGGGCAGGGCGCCAGCCCTGCCCGCGGTTTCCTGCCCGCAGGGCGACGGAGGCTCGCGGGTCAATGGTTGAGCGAAGCGAAATCGGCGAAGCCGACGCCGAAGGCGCCGTTGACGCGCGAGTCGGAGCCCGTAGAATCCGCCGCCGGCCCCGACCCCCACCGAGGACGAAGCAGACGCTCTCAAGCGAACGGACGCAAAGCCGGCTTGACGGGCCGACCGCCGGTCCAAGGCCGAGGGTCGCCGACGTCGAGAGCCTCCCGGTAAACCGCACAAGCCCGCGAAACCGCGTCCACGGTCCGCTCGATGTCCACTTCGGACAGCGCACTGCTGACCACGAACGACGGCGCAAGCACACCGTGCAGGATGAGCTGACGCAGAAACAACGTCCGGTACTCCTGGGACGGCTCCCCGCGTGAGTCGAGGGTGGCGAAGACCAGGTTGGAGTCCCGCCCGAGGAGCCGTACGTGGTCGGCCACCCCGGCCGCGGCGGCCGCCTCGCGCACCCCGGCGGCCAGGCGCGCGCCGATCGCGTGCAGCTGCTCCGCGATGCCCTCCGCGGCGTAGACGTCCATCACGACCACCGCCGCGGCGAGCGCGTGCGTCTCCGCCCCGTGCGTGGTGGACAACAGGAACACCCGCTCGCGCGGGTCGCACAGGCCGCCTCGCTCCATCAGCGACCGGCGGCCGGCGAGCGCGGACACGGCGAACCCGTTGCCCAGCGCCTTGCCGAACGTGGCGAGGTCCGGCGTCACCCCGTACACCGCCTGCGCGCCGGCCGCCGACCAGCGGAACCCGGTGATCATCTCGTCGAACACGAGCACGAAGCCGTCCCGGTCGGCGAGCTCGCGCAGGCCCTCGAGGTAGCCCGGCGGCGGCTCGCGCACGGTGGCCGGCTCGAGCATCAGGCAGGCGAGCTCGCCCCGGTGCCGGTCGAGCAGCTCGGCCACCGCGTCGAGGTCCCCGTACGGGAACGTGACCGTGTCCGCCCACTCGCCGGCCGAGGTGCCGGCCGGCATCGCCGTGACGCCGATGAACCAGTCGTGGGTGGAGAAGAACGGGTGGTCCGCACACACCGCGACCAGCCGCCGGCCGGTGGCCGCGCGGGCGAGCCGGACCGCGGCCGTGGTCACGTCCGAGCCGTTCTTCGCGAACTTCACCATGTCCATGCTCGGCACGGTGGCGAGGAACCGCTCCGCCGCCTCGAGCTCGAGGATGCTCGGCCGCACGAAGTTGCTGCCGGCCTCGAGCTGCCGGCGCACCGCGTCGAGCACCGCCGGGTGCGCGTGCCCGAGGGTGACCGAGCGCAGCCCCGAGCCGTACTCGACGTACTCGTGGCCGTCCAGGTCCCACACGTGCGCGCCGAGACCCCGCGTGATCACCGGCGCGAGGCCCTCGGGGAACTGGTCGTCGTACTTGGCGTGGGTGTGCGCGCCACCGGGCACCAGCGCGTGCAGCCGCTCGTTCGCCGCCCGCGAGCGCGGCAGCGGATCGTCGATCTGATGGTCCACGGCATCCTTCCCGGGGAGTGCGGGAGCCCGCCGGTCCAGTCTGGCCGACGGGCTCCGCGTCACCCCTGCCGGGTCAGCTCGGGACGTACACCTTCGGGCCGTCCGCCGCGTCCGCGGAGTCGTACGGCGCGACCTCCTCCTCGGTGAAGTCGGCCAGGTCGGACAGGCGGCGGAAGTCGCGCAGCGCGGTGCCGACGCACCGCACGTCCGCGACCGGCGCCCCGTTGCCGCTGTGCACGTCGTCGACGTGCACGGTGCGGAAGTCGATGCTGTAGCGCGTGGCCGCGCTGGTGTTGGGGATCGACGCGTGCAGCTGGTCGCCGGAGAACAGCATCACGCCGCCGACCGGCGGGACCAGGGTGAGCCGCGGCTCGCCCTCGCCCAGCGGCTCGAGCGGCGCGGGGTGCACGCGGGTGTCCTTGGCACCGCTGAAGTCCTTGATGTGCCCGCGCCACGCGTTGGCCACGTAGTAGTTGTAGTCCCCGCTGTTGTTGGGGATCTCGCGGCCGAACCACCGCGGGTAGAACTCCATGATGTTGTTCGGCTCCACCGGGAACACCGGCAGCCACCAGTTGATCTGCGCCTTGGGCGCGGCGTACCAGGTGTCGCGGTGGGCCTGGAAGGCGTAGGCGATGCCGGTGTTCAGGCCGCCGGCCGGGAAGGCGGTGCGCAGCTTCGGCACATCGGCGTGGATCTGTTCGGCGCCGACGCCGAGCGCGCTGACCACCTTGCGCACGTGCGCGATCGACTCGGGGTGGTGGATGAACTTGGGCTTGAAGTCGATCAGCAGGTCCGCGAGCTCGTCCTTGGAGCGCCTGGTGTGCACGGCGGTCGGCTCGTCCGGAGCGAAGACCTCGGTGATCAGCCCGCGGGTGAACTCCGCGAACGCGGCGATCTCCGGCACGTGCGTGTAGACGATCACGTCACCGGCGAACAGCCGACGACGGCGCTCCTCGTCGTCGAACGACGGGTCGATGTGAACGTTGACCATGGTTCCTCCGGACACTGGATGAGCGTGCTCCCAAGAGGGTCGGCGACGCGCGGGCGATTGTTACAGTCCGCGACACAGGACACTTTCCGGTACCGGTAACGATCGGCCCGAGAACAGCGAATGGAATTGTGAGGGCGCGCGGAGGACTGCGACGCCCGGCGTCGTCGTGCTCGTCGACGCCTCGCTGCTCCACGACGAACAGGACGGCCATCCGTGGCACACACCGCCTCGCTCTCCCAGCTGCAGTCGCCCCCGTGGGCGCTGGTCAACGGCTCGCTGGTGCCCTATGACGACGTGCGGATCCACATCAGCGCAGAGGCGCTCACGCGGGCGCTGAGCGTGTTCGAGGGCGTCAAGGGCTACTGGAACAACGCGGGCACGGAATTCTCCTTGCGCGGACCGCGGGCGCATTATGACCGGTTGTGCCGGTCAGCCGCGTTGCTTCATATTCCGATTACGTTCAGTTATTCGGAATACGTCGAGGGCCTGGCCGAGCTCGGCCGGCGACTGCTGGTCCCGGAGCGCGACCTGTGGTTCCGGACGACCCTGTACGTGACCCACGGGCACTGGGGCGAGCAGACCGAAGCGGACCTCGTGGTGACCGCGTTCACCCAGCAGAAGCCCGACCCGGCGCCCATGCGGCTGGGTGTCAGCACCTGGCGCCGCGCCGGCGACGTGGCCCTGCCGACCCGCGTGAAGTCCAGCGCGAACTACGTCGTCGGCCGGCTGGCCCGGATCGAGGTGCGCCGCCTCGGTTACGACGACGCGATCCTGCTCAACGAGTCGGGCCGGGTCGCCGAGGCCACCGGTGCGTGCGTGGTGACCGCGTCCGGGGGGCGGGTCGCCAGCCCGCCGACCTCAGAGGGCTGCCTGGACAGCATCACGGTCGCCACGATCGGCGAGGTGTGCCGCGACCTGGGCGTGCCCTTCGAGCGCCGCCCGCTGGAGCGCACCGAGCTGCTCACCGCCGACGAGTGCGGCCTCGCCGGGACCATCACCGAGCTGACGCTCGTCGACGAGATCGACGGCTACACCTACGACTCCGACGGCGTGCTGAGCCAGGTCCGCCGCCGCTACCTCGAGGCGATGCGCGGTGAGGTGACGCTGCCCGGCACCGAGCTGGTCCCGCTCATCACTGCCGAGGAGCTCGCCGCACCCCGCGCCAGCTGACCACTCCACGACACCGACGCCCGGACCGAGAACGGTCCGGGCGTCGCCGTGTTCGGGATCTGGTCAGCGGGCGGCGAGCAGCTCCCTGGCCTCGGTGTAGGGCCGGCCGGCACGGTCGCGGGGCGAGACCAGCGAAACCGGGAGCGGCCAGTCGATCGCGAGCTCGGGGTCGTCGTAGGAGATCGCGACGTCCTCCGCCGGGTCGTGCGCGCGGTCGATTCGGTAGGAGATGTCCGCGGGCTCGGTCAGCGCCTGGAACCCGTGCGCGCAGCC
The DNA here is from genome assembly GCF_050699915.1 of Actinophytocola sp. Classification (GTDB taxonomy): domain Bacteria; phylum Actinomycetota; class Actinomycetes; order Mycobacteriales; family Pseudonocardiaceae; genus Actinophytocola. Next base: position 25,634 of record NZ_JBOHGA010000027.1, read on the forward strand.
GGCCGGCACGTACAGCGTCTGCTGGGTCAGCCCGCTGAGCGTGAACGTGGCCTTGTTGCCGTAGGTGCTCGAACCGGGCCGCAGGTCCACCAGCACGTCGAAGACCTCGCCGTAGGAGCAGCGCACCAGCTTGGCCTCGCCCGCGCCGGACCGCACGTGCATCCCGCGGATGACGCCCCGCCGCGACCGGGAGACGCTGTCCTGGACGAACGCGTCCGGGTCGATGCCCACCCGGCGGACCACGTCGCGGTCGAAGGTGCGACAGAAGAACCCGCGCTCGTCGACGTGCGGAGTCGGCTCGAACAGCCACACGCCGACGATCTCCGGGACGGGTACGGCCTTCATCATGCCTCCAGGATCTGGACGGGCGGGCCGGCGTCGTGCCGGGCCGGGAACAGCAGCGCGGACAGGCTCTGGAACTGCTCGTCGAGCAGGGCCGCGAACTCGGCGTTGCGCGCCACCATCACGGCACGCAGCTGCGCCTCCCGCGCCTCCACCTCGGTGAACTGCTCCTTCAGCCGGGCCAGGTCCAACGCGCGCAGCTGCTGGCAGTACGCGCCGAGGCCCATGTCGCGCATCAGCACGTCGTTCTTCCGCGCGTAGCCGAGCGAGACGGTCGGCTTGACGACCTTCAACGCGCACAGCACGTTGTGGTACCTGGTGGCCACGACCGACCGCACGGACGCCATGCCGCTCAGCACGTCCTCGAGCGAGGCCAGCGGCACGACGCCGACGTCGGCCCCCGGCCGCCGGTCGAGCACGTGCGCCGCGATCTCCTCGGCCGAAACCAGGTCGGCCCGGTCGCCGGTGAACAGCCGGACCGGCCGGTCGGCGTCGACCAGCCAGCCCACGAACTCGCCCATCGTCGAGACGTAGCTCTCGTGGATCTCCTCGGCCATGGCCCGGTCCTCGTTCCCACCGCGGTAGGCCATGACGCCGACCCCGACCGTCCGGTTCGGACGGACGGCCGGATCGCCGCGCGGCACCGGCATCGCGTAGACCAGGTCCGGGTAGATCGGGTCGGCGTCGGTGCGCACGCCCATCGCTCGCACGGCCTCCCGCGACCGCTGGTCGCGGAACGAGCGGTAGTGCGCGAGCCGCGCGGCGCGGCCGAAGAGCCAGCGGGTCATCCGCGACCGCATCACGTTCGCGCCGACGCTCACCAGCGCGACCTTGGTGCGGAACAGCCGGCCGGCGAGCGCGAGCAGGAACAGCATGTACGGGAAGCCCCACGGTCGCAGCGGCAGCTCGGCCTCCAGCACGCCCATCCCGGGCACGATCACCACGTCGTGGCGGCGGACCCAGCGGAAGGTGCGGGGCAGGTCAACGAGCTTGCCGAGGCTCTTCAGCACGAGCGTCCACACCCGACCGCCCGGGCGCGGCCTCGCGTAGTACCAGTGCAGCGGGATGGCGGGCACGTGGTGGCGCCCGGCGATCGTCTCCGGGCCCATGCACATGAAGTCGACGACCGCGTCGGGGTGCCGCTCGCGCAGGTAAGACAGCACGACGGCGAGCGAGCCGTCGTTGCCCAGGTTCCCGGAGCCGAGCAGGCCGAAGATGCCGACCCGCGGTGTGCGTGGCCCTTCCGACGCCTCCCCGCGGGATCGCGTCGGGGTGGTCACGCGGTGGCTCCCTTTCGCCCGCCGACGACCTCTTTCACCTTGATCTCGGCCGGGTCCGTGTCCGCGTCGGGCAGCTCGCCCAGCTCGCCCCACGAACCGCGGGTCGATCGGCTCGCCAGCCACTGCCGGAGGTAGCGCATGCACTCGCGGCGCTCGGCCGGAGTGAGCGGCGCGCGCCGGATGGCGGCCACGTAACCCCACACGTACTCCACGAGTAACCGGGGCAGCGGGTGGCGGAGGCGGTTCGCCCGGCGGGGGTCGAAGTTCGCGCACCGCTTTCGGATCGTGGGGTTGGCCCGCTCGGACCGGTTCGGGTGGTCGCGGCGGAAGTACAGCCAGTCGGGGACCTGGAGGAACGGCCCGTGCAGCACGAGCTCCGCGACGATCACCCGGTCCGCGTGGTGGTAGCTGCCGTGCGGGGCGACGCTGCGCAGCACCCGGGAGCGGATGACGCCGTTGTCGTCGTCGCCGCCGCTCGCGAAGAGCATGCTGCGGAACCGCTCCGGCGCGCCGGCCGAGGCCGAGGTGAGCGGGTACTTCACGGCCTGGAAGACCTCGCCCGCCGGGTCGATCATCGCCGTCCACGAGTGGGCGAGCACGGCGTCCGGGTTCTCGTCCAGGGCGTCGATGCAGCGCGCCAGGAGGTCGCGGGCGTAGAGGTCGTCGTCGGAGGCCCACTTGAACAGCTCGCCGCGCGACTCGGCGAAGGCGACGTTGTGGTTGTTCGCGCAGCCGACGTTCTCGGGCAGCCGGACATAGCGCACCCGGGAGTCGAGGCGCTCGTAGCGTCTACAGAGCGCCTCCGTCCCGTCGGTGGAGGCGTTGTCCGTGATGATCAGCTCGAAGTCCTCGTACGTCTGCGACAGCAGCGAGTCGATGGACTCGGCCAGGAATGGTTCCCCGTTGTAGACCGGCAAGCCGATGCTCAGTCGGGGCACGGTGCTCATGGTGTTGTCATCTCCTTGTTCTCACCCCCGGGCCCGTTGTCGACGGCACCGACGACGTCGACGGCCGGCTCCGGAACCGGCTCGGGCTCGTGGTCCCGGAGTCCTGCGTGCAGCTGCGTCCACCACAGTCCGGCGGAGCAGAGCATCGCGATCGTGGACCCCCAACTGGCGCCAACCGCTCCCCCGAGGAAGGCACCGATGACCCCGCCGCCGAAGTACCCGGCGGAGGAGTACAGCTGTACGCGCAGGCTGCGCTTCGCCGCGCCGAGCGCCCGCAGGCCGGCGGCGGCACCGGCGATCAGGCCGGACGAGGCCAGCGCCAGCGTGATCGGGAGAACCAGCTCCCGCGCCGGTTGCCAGACGTCGTGCAGCAGGAACAGGCCGAACGAGTCCGGCATGATGGCCAGCAGCGCGACACCCCAGCTCAGCGCCGCGATCGCCTGCACGCCACCCAGCAGCAGACAGAACCGTGCCAGCTTGTGCGGCGCGCGGCGCAGCACCCGCGCCGCCTCCGGCACGGCCACCAGGTTCAGGCCCATCAGCAGCGCCATGAACGGGCCGGTCAACAGCTCGGCGCCGCGGATCGCGCCGACGCCGGCGAGCCCGACGATGCCGCCGACGGCGTACATCCGCAGCTGCCCGGCGCCGCTGTTGCTGACGTTCTCCGCGAGGTAGCGCGTGCCGAGGTCGCGGTGGTCGCGCAGCCACTCGCGGGTCTGGTCCAGCCGCGGCCGGATCCCGCTCAGCAGCCAGCCGACCACGCCGGCGAACAGCGCCGCGCCACCCCAGGCGACCACGAACCCGGCGACGGTGCCGTGGTCGGCGGCGAGCATCAGCAGCGGCAACATGGTGGCCGCCCAGACGAGATCGATGAGCACCGCGTTGCGGCCCTGCCCGTTGGCGAAGAACGCGAACCGAAAGCTGTCCTGCAGCAGCAGCGCGGGGGTGACGATGCCGAGCGCGATGAACGCCCGGCCGAACGTGTCGCCCACGGCGGCGCCGATCCCGATGCTGAGCACGCCGAAGGCGAGCCCGACCGCGATGGCCGTGCCGCCGGCCCGGCTGGTCGCCACCCGCCACCGGTCGACGGCCACGCCCGAGAAGCGGACCACCAGCGGGTCGGTGCCCAGCCCCCGGGACAGGTTCAGCACCACGCCGTAGGTGACCCAGGCGAGGCTGAAGATGCCGAACGCCTCGACGCCGAGCGAGCGGGCCACGTAGACCCCGACCAGGAAGTTGGTCATGCTCGACACGCCCTGGTCGGCGAGTCCCCAGGTGAGCCGCTTCGCCAAGCCCCGCGCGAACGACATTCGGTTACTCCTTGATCAGGTTCGCGTCGGCCAGCGCTTCGGCCGCGGCGGCGACGGTGGCGAAGGGCAGACCGGCGCGCTCGGCGATGTCGAGCAGGCTGTGCTCGCCGTCGGAGAGGCTGAGCACCCACAACATCGCGAGCTGGGCCTGCTTGGCGTCGCTGCGGCCGCCGAGCGAGTCGTACAGGCCACGGCGGCCCAGCTGCGGCTCGCCGTAGGGCGAGAGGTTCACGTAGTGCCGGTTGACGTCCAGCACCGCGACCGCCTCGCGCAGCACGGTCAGGGTGTCCACCATGGACTCGGGCGAGACGAGAGCCGGGTCGTCGCCGGAGGTGTGGTACTCGGGGTACTCCGCGTACGGCGTGCGGGTCAGGCAGCCGACGCCGAGGTTGAAGCCCGGCGAGCAGTACTGCCGCTCGTCGTAGCCGTACGGGGAGAACCGGCGGATCTCGTGTGGACGGTCGCGCAGCACGTGCGCGAGCACCCGGTCGATCTCCGCGTCGCCGCGGCGGCTCTGCTTGTAGGTCAGCGACCCGGCGTCGCCGGCGCAGGCCAGGACGACGCCGTGCTTGACCTTCTCCACCCGCGCGGCGTTGCGCGCGAGCCAGGTGATCGCGCCGATGGTCCCGGGCGCGAAGACGAACCGGTACGTGTAGTACGGGTTCTCCAACGACTTCGCCAACTCGACGGCGACCGCGACGGCGGCCATGTTGTCGTTGGCGAGCGCGGGGTGGCACACGTGGCAGGAGATGATCACCTCGTCGGTGACCTGGCCCGGCACGACGTGCTCGGCGTAGGTGAGGTGCCCGTCGGCGAGCGTGGAGTCGATCCGCACCTCGTAGTCGCCGTCCGGCAAGGAGTCCAACGTGTCCTGTGCGAGGCAGAAGCCCCACGTCGGTGCGTAGTAGCTGGTCCGGTACGGGATCAGCGACGGCTGGTCGGGCAGCGTGTGCAGGTGCTCGCGCAGCTCGGTGAGCGGCATCGTCGTGTCCACGGGCACGCTGTAGCCCACGACGTGCAGCGCGTGCTCGCGGAAGTCGACCACCCGCCGGCCGGTGGCGTCGGCGACGTAGGCGTCGCGGATGTTCCACTCCTGGGGCACGGTCCAGTCGAGCACCTCGGTGCCGGTGGGCACCTCGTGGACGGTCAGCGGCAGGTGCTCACCGACGATGTCGAGCGTGGCCCGCACGCCATCGCCGGTGATGCTCCGGCACAGCGGGTAGAGCCGCCGCACCAGAGCGTGCATCCGCTCGCCGAGGTCCATCAGACGTGCCGCAGCGTGTCGTCGACCCGGCCCGCGCCGGACTCGTCCTTCAACCAGGCCAGCCGGGTGAAGCGGCGCTCGAACGACTCGCTCGTCAAGCCGTGCTTCTGGTAGGCCTCGATCAGCTCGCCCGCGCCGTCCTTGACCGACCAGGCGCAGTCGAAGCCCGGGACGGCCTCGCGGAACCGGGAGAAGTCGACCCGGTAGGAGCGCGGGTCGTTGCCGGCCTCGCCGGTGATCCGCAGCCGCGAGCCGGGCACCGCCTCGACGACCTCGGCGGCGATCTCCGCGACCGTCACGTTGTTGCGCTCGGTGCCGATGTTGAACGCCTTGTCGTGCACGGCCTCCCGCGGCGCGGTGAGCGTGGCCAGGAAGGCCCGCGCGATGTCCTCCGCGTGCACCAGCGGCCGCCACGGCGTGCCGTCGGAGAGCACGAGGACCTCACCGGAGAGGTAGGCGTGGCCGACCAGGTTGTTCAGCACGATGTCCGCGCGCAGTCGGGGCGAGTAGCCGAAGGCGGTGGCGTTGCGCAAATAGACCGGTGTGAAGTCGTCGTCGGCCAGCTCGTGCAGGTCGTCCTCGACGCGGACCTTGGACTCGGCGTACGGAGTGACCGGCCGCAGCGGGGCGTCCTCGGCGACCAGGCCGCCGTCGCCCGAGGCGCCGTAGACCGAGCAGGTGGACGCGTAGAGGAACCGCTTGACCCCGTTGTCGCGGGCCAGCCGGGCGAGCCGGACGGCCGCGCGGTGGTTGATGTCGTAGGTCAGGTCCGGGGCGAGCGCACCGAGCGGGTCGTTCGACAGCGCCGCCAGGTGGATCACCGCGTCCACATCGGACACGTGCGCGTGGGTGGTGTCGCGCAGGTCGACCTCGTGGCCGGGCGGGTCGTCCGGCGTCTCGCCGAGCACGCAGCCGGCGAACAGCCCCGAGTCGAGGCCGATCACCTCGTGCCCGGCGGCGCGGAGCACCGGTGCCATCACCGTGCCCAGGTAGCCCTTGTGGCCCGTCAGCAGGACGCGCATCGTTCAGCCCTCCAGGTCGAGAATCTGCTTGGTGACGTGGAAGGCCTCCGCGTAGCGGGCCTGGCACTCGATCCCGCGGATCCGAGCCAGACCGAGGAAGGCCTCCCGGTCGTACCAAGGACGGTGTCGCTGCGAGGGGTAGTGCTGTTGCAGCAACTCGACCTTTTTCTCGGCGACTTCCGCCGAAAGTGGCTGGTAGCTGTTGGGTCGGCCCAGGTCGCCGTCCCATTTGACGATCTCGTAGCCGAGCACGAGATGGTCACGGAACGCCGTCGGCACGAGCGTGGCGAGCCCGCGGTGGTCCTGGTGCGCGTCGTCGGTGCGTGGGGCGAAGATCACATCGGGATCGGTGCGCCGGCGCAGGTCCTCGAGCGAGTTCTTGACCTCGTCCCAGTGCGCGGGCAGCCGGCCGTCGGGCATCTTGAGCACGGTCACGTCGAGGTCGGCGCCGGGGCAGAAGGCGGCGAGCGCGGCGCGCTCCTCGTCCTCCCGGTCGGTGCCGCCGCCGGAGAGCACCAGCGCGTCGACGCGGATGCCCGGCCGGGACGCGCACGTCGCGAACAGCGAGCCGCCCGCGCCGATCGCGATGTCGTCGCAGTGCGCGCCGAGCGCGACCACGCGGTCGATCCGCCCCGCCCCCAATTTGATCACGCCATCCTCACGGGGACCCGTTGCCCGTTCGTCTGCCCGTTGGTCTGGCCAATGGTCTGCCCGTTGGTCTGCCCGGGCCTGCGCTCGTCGTCCCAGAGCGCCCACGGCCGCTCGCCGTGCGCGTAGCTGGCGTCGAGTGCCGCCCGCTCCTTGACCGTGTCGGTCGGCTTCCAGAAGCCCCGGTACGGGTAGGCGAGCATCTTGCCCCGCTTGGCGAGCTCGCCGCAGCCGTCGGCGACCAGGTCGCCACCCTCGGGGATGTGGTCGAAGATCTCCTGGCGGAGGACGAAGTAGCCGCCGTTCTCCCACAGCGGCATGTCGCTGACCGAGGTGATCCCGCCGACCCGGTTGTCCTCGCCCATCTCCACGCAGTGGAACGAGGACTGCGGCGGCACGACCATCATCGAGGCGCCGGCGTCGGACGCGGCGAACCGGTCGACCATCACGTCCAGCGGCGCGTCGGTGAGCACGTCGGCGTAGTTGGCGAGGAACATCTCGTCGCCGTCGAGGTGCTCGCGCACACGGCGCAGCCGCTCGCCGATGGCCGACTCGATGCCGGTCTGGATGAACGAGATCGACCAGTCCGCGATGTCGGTGGCCAGCAGCTCGGCCTTCCCGTCGCGCAGGATGAAGTCGTTGGAGATGGTCTCCTCGTAGTTGAGGAAGAAGTTCTTGATGTGGTGCGCCCCGTAGCCGAGGCACAGCACGAACTCCTTGTGTCCGAAGTGGGCGTAGTAGCGCATGACGTGCCAGATCAGCGGCCGGGGCCCGACCATGGCCATGGGCTTGGGCACGTCGTCGGCGGTCCCGTTGCGCATCCGCATCCCGTACCCGCCGCAGAACAGCACGACCTTCATGTCCGATTCACCTCAACGATTTCCAGACTCGGGATGGGGAACACCAGGCGGCCGCCCCATTCGCCCACATAGGACAGTTGCTCGACGAGCTCCGCGCGCAGGTTCCACGGGAGCACGAGCACGTAGTCCGGCCGATCCTCGGCGATCCGGTCCGGCGGCAGGATCGGGATCCGGGTGCCCGGGGTGTACCTGCCGTGCTTGTAGGGGTTGCGGTCCACCGTGTACGCCAGCAGGTCGGGCCGGATGCCACAGTGGTTGAGCAGGGTGTTGCCCTTGCCGGGGGCGCCGTAGCCCACGACGGTCTTGCCGCGCGCGGCGGCGTCGGTCAGGAAGGCGAGCAGCTCGCGGCGCACGGTGGCGACCCGACGGCCGAACTCGGCGTACCCGGCGAGCTCGTGCAGGCCGGCGGCCTTCTCGCGGGCGAGCACGTCGGCCACCCGCCGGCTCGGCTCGGTGTTGGTCTCCCTGACAACCTCGGCCGGGCGGGCGAACAGCCGGATGGAGCCGCCGTGCGTGTCGACCAGCTCGACGTCCACGAGGGACAGTCCACCGCTCGCCAGGGCCCGCTGCGCGGAGGCGACCGTGTAGTACTGGAAGTGCTCGTGGTAGATCGTGTCGTACTGGTTGCGCTCGAACAGCGTCAGCAGGTGCTGCACCTCGATGGACACCCAACCGTCGTCCGCGACGAGGTTGCGCAGGCCCTGGGTGAAGCCCACGACGTCGGGGATGTGCGCGTAGACGTTGTTGGCCACGACGAGGTCCGCCGGCCCGTGCTCGGCGCGGACCGCGGCGCCGGTCTCGGGCGAGAGGAACTCGGTGAGCGTGTCGACGCCCTTCTCCCGCGCGGCGGCGCCGACGTTGACCGACGGCTCGATGCCGAGGCAGCGGATGCCGGCGTCGACCACGTGTTGGAGCAGGTAGCCGTCGTTGCTCGCGACCTCGACGACGAACGAGTCGTCACCGAGTCCGAATCGGACGGTCGAGTCGGCGACGAACCGGCGCGCGTGCTCGACCCACGAGGTCGAGAACGACGAGAAGTAGGCGTACTCGGTGAAGGTGTCCTCGGGGGTGATCAGGGGCGGCAGCTGGGCGAGCCAGCACCCCGTGCACACCCGCAGGTGCAGCGGGTAGGTCATCTCCGGCTCGTCGAGCTGCACCTCGGTCAGGAACAGTTCGCACGGCGGCGTGGCCCCGAGGTCGACGACACTCACCAGGTCGGTCGATCCACACAGTCGGCAGTTCATCTCAGTAAGCCCCCTGACCACCGAGCACAGCCCGGAAGGTCTTCCAAAGGATCATCGCGTCGAGCGCGAGTGACCAGTCCTCCACATATCGCAGGTCCAACCGGACCGCCTCCTCCCACGGCAGGTCGCTACGACCGCTGACCTGCCACAACCCGGTCAAACCTGGCTTGACGAGCAGCCGGCGCCGCATGTCCGGCTCGTAGCGCGCGGACTCCTCCGGCAGCGGCGGCCGCGGTCCCACCAGCGACATGGCGCCGGTGAAGACGTTGAACAGCTGCGGCAGCTCGTCGATCGAGTAGCGCCGCAGGATCGCGCCGACCCGGGTGATCCGCGGGTCCTTGCGCATCTTGAACAGCACGCCGGCGCCCTCGTTGTCCTCGGCGAGCGCGGCCTTGCGGTGGTCGGCGTCGCGGACCATCGTGCGGAACTTGACGATGGTGAACTCGCGGCCGGACTTGCCGACCCGGCGCTGGGTGTAGAACGGGCCGCCACGCGAGTCGATCATGATGGCGAGCGCGGCGAGCGTCATCACGGGCAGGCACATGAGGATCAGCAGGAACGAGCCGATCCGGTCGAAGATGCCCTTGATGAACCGGCGCATGCCGGTGAACACGGGGGCGCTGACTCGCAGCAGCGGCATGCCGAGCACGCCGCTGACATGCAGTCGTGGCCCGGCGACCTCCATGAGCGTGGGGGCGACGACCATCTCGGCGCCGCTGCCCTCGAGCCGCCAGGCGAGCTGCTGGAGGCGGCGGGGGGTCCAGTAGGAGTCGGCGGTGACGGCGACGATGCGGTAGCCGCCGCGACGGACGTGCTCGGCGACCTCGTCGAGCCGGCCGACCACGGAGACGCCGTCCACGTGGTCGATGGACGAGTCGTCGATCCTGCTGTGCCGGCCGCCGCCGGTGCCGTCGATGGTGCAGACCGCGGCGACCCGCCAGCCGATGTGCGAGGCCGCGTTGGTGCGCTCGATCAGGTCGCGGACGGTGTCCACGCTGCCGGCGGCCATGACCGGCAGGAGGCACTCGCCGTTGAACCGGTGGCGGTGCAGGACCTGCCGGAGCAGGTAACGGAAGAGCAACGCGATGAGGGCCGTCGTCGGGACGACGAGGAACACCCAGGGCCGGGCGGACACGACGCCGGTGGCGAGCCCGGCGAGCCCGAGCGCGACCGCGGCGGCGAACATGCCCCGGCCGAGCCGGACGTACTCCTCGGCGCCCTGGCCGAGCACGTTGAGGTTCCACGCGCGGTTCATGGCCAGCGAGACGAGCACGACGATCACGGTGAGCCCGCCCAGGACCAGATCCTTGAACAGGGCGGCGCCGCTGACGCTGATCAGGCCGCCGACGACGAAGGCGACGCAGAGGGTGACGAGGATGTCGGAAAGGATCACGTACCGGCGGTAGGCCGGCTCCCAGCTGGCTACGGGTGGCTGGGTCGGCTCACCTGCTGGAAGAAGGTCAGAGTGGCGTGGTGCGGCCAAGCCCCGCAGGAGCGTCGGTCTCCGACGCGCGGCGCGTACTTGCTGGTCACTCATGTATGGTCCCCCCGGCCGCGCGCACGCGCGCATGGCGGGTTTTTTTGAGGGCATCCCCGAGAAGCCCGGTGCGGTCCGATTCGCTTGCGAGCCAACGGACTGGTGTGCCCCTGCCAACCTGCGGTCGCGTTCTCTGATTCGCTCTGTACGGGGCGCCCGTTACACGGACAGTGAGTCGTGCATCCCCCTCGCCGGGGATCTTGACCACGTCCGAGAGGTGATACCCAGCGCGCAGGTCACGGAGAGCGTTTGCCGTGCCAGGAGGTCACAGGGGTCCAAGATGGACGAAAGCCCCGACCGGACAGTGTCCGTCGGGGCAAGTGGCCAGGGGCGGGATCGAACCGCCGACCTACCGCTTTTCAGGCGGTCGCTCATACCAACTGAGCTACCTGGCCAAACCAAAAAACCTGCGGTGATGACCGCAACCCCGCGAACGCAGGTGCAACCATCCAGACGCAGGACACCACTACTCCTGCTGGTCCAAACCCAACGCAACAACGCCGGGTCTGGTGAAGCTCGCACCGTGGGGGGTTGGGGGGCTCGGCCCCCCAGCATCACAGCGAAACGACGAGGCCTGCGTTCTCCGCAGGCACACCGCTCCTAGAGCTCCGCGCGACCCAGACGGGACTCGAACCCGCGACCTTCGCCGTGACAGGGCGACGCGCTAACCAACTGCGCCACTGGGCCTTGCTGTACTACGTGCTCCCAACGGGATTCGAACCCGCGCTGCCGCCTTGAAAGGGCGGAGTCCTAGGCCGCTAGACGATGGGAGCCCGGGTTGCCCGCTTGGAGCAGGGAAAGCATAGGACACAACCCGCCTCGGCTACAAAGCGGGTATCGCCAGCCGTGTCACCTCGCCGAACGCCGGGCTCCCGTCACGTTTCGCTAACGCCGGACCGGCGGGATGCCGTCCTCGCCCGGCACCAGCCCGAGCATCTCGAGCAGCTCCTTGCAGTCCTCGACGCTCTCCGCGCCGCGGGCCACCGCGAGCTGCGCGCGGCGCACCTGATCCCCGCTCACCCGCGAGGAATCGCCGGTTCGCTGGGTTGGGACGCTGCCGAACCCCAGAGAGGGGTCACGGGTCTCCTGTTGTAGCAGGAAGTCACGAACTTCGACCGGTCCGCTCATATCGCCGCCTCCCCGACCCAGTAGGTGTTGGCGGAGAGGCTATGAGACCGGGGGCACCGTCCACAGCCCCCCGAGGAGTGAATCCTTTCCACACGGATAGTAGTCAGCGGTGATCAGGGCACCCGCCGCGCGAGCGAGGCCGTTCGGGTGAGCGGGGTCGAATCACTCGAACGGACGCACCATCGCGGCTCGTGCACCCACGGAAACGACCCCCGCCGGCTGTGTCATATCGATCGAGCTACCCGCTGACCTGCAGTGATCGCCTCGCGACCAAGCCGACCCATGTGGGGGATCGCTGCTCCCTCAAGGGCGGCGTGTCCTCCTCCGAAGACTCGAAGGGAGGGGAGTCGTGCGAAATGAGCGAAATGAGGAGGAACCCGGTAGTGCCCATGCACACGATCTACAACGTGTACGACGTCGCCGGCATGACCTGCGAGCATTGCGCGGCCTCGGTCACCGAGGAGCTGTTCGAGCTGGAGCTGGTCACGGACGTGGCGGTCAACCTGACAACCGGCTCGGTGACGGTCACCAGCGCGGACGAGCTGAGCCGCCCGAACGTGGCGGCGGCCCTGGCCCAAACGGGCCACCGCCTGGCGGGCTAGCCGGCACTCCGCACGCCGCGGCGAGGGCAGGCGTGCAACCCCCGCGCGGGCGATCCTCGTGAGGCCAGGGCTCCGGCCCCGGCATGGGCTCACTCGCCCGCGCACACTTCCGCCCTGGGCGCTCCGCCCAGACCACCGACGCCGGCGACGAGCGGCGCCGCCAGCCGGGCGGCGGCAAGACGCTCTGGCGGCTTTGACGGGCGGCTGCCGCCGAAGATCGTGCGAGCGCGCCGGCGGAGATCGCGACGGCGCGCCACGTCCGGCCCAGCCGCCGTGCCCACCCGCCGGCCTAGATCACCGGCCAGCCGAAGATCGCGACGGACCGTCACCTCCGCACACGGTGGGGCGCCGAACCACCGTGACGCCTCGGCCGCCGCCCGGCCGCCGCCGAGCCAGACGTGTCCACAGGTCACGGCCACCGCGCGAGTGGTGTCGGGCGACGCCACGAGACGCCGGCCGCGCACGGCCGCGCGGTGGAAGAGCACCGCTCCGTAACGGGGTCTAGGTGAATAGTTCTCTCAATTTTTCAGCCTTACCCACTCCCACGAAGCGCGTGCACGTGCAACAATCGAGTCGCTGACACACCCCCGGTCAGCGCCTGTGGAGATCCCCTCCGGCCCCCGCGTTCCTCCCCCTGGCGCGGGGGCCTCTCCATGTCGGTTGCGTCTCGATTCCACGTCGACGGCCCGCCGAAGCCCCGCAGACACCCGGCAGGACCTGCGGCAATACCACGACTACGGTGCGTACCGGAACCCTTACTAGTGAAAAGTGCCTGTCTTGCTTGGTAGGTCGCAACCTCTTCGTTACCCTCTCAATGTGCTTTTCACCGGACGTAGCCGACCGAGCGGTCCCCCGGCGGACGAGATCGTCGCCCCGGGCCGCCATCGCACCGAGGCCCAGGAACAGGAAGAGAACCTGCCCGACCACGAGCTGGAGTCCTACCTCGCCGCTCTCGCCCCAGAGGGCGACCCCGAGACCACCGGCTCCGGCCGCAGTTTTGGCGGCGCGCAGGTCATGCAGCTCCGCCTCCCCCTCATGGCGAACGAGCGGCTCCGAGAGCTCGCCGCCTACCACCAGACCTCGCCGATGGCGCTCGCCCAGGAATGGGTCCTCCAGCGCCTCGAGTGGGAGTCCCAGCAACTCCACCGACGCTAGGCCCAGAAAAGGGCCCCGGTCGACGACCGGGGCCCTTTCGTCACAGCTGACTAGAGCGCGCGCACGTTCGTGGCCTGGGGGCCCTTGGTGCCCTGCCCGACTTCGAACTCGACGCGCTGGTTCTCCTCCAGGGTGCGGAAGCCCTTGCCCTGGATCTCCGAGTAGTGCACGAAGACATCGGCGCCACCGTCGTCCACGGCGATGAAACCGAAGCCCTTCTCGGAGTTGAACCACTTCACAGTGCCCTGTGCCATATACCTGCCTCCATCGCAGGATCAGCATGGGGTTACACCGTGCAACCCCGGCAGCCCCCGGGCGTTGCCTCCGTCAACCTCGACGAAAGAGCCGCACGCCCGCGTTTTCGTTCCGCGAGCGTGGAAAGCACGAACACAGAAACTACGGCCTGCGCAGGGAGCTTATCGCGTAGAGCACTCGTAGCACTACCACTTGCATACGGCTGACTACAGCCCACAGACGATCTCTGCAGGCAAAACGCGGGGTGAACGTTTGTGATCTGTGTCACATCCTAACGAGCCAACGCCGCACCCGGTAAATGCGTCGAAATAGGTGTGAAGACGCTGGGGCACCAACAGGGGGTTGGCATGGCTGTGTACAGGGGTGAACGCGGCAACCGTCGGGGGCGACTGCTGCCGATCGTCGCGATGAGCGTGGTGGCGGTGCTGGGCCTGTCCGCGTGCAGCTCGGACGACGACAACGCATGGCCGCTGACGGGCGGCTCCGACGGCAAGCCCGAGGCCGAGGCGCCCGCCGAGCCCGCCGCCAAGATCGCGCTGCAGCCGGCCGCCGGCGCCAAGGGCGTCAACCCGGTGGCCCCGGTCAAGGTCACCGTCAGCGACGGCCAGCTCGAGGACGTGACGCTCACGAACCCGGCCGGCAAGAAGGTCGTCGGCAAGCTCGCGGCGGACGGCACGTCGTGGGTGGTCGGCGAGGACCTCGGCTTCGGCAAGACCTACACCTGGTCCGGCACCGCGGTCGGCACGGACGGCGAGCAGCGCGAGATCGCCGGCGACTTCACCACGGTCACCCCGAACGGGCTGGTCGGCACCTCGATCAACACCGGCGACGGCAAGACCTACGGCGTGGCCATGCCGATCGCGGTCACCTTCGACGGGCCGGTCGACGACAAGGCCGCCGCCGAGCGCGCGATGACCGTCAAGACCTCCGTGCCCGTCGAGGGCGCGTGGGCCTGGCTCGACGACCAGCGCGCGCACTGGCGCCCCAAGGCCTACTGGCCGGCCGGCACAAAGGTGACGGTGAGCCTCGAGCTGTACGGCGTGCCCTACGGCGACGGCGTGTTCGGCAACGACGACATGACCTCGCACTTCACCATCGGCCGCAACCAGGTCGTGAAGGCGAACACCCAGACCCACCGGGTGCAGGTGTTCCGCGGCGGCAAGCTAGTCAACGACTTCCCCGCCAGCATGGGCCTCGAGTCCGACCCGGGCCGGGTGACCAACAGCGGCACGCACGTGGTCATGTCCAAGCACGAGACGTACAAGATGACCAACCCGAAGTACAAGTACTTCAACGTCGAGGTGCCCTGGGCGGTCCGCATCTCCAACAACGGCGAGTTCGTCCACGGCTACGCGCCCTCGATCCCGTCGCAGGGCAACCAGAACGTCTCGCACGGCTGCGTGAACCTGTCCCCGGACAACGCCAAGATCTACTTCGACGGGGCGCTGGTCGGCGACCCGGTGGAGATCACCGGCAGCGACAAGCAGCTCGACGCGGCCGACGGCGACTACTACGACTGGGCCGTCTCGTGGGAGGAGTGGGTCGGGATGTCCGCCCTCACCTGACCATGCACACAGGCATAATTCCCGCCAACGACGGGTCCGGCGGTCGGCGGGAGCACGCGATGCAGGGTGGAGCAGCACAACCCCGGCGGGTCCCGGCCAACCTCGAACGGCGGTTCGCGGCGCTCTCGGCCGTGCTCGGCTCGCCGGCCGCGGACGAGACCGTGCCCGGCGAGGACGAGGTCGCGGCGGGGTACCTCGTCGTGCGGGCCTCCGGGGCGAGCGCGGCCCGGATCGCGATTGACGCGCTCCGCCAGCCGTCGCTGGCCCGGACGAAGGCCGAGCCCGACCAGATCCAGCTGGTCATGCGGGCCTCGCTGCCGCGCTACCTGCCGTCCGCAGGCGTGAGCCTCGAGTTCGGGGAGTGCGCGCTGCGGGCCCAGCCGGGCGACCGGGCCGGTCGGCACGGCACGGTGCTGCTGACCGTCGCGACCAGCAAGCTGTCGATCAGCTTCGGCGAGCTGCGGCCGCTGCTGTTCCGCCCGGTGCCGGTGGAGCGGCAGCTGCAGACGCTGTTCGCCGCGGCCGTGGCGCACCTGCTGGTGGTGGCCGACTCGCTCGACCAGCACGGCATCAGGCCGTACCTGACCGGGCTCGCCGAGCTGGTGCTGCGCAGCGCCCTGCGCACCGAGCTGAACCGCGCCGACGCGATCGCCACCCGGCGGCGCGACGCGGTCGAGTACATCAAGGAGAACCTGGCCGACCCGGCACTGTCCGCGGACCGGATCGCCGACGCGCTGTTCATCTCCCGTCGCCGGCTCTACCAGCTCTTCGACGACGGCGACGGGGTGTCCGGCCGGATCCGGCAGCTGCGCATCGACCGGG
Organism: Actinophytocola sp.; assembly: GCF_050699915.1. Classification (GTDB taxonomy): domain Bacteria; phylum Actinomycetota; class Actinomycetes; order Mycobacteriales; family Pseudonocardiaceae; genus Actinophytocola. Next base: position 41,615 of record NZ_JBOHGA010000027.1, read on the forward strand.
CGAAGGAGCTGCTCGGCGACCCGGCGCACGCGGTGAAGGGCATCGGCGAGATCTCCCGGCAGTGCGGGTTCGCCAACGCCGCCCACTTCTCCCGCACGTTCCGCAAGGTGGTCGGCGAGACTCCGCGCGACTACCGCGACCGCGTTCTGAAGGGATGAGCCGGGCTCGTAGCCATCGCGCGAGTCTTGGACTGCCCAGCGCAACCTCAGGGAACGTGACGGCACCCAGCCACCATCAACCGCACAACGGCACTGTTCCCTGGAACGCGACCAACACTTTTAATTCCGGGGAGGCGGCTCAGGGCTCGGCGGGCGGGTCCGAGCCGAAGACCTCGCGTGCGTCGATCGACCGGTCGGCGAGCGTGGCCACCGGCGCGCCGAGGAAGGGCCGGAAGCAGCCGGGCCGGAACTCGACGCCGAACACGCCGCCGTCGCCCTCGAGCACCTTGACCTGGAACCCGCTGGAGACGCCGTGCACGGTCGCGCCGCCGCCCTGGAACGTCAAGTGCACGTTCGGGTACGGCACGATCTTCTGCCGGTAGGACTCGCGGTAGCTCCAGGAGACGACCCAGTAGCGCGCGAGGTCCGGCGACGGGCTCGGGTAGTCGTGGCGCTGGTAGCGGGTCCAGGCGCTGCCGAGCTCGCGGGCGTCCCTGGGCACGCGGCCGAGTCTACGTCGCGTTTGTTCAAGACGGCCCGCGCGCGACGTGCCAGCCTGACGGCCATGTCCGCCACGCACATCGAGCGCGCCGCCGCGCCGTTCGTCGAGATCGTCCGCAACGTCAAGGCCGACCAGCTCGCCAACCCGACGCCGTGCACGGAGTTCGACGTCCACCGGCTCGTCAACCACCTGCTGTTCTGGGGTCCGTCCCTGGTCGGCGCCGCCCGCAAGGAGGCCGTGCCGCCGCCGGCGGAGTCCGAGTCCGATGTGGACCTCGCCGGACCCGACTGGGCCGCCGCGTTGGAGGAGCACGCCGCGCGGACCGTCGCAACCTGGGGCGAGCCCGGCGCGTGGGCGGGCGTCACGCGGATGGGCGGTCCCATGGAGCTGCCGGCCGAGCTGGTCGGCGGCATGGTCGCGGGCGAGCTCGTGGTGCACGGCTGGGACCTGGCACGGGCGACCGCCCAGCGCCCGGACTGGGACGCGGACCTGTTGCGGTACGTACATGACGAGGTGGCCCGCAGCGCCGGGCAGGGCCGGGAGATGGGCAGCTACGGTCCCGAGGTCACCGTCCCAACGGGAGCGTCCACCTTGGACCGCCTGCTGGCCCTGTCCGGCCGCGACCCGCGCTGGACGCCCTAGCGGAGCTCGACCAGGACGAGGACGACGACGGCCACGCCGAGGACCACCGCCAGCAGCACGGCCCGGTACGCGGCGAGGCGCCGCGGCACCCGCACGGGCCTCTTCGCCTTGCGAGGCCTGGGCTTCCGCTTCGTCCTCGTGGCGCCCGCCGGCCTCGGGCCGGGACTCGTCGCCCGCCCGCCGCGCCGACCGCCTGACGTCCGGCCCGTGCCGCTCCGCTGTCCGCCGCGTGCGGCGCCAGTGCCGGTCCTCGACGGGCCGGCGGTGCGCCGCTTCTTGGCCGGGGCTCGGCCACGGCGGTCCACCTGACGGATCGTCGCCAACGCCCGCTCGAGGTCACGCCGCTCGACGGGCGGACCCGGATGCGCCACCCGGTTGCGGATGTCGCGCAGGTGCCCGATCTCCCGCACCCCGACGCCGAAGTGGTCGGCCAGCCGCCGGTTCATCCGCGGCCCGTCCTCGACCGCCCGCGAGATCCGCTGCCACCCGGCGAGGATCTTGGCACCGAGGTCCGCGTCGGAGGCCGTCACGTCTTCGAGGAGACCCGGACTCTCGGGTCGTTCGGGGCCACCTCGAAGTCCACCGACGACACCAGCTGGCCGAGCACGCCGGCGAGCTCCAGCCAGCCGCGACCCGTCGTCGAATGCAGGGTGAACACAGCCATCCGCTTGCCCGGCGGGTCGATCACGACCGCCTGCAGCTGACAGCCCGCGGCCGGCGCGTCCCGGGACGGGCCGTCGACCAGGATCCGCTCCGCGATCACCACCGGGTAGCCGCGCTCGGTGCGCGACTCGGTCACCTCGCGGATGTCCGGACCCGCGTCGGCCAGGTAGTGGCGCAGCTCCGCCGCCGCGTCCGGGCCGAGCGGAGCGTCCGCCGTCACCACCATGCCGACCAGGATCGCGGGGTCGGCGACGGCATGGGTAACCACGGCCACCAGGCCGGCGCCGTTCGCGTGCGCCAGCTCCGCGGCGTCGCGCGCGGCCAGGGCGACTCCCGGGTCGTGCTCCGCCTCCGGGCCGCGCACGCCGATGATCGCGTCGGTGAGCGCGCGCTCGGTCGCGTCGACCGACTGCACGGAAACCGGCGTGACGCCCGGGATGGCGGCGAGCTTCACGAGTCCGCCGCCAGCGGGGTCTCACCGAACACGATCAGCTCGCCGGAGGGTCGCAGGCCGCCGGACAGCCCCGCCGACACCGCGTCCGCGAGCGCGGGCAGTGCGCCGACCGGCACCGGCTCGGCCGCCGAGCCCGGCGTGCGCAGCAACCCGCCGAGCGCCGCCGTGGTCCGGGATGCGTCGCCGAGCACGCCCGCCAGCGCGCGGATCGCCGGACTCCGCTCCTGCGCGGACGGGGCCGACTCGGCCGCGCCCAGCTCGTCGGCGATCTCCTCGGCCGCCCGCAGGTGCTCACGCTCCAAGGTCCGCGCCTCCTCCAGCACCGCCGCGAGCCGCTCCTCGAGGTCCGCGACCCGACTCGTGGCGCCCGACAGCTCGATGCTCGCCCCGGCGGCCACGCTCGGCGTGGCGGCGAGGTCGAGCGCGTTCTGCTTGTCCTGCACGGCGTCCCGCGCGTCCGTCAGCTGGCGGCGCAGCCGCACGGCGGCCGCGTCCAGCTCCTCGGTGCGCCGCTGGTTGTCCGTGAGCGTGCGCGCCCACCGCTCGAGGACGGCGACCGCCTCGCGCAACCGGTGGCGGGTGGCGTCGAAGTCCGACGGGGTGGCGCGCAGCCGGTCGCGGAACGTCTCCGCCGCCTCGCCCTCCCAGCCGGCCGAGTGCCGCTCCGCGTCGCGCAGCGCCGGCTCGACCGTGCCCAGCGCCGAGTCGGCTGTGGTGAGCTGGGCGATCGCGGCGTGCACGGCGTCCGGCCGGCCGGGGGTCGGGTCGAACTCCAGACCCCGGTAGGCGGTCACCAGCGGTCACCGCCGGCGCGGCGCAGCCCTTCGGCGGCGTCCTCGTCGAGGTTGGCGTACCCACCGCGGATGGTCCCGACCAGCGCCGCGTCGTCGTCGACCGCACGCAGCACGCCGCTCAGCTCCCGGCGGGTGTCCGCGATCAGCGTGCCGACGACCCCGTCGAGCCGCCCGGGACCCAGCCCCGAGCAGCCCTCCAGCCGGTCCACCGCGGCACCGACGGACTCCGCCGCGGAGCCCAGCACTCCGGCGGTGACGCCGATGGCGGCCAGATCGGCCTCGAACCCGGACACGGCCGCCTCCTCGTTTCGAGCTATGCGCCGAACACCGGAGGATAGGCGGGCGGCAGGTCGTCGAACAGGTCGAGGCCCTCGTCGTACTTGTTGGTGTGCTCGCCGTCCTCTTCGCCGTTCGCACCGGCACCGAACGGCATGCCGCCCATCGCGCCCATGCCGCCGCGAGCACCCGCGGCACCGGCGGCCACGCCGCCGGGACCGCCGATGACGGCCCCACCGGGAC
>NZ_JBOHGA010000028.1:0-44349 GCF_050699915.1 Actinophytocola sp.
GCGGCGGACCCGGCGGCTGCGCGGGCTCGTCGCCGGGCTCGCCACACTGCTCGCGGTCGCGCTCGTCGCGGGCGTGGTCGCCGTGGTGGCGCGCAACGACGCCGAGCAGGAGCGCCGGGACGCGCTGTCCCGCCAGCTCGCGGCCGAGTCGCTGGCCGAGGCCGACGTGGACCCGGTGGACGCCATGCGCAAGGCGGTCCAGGGCTGGCACACCAGCCCGACCGTGGAGGCGCGCGGCGCACTGCTGTCCGCACCGCTGCTCACCTACCCGGCGGCGATCTCCTCCGGCGTGCGCCACGCGTCGGTCATCGACGTCAACCCGGACGGCTCGCTGATGGCCATCGGCTCCACGGAGGGGGAGGTCGTGCTGTGGGACGTCGAGCGGCGCCGGGCGCTCGACGTCGACATCGCCGTCCAGGGAACCGTGCTCGCCGTGCGGTTCTCGCCCGACGGCCGGCAGCTCGCCACCTCCTCCCTCGTGACCGACGACCCCGAGGCGAGCGGCGTGCGCGTCTGGGAGGTCCCAAGTGGACGGCCGGTCAGCGAGGTCGCGGACGCCAACCCGGCGATCGGCCCGGTGGCGTGGCGGCCGGACGGCGCGGCCGTGGCCTCCTTGTCGGCCGACGCCGCCGGCACGGGCGGGGTGGCCGAGTGGGATCCGGTCACCGGCAAGCTGATCCGCTGGGTCGCGCGCGGCGCGTTCGACGCGACGAGCGTCGCCTACACCGCGGACGGCCGCCGGCTCGCCCTGGGCCGGGCCGACGGCAGCGTCGAGCTGTGGGACGCGCAGCGAGGCCGGCGGCTCGGCCGCCACACCGACCACGCGGACAACGCGCGCAAGGCGAGCGACCTGATCCCGGTCCAGGTGACGGCCTCGCGTGAGTTCATCGCCAGCTCCAGTGTGGTGGACAACATGATCCGGCTGTGGGACCCGCGCACTGGCGCCCCGGTGCGGGCGTTCCCGGACGTCACCCGGCACGTGTCGGATCCGGGCCAGGGGCCGAGCTCGCTCGCGTTCAACCCGGACGGCGGGGTCCTGTACACGAACAGCGACCCGGAGACGCTCACCACCTGGAGCCCGATCAACGGAACCTACCTGGGCAGTCTGCCGCACGGACCGCGGGCCGGTACCACGGTCGGCCACACGGTGATCGCGCTCGCGGTGTCGCGCGACGGGCGTACGCGGGTCGGGGTCAACAGCGACGGCACCGTGCTTCGCTGGCACACCAACGCGAGCTGGCACTCGTCACCCAACGGCTCGATCATGAGCCTCGCGTTCCGCGCCGACGGCAAGACGGTCTCGGCCGGGGACGCGGACGGCGGCCTGTACTCGTGGCACACCGCGACCGGCGACCAGACCGACGACAGCGTCGAGTCGCCGCGCGGCGTCTACGGGATCCGCTACACCCGCGACGGCACGCGGATCGTGGGCACCGGCGACGCCACGTTCACCTCGACGTCGGGGGTGTTCGAGCTCGACGAGGCGCGCAAGACCACGCTCGCCGGGCGGGTGTTCCGCGGCGCCATGGCCGTCTCGCCCGACGGCAGGTGGGTCGCCGCGGGCCATGAGCGGGCGCAGGGCGGGGACGAGCCCGACTACCGGATCCACGTCTGGGACGCGAAGAACCTCACCGAGCACGCGGTCCTCGAGCTCGACAAGCAGTGGCCGGTGACCCTGGCGTTCGCCCCCGACGGCGACCGGCTGCTCGCGCTCACCAGCTCCGGCGGTGTCGGCACGCCGGGCAGCGACCCGGACGGCGACACCGCCGCGAGCCTGCTGACCTGGCGTACGCCGGACTTCGACGACGAGAAGCGCGTGTCGCTCGGCAACGACTCGCTGCTCACCGCGGACCTCACCCCGGACGGCCGCACGTTGGTCACCGCGGGGACCGGCGGCACGCTGCAGCTGCGGGATGCGGAGACCGGGCGGCTGCGCACCGAGATCGGCCGGCACCCGTCCACCGTGCGCAAGCTCGCGGTCTCCCCGGACGGCCGCACGGTCGCGACGGTGACGACGGAGGACTCGGTCGTGCGGCTGTGGGACCTGACCGACCGGAAGCTGGTCGCGACCCTCACCGCGCACGCGGCGCCGCTCAACGACGTCGCCTTCTCACGCGACGGCAGCCGGCTCGCCACTGGCGGCACCGACACCGACGTCGCGGTGTGGCGGCTCGATCCGGACGCGGCCGCCCGCGAGGTGTGCGCCAACCTTGCCGACGCGGTCCCCGACGACCTGGCGGGCACCGGCTGCGAGTAGGACCCCACATCCGGCTCGGTACTCTCCGGCTGAGCCGGATGAGGGGGCGAGATGCTGCAGGTCATGGTGCGCGGCAGCGACCTGCATCCGGTTCGCCTGGAGTCCGGCGAACGCCTCGTGTTCGGCCGCGACCCGCACGGCGACACGCCGCGCCCGCGCCGGATCGAGCTGCGGCTGCCGCACTGCGCCCGGCACGTCTCCGGAGTGCTCGCCGAGCTGACGATCGGCACGGAGGCCGCGGCGTTGCGGTGGCTCGGCGCGGGGGAGGGGCGGCTGTCGAGCCTGCTGGACGCGCCGGGCGGGGCGCGCCGGGTGACGTTGGTGCGCGGCATGTCCGCGATGCTCGACCTCGGCAAGAACGAGCTGGTCGTGCTGGCGGGCAGGCAGGCCGGCGACGAGCTGTTCACCGACCTGCTGCTGACGTTCGTCGTCGCCGCGGCGGCCGTACCCGAGGACGACGCGCCCGAGGGCCGGCACGACACCGAGCTGAAGCCGCATCTCCGCAAGGGACAGCTGACGCGGTACTCCAAGGAGTGGTACGTCGCGCTGGCCCTGGCCGAGCCGTGGCTGGCCGGCGACGACGACTCGCCGTTCCCGCCGACCAACCGCCGGATCTACGAGCGGGTGCGCGAGTGGCGCGGCGACGCGTGGAACCTGGAACGCGCGCAGCGTGTGGACGACGCGATCCGTGTGGTCTCCCGCATCGCGTTCGGCGAGCTGGCGGACCCATACGGGGAAGCCAGGCAGGGCCGCATCCAGAACCCGCGTTTCGCCGTGGGCAAGCGGGTGGCCGAGTACCGCCTCGTCACCGCCGACGACCTCGCCGAGGTCCACACCCAGCCGAGGACGTGACGGCCGACCGCGCGCCGGGGCAGTGGGTTGAGCGGTCCACTGCCCCGGCGCTGGTCAGTTGGTGCTGTCGCTGCCCGCGGGTTCCTGCTGACCGGAGCGCCGGAAGCCGCCGAACACCTTGTCGGCCATGCCGGTGATGGCGCCGCCCACGTCGGAGACGACCTTCACCAGCGGGTCCGTGGAGTTGTCCCACGTGTCCTTGTAGGACTTCGCGGCGCCCTGGATGTCCTCGTTCAGCGGGTTGCCCTCGTCCTGCGCGTCGCGGCGCCGGTAGTCGCCGGTGAGGATCGCGCGGTACTCGTCGGACGCGGCCCACCGCTGCAGCTGCGAGGCCCGCACGACCGAGAACGGGTGCGGCTGGCTCTCCACCGCGAGCAGCTTGATGATGCTGTCGCGGATGTCGTCGATCTCCTCGTACTCCCTGGCCTGCTCGAGGAACGACGGGATGTCGATCTGCGACAGGTCGGTGGCCCCGGCCAGGTACAGGTGCGCCCGCAACGCCGCCTGCGGGTCCTGGCCGGCCAGCAGGCCCGCCCGGTCGCAGCTCAGCTCGGACTTGCGCTGCCACTCGTGCAGCGCCGCGATCACCGCGCGCAGGCCGATGACCCCGAGCGGCACCCACGCGATCGAGCGCTGCAGCCGCAGCAGCCGGTCGAGCAGCGTGAGCAGCACCGCGTGCCCGGACAGGACGTGGCCCATCTCGTGACCGATGACGAACCGCAGCGCCTCGGTGTCGAGTGCTTCCACGAGGCCCGTGGACAGCACGATGAACGGCTCGTCGATTCCCCTGGTCTGCGCGATCGCGCGCGGGTCGCGGGACACGTACAGCTTCGGCGCCTTCGGCAGGTCCAGGATCTCCGCGGACTCCAGGCGGACCTTGTCGAGGGTCGGGTACTGAGCCGGCCCGACCCGCACGTGCGAGGCCACCGCCATCAGCCGCTCGGCACGCTCGTTGAACAGCGAGTTCAACGTCTTCAGGACGTTGCCGACTCCTGGCACCGTGCGCAGTGTCGCCATCGCACCCCTGTCGGCGGGGTGTTCGTAGGCCCGCGGACTGATCCCCGGGAACTGGATGCGCGGTGCCGCCTGCTGGACATCGGATTCGGTCATGGTTGGCAAACCCCTCCTCGTGGTTGGTGGCCAACCTACGTGCGAAATCGCCCCGATCGGCCGACCCGAGCAGGATCTGGGGGCCAAGTTCAGGGTTCGCCCTGAGACGTACCAGGGAGGTCCACTATGGACCGGCCGCGCACGTGTTCCGTGCGGACGGCAGCGGCGGATACGGTCGTGGCATGCGTGCTGCGAGCACTTGTCGTGTCGCCGTGGTTCAGGCCGCGCCCAGCCTGTTCGACCTGCCGGAGACGCTCGGTCGGTTCGAGGCGTTGCTCACCGAGAGCGTCGCGGGCGGCGCGGACCTGGTGGTGTTCCCGGAGGCCTTCATCGGTGGCTACCCGAAGGGCGCCACGTTCGGGGCCACGGTCGGCGAACGCACCGACGACGGACGCGCGTTGTTCGCCCGGTACCGGAGGTCGGCCATCGACATCCCCGGCGACACGTTCGACGAGCTCCGCGCGACCGTCGCCCGCTGCCGGGCGCATGTCGTGCTCGGCGTCGTCGAACGGGCCGGGCACACGCTGTACTGCACGGCGCTGCTGATCGCGCCGGACGGCACGCTGCTCGGCCAGCACCGCAAGCTCGTGCCGACCGGAACCGAGCGGCTGATCTGGGGACAGGGAGACGCCGCCGACGTCGCGGTGGTCGACACCGACCTCGGGGTGGTCGGCATGGCGATCTGTTGGGAGAACTACATGCCGCTCTACCGAACGGCTCTCTACCAGCGAGGAGTGCAGCTCTACTGCGCACCGACGGTCGACTGCCGGGACACCTGGGCGGCCACCATGCGCCACATCGGCATCGAGGGCCGCTGCTTCGTGGTGTCCGCGACCCAGTTCGCGGTCCGTGACGACTACCCACCCGACTTCCCGCTCGGCTTGTCACTCGGCGCAGACCAGGTGGTCATCCGCGGCGGGAGCTGCGTCGTGGACCCGTTCGGTCGGTTCCTCGCCGGCCCCGTGTTCGACCGGCGGGAGGTGCTCTTCGCCGACCTCGACCTGGCCGTGCTCGATGGTGCGTATCTCGACCTCGACGTCGTCGGGCACTACGCGCGTCCGGACCTCTTCCAGCTCGCGGTCACAAGGGCGCCCGCGCGGGCCGGCTCGGCCCGACCTGACCGCCCGGCGCCGCCGGAGTCGTGACGCCGCAAGGCTTGCGGCCGATCGGCGGCTGCCGCGCGTCCCATGGGATCAACATGTCCGGTGCCCGGCCGTGATCGATTGACACGGCAGTGACGGGCCGGCCCTAATTGTCACGGACCCTGCCCACCCTGCAGCAGGGCCGCCGATCCAGGGGGTCTCGTGAACCCACGTTCCTTTCGTATCGCTCTGTCCGTGACCGCGATGGCGGTCGTCGCCGGCTCTGTCGTCGGTGCTGTCGCCATCCCGAGCGAGGCGGCGCCGCCTCCCGCGACACCGGGCGACTCGGTCGCCGCGGCCACCGACCTGCTCGCCAGAGAGCTCGCCACGGACGCTCGCGCCGGGTTGTTCTCGGCCGCCGCGGCGAAGCCGGTGAACCTCGCCGCCACGCGCGACGGCCAGGCGCTCGATGCCGCCGTCCGCCGTGCCAACCGCGAGGTGCTGGTCGCCAAGGGGTTGCCGGCCGACGGGCCGTCGCTGCTCCAGCTCCGCCTTGCCCAGCCCGGCATGCGTGCCGCCGTGCGGCGCGGCGAGGCCCCGCTGGTGGCGTCCGCGCCTTCGGACGACTCCGCCGAGGTCGTCACCGCGTACTCCCGCGACGGCGCGAAGGTCAGTCTGGCCGCGCGGAAGGCGCCCAGTCGCCCGGTGTTCGTGGTCGAGGTCGACACCGCGAAGGCGCTGCCGCTCGGCCTGTCCGTGCTGCGGCAGGTGTTCGACCAGCGTGGTGTCGCCGACGCCGAGCGAGTGCACGCGGCCGACGGGTACTGGGCGACGCAGGTCCAGTCGGTGCGGCTGAACGATGACAAGGAGCCGTGGGTCAAGGGCGACGCGGAGATCTTCGGCATCGCGGGCGGGTTCGGCATGGACGGCAAGGTGGCGGCCAGCACGCTGACGATGCCCTACCTCGACAACGACGGTTCGACCTACACTCCGGGTCAGCTGATCGTCCACTTCTCGGCGTACAAGTACAACCTCGCCGACTTCGTGATGATGGAGGACGACGGCGACACGAACTACCAGCAGCTCGCCATCGCGATCGCGGACGCCCTGCTGACCATTGTGGACGGTGGCGCGTACATCCCGCTCGTCAACGCGATCCTCAACGCCATCCCGGCGTCGTGGTGGACCGACGACCCGGACTACGTCGACTCCTGGTACACGCTGTCGACCACGTCCAGCGGGCAGCTGAACGGCGCCGCCGGCAACGGGACGATGACCGTCGCGCCGTACTGGGTCGCACCGGTCTGACCGTGCCCGAAGCGTAACGCCGGGTCCAGGTCTAGTGGTCAGCGATCTGCCGCGCGATCTCCTGGAGGGTGTCCTCCGCGCTGACGCCCTTCTCCTCGGTGCGCATGGCGAGCAGCTCGCCGCACAGGTTGATGAGTCCGGAGACGACCTCGCGGGCCTTCTCGGGGCCGTAGTCGTCGAGCAGCTTGTTGTAGTAGATGCTCATGAACGCTTCGTCTGAGCTGCTCCATGCGGTCATCACGCCGATGGCCTCGCGCAGGTGCTCGTAGCCCGCGTCCTCGTCTGACATGACAGCCATTGTCCTCCGCGAGTCGCGTCGGCCGAGGCCGAGACACGCTCACGGCGTCGGCCCCTCGTCGAGCACCGAGCGGTAGAGCGGTTGGCGGATGTACTCGGCGGGGATCGTGGCGATGGGGTCGTCGGGCTCGCGGTCGGTGCGGCGTCGGGCGATGGTTCGGACGTAGCCGAGGGTGCCGCCCTGGTCGGCGGACAGCGCGTCGATCTCGACCTGGTTGTCCGGGGCGACCGTGCGCTGCCAGTCCAACCAGAACCGCCACCCCTCGGGGAGGGTGTCCGCCAGCTCGACGTCGACGATCCCGCTGCGCTGCCAGTGCCGCCGCCACCACTTCGCCGAGTGCAGGCAGCACAGGCTCGGCTCCCACCACTGGCGCAGGTGCTCCGGGACCTCGACGTCGAGCTCGCGGGTGAGCCCGGCGCCGGCGATGCCGATCAGACCGTCCGGGCGGAGGAAGCGGGCCAGGTAGTTGAGATAGAGGTCGTCGGTTCCGTAGTAGAAGAACGAGTCGAGGCTCACCACCGCGTCGAAGAACCCCGCGGGGAACGGCAGCGCCCGGGCGTCGGCCCGAACGGGGAACACCGCGTCCGCCACGCCGGCGTCGGCGAACCGGCGCGCTCGCTCGTCGGGGCTGAACCACAGGTCCGCCGCCCACACCTGCACGCCGAACTCCTCGTGCAGGAACACCGACGAGGCGCCGCGCCCGCAGCCGAGGTCGAGCACGCGCATCCCGGCGCGCAACGGGAGGTCCTCGGTGAGCCATTCCGCCAGCCACAGCGAGTTGGCCCCACCGCTCACGCCGGACCTGATCCAGTCGGGGTGGTAGCGGGAGCTGCGCGGAAAGCGTTGCGCGATCAGGAGATCGTCAGCCACGGCGTGCTCCTTGGGGATCGAGGGCCGGGACCTTCGCGTCGCCGACCGCGGGCCGTGCCCGGTGCGCCCGGAGCAGGCCGACGCCGAGCGCGAACGGCAGGAGTGTGGACATGAACGGGATCGTAAGCACGAACGCCGACCATCCGGCGACCGTGGCGCCCACTCCCGGCAGCAGGAGCGCGCTCATGGCGCTCCCGCCGGCGACCGCGGCGAGCGCGAAGCCCGCCATGGCGATGCCCTGGCTCGCGCCGGCGGAGAGCGCTCCGGCTCGGCCGAGCGCCACCGCGAGCGCGGCGAACCCCACGTAGCCGAGCACGACGTAGGTGAGCTGGAGCAGGTCGAGCAGCACGAGCAGGAAACCGAGGAACGTGGGCGCGGAATCCAGACCCGGCAGGTAGGCATAGGCGACCCAGGACGAGGACTCGACCTCGAGCTGCAGCCCGGCCGACCCCGACAACACGACGGCCCACCGAGCGACGAGGTTGATCAGGTAGCCGCCGCTGCCGACCACCAGAGCCAGCACCGCGAGCGCCGCCGGTGCCCGCGCGCTCTCGCAACGCAGCGCCAGCCGTGTGGCCGCGACCAGCAGCGTCATCGCGACGGCGGCCAGGACGGCCGCGTTGAGCAGCATCAGCGCGGGTTCGCGGGCGGTCGGTTCGCCGGTCGCGCCGGCCAGCACGAAGATGCCCACCCCGGCGAGCACGAGTGCCGCGGCCGGGCGGTCGGCGGACCCGTCCAGCGTGCGCAGGAGCAGGAGCGCCGCGCCCACATAGGCGACCGCGAAGACGGCGAACACGGTGGTGGGGATGACCTGGCCCATCGCGTATGCGAGGGCGAGCAGCAGCCCGGCCGGCCAGGTGAGCCAGGCGGCGATCAGCACGCGCGAGCTCACGAGACGACCTGTCTCTCGATGGTGCGGCCGGCGGCCGCGGCTCGCCGGACCACGTCGGTGATCGGTTCGCGGCCGGTGATCTCGGTGAGCGCGCGCACGACGGCGGCCACGACGTCGTTGGGCGAGATCCCGACGACGACCGGGATGTCGAGGATCGCGGAGAGCAGGATCGCCTGCGCGCCGACGTAGTCCCCGGGATTCGCGGCGAGACGCGCCTGTACGGGTGCCATGACGTCGTCGCCCTGCGCCGCGGCGTCGGGGAGGAGCCCGAGGGCGGGCGGCTCCCAGGCCACGACGTGCTCGACGAGCGCGGGGTGGCGCGCCGCCAGGTCGAGGGCGATCAGCGCGCCGGAGCTGACGCCGACCACGGCGCCGCCGGGCCAGTCGTCCCGCCCCGAGCCTCCGGTCCCGCAGCGGACGTAGGTGATCACGTGGTAGCCGGCCGCGGTGACCGGACCACTCGGCGCGGTGCCGGGGACGGGCGGTGAGGCAGTACTCAACAGGTTCTCCGAATGTTCATTGGACATGTTGTCTTTCGAAATACAGCATGTCTTTCAGAAGACAGAGCGTCAAGTCAATTGCTAGGGTCGCGATCATGGCGACCCGGAAGTACGAACAGCGCCTGCGCGCCGAGAGTGCGGAGGAGACTCGGCGGCGCATCCTCGACGCGGCCCTGGGCCGGCTGCGGACGGCTCCGTCGCAGCCGGTGAGCCTCGACCAGATCGCCCGCGACGCCCGCGTGGCGCGCTCGACGATCTACCTCCTGTTCGGCTCCCGGGCCGGCCTGTTCGACGCCGTCGCCGAGGACATGGTCAACCAGGCCGGCTTCGACCGGCTCGTGGCAGCGGTACGGAACCCGGACGCACGCGAGCACCTGCGCCAGGGCATCCGTGCCGGCGTGGAGGTCTTCGCGTCGCTGCGCGACGTCGCCCGCGCTCTGTACTCCACCGCGGCGCTCGACCAGGAGGTACTCAGCGGCGCCATCGGGCGGATCGAACAGAACCGCGCCGGCGGCATGGCCCACCTCGCCCGCCGGCTCGCCGAGCAGGACGTCCTACGTCCCGACGTCACCGTCGACCAGGCCGCCGACCTGCTGTGGCTGCTGACCAGCTTCGACGGCTTCGACCTGCTCTACTCCGGCCGGCACCTCGACGTCGACGAGATCACCCGGACCCTCGTCATGGCCGCCGAGCGCACCCTCTGCCGCTGAGCCGGCCGGTCTGGGTCACTTCGGGTCGGCCGCCGGTGTGTCGGGGCCGGGTGGGTCGGCGCTCTCGGCCACGGTGGAGTCGGTCGTCGTCGAGTCGGCCTCGCGGTGCCGCTCGTCGTCGGCGCGTGCTCGGTCGGTTGCCTCGCGCATCTCGATGACGTCGGTGACCCACTCGCCGGTCTCCCGGGCGATGTCGCGGACGGCACCGGTGACGATCATGGCGATCTTCCCGATGTGCGTCGCCGCGGACTCGGTGAGCACCTGAACCGTGTCCTTGCCGCTCTCGAACCGACCGACCATGTCCGCCCCTCTACACCGCAGCGAGTCGCTTCCCGTCGTCGAGGGTAGACGGCTCCGGCGCCGGCCTGCGCGGCTCGCCGACCCACGGCAGGGCGAGGCGCACGATCTTCCTGGCCACGGACGCCAGCTGCTTCGTCAGCCCGCCGGTGTTGTAGGGCAGGCCGTACTTCTCGCAGATCGCACGCACCTCGCCGGCGATCTGCGGGTAGCGGCGGGCCGGGATGTCCGGGAACAGATGGTGCTCGATCTGGTGCGAGAGGTTGCCGGACATGATGTGGAACAGCGGCCCGCCGGTGATGTTCGCCGAGCCGAGGATCTGCCGCAGGTACCACTGCCCGCGCGACTCCTGCTCGGTCTCCTCCTCGGAGAAGCTCTCGACGTCGGCCGGGAAGTGTCCGCAAAAGATGATCGCGAACGCCCACAGGTTGCGCGTGAGGTTCGCGGTCGCGTTGCCGAGGAACGTCAGGGGCGCCAGCGGGCCGGTGAGCAGCGGGAACAGCACGTAGTCCTTGCCGACCTGCCGCGACGCCTTGCGCAGCATCCGCCGCGCGACGTCCTTGGTGTCGGCCAGCGTCCGCTCGCCCTTGACGATCCGGTCGAACTCGAGGTCGTGCAGCATCACACCCCACTGGAAGATCACCGCCAGCAGCGCCGCGTACACCGGGTTGCCCAGGTAGTACGGGTGCCACCGCTGGGCCGGGTCCATCCGCAGGATCCCGTAGCCGATGTCGCGGTCCTTGTCGAGGATGTTGGTGAAGGTGTGGTGGATGTAGTTGTGCGAGTGCCGCCAGTTCTCGGCGGGCGCCACGAGGTCCCACTCGAACCGTTGTGAGCTCAGCGCCGGGTCACGGGTCCAGTCGTACTGGCCGTGCATGACGTTGTGCCCGATCTCCATGTTGTCGAGGATCTTGGACAGCGCCAACGCGCCGACGCCCGCGACCCAGGCGGGCGGGAAGAAGCCCGCGAACAGCAGGCCGCGGCCGAGGACCTCCAGGCCACGCTGGGTCCTGATGACGTTGTGGATGTAGGCGACGTCCTCGGCGCCGAGGTCGGACACGATCCGCTGCCGCAGCTCGTCCAGCTCGCGGCCGAACTCCTCGACCTGTTCGGGGGTGAGACGGTCCTGAAGGCCGGTCATGGTCACTCCTTCACGATGGTTGTGTCAGCCCGCGATCTCGACGTCCCCGACCGGGACGGAGATGCACAGCTGGATCTCTTCGTTCTCTTCGCCGGACACCTCGCCGGACTTCGCGTTCCGAACCCGCCCCGAGGTCTTGACCTTGGTGCAGGAGAAGCAGATGCCCATCCGGCAGCCGTGCTCCGGGCGCAGCCCGGCGTCCTCGGCCTGTGCCAGCAGGGGCTTGCCGCTGTTGGCGAACTCCTTGCCGCTGTGCGCGAAGCGGATCTGCCCCGTCGCGTCCGCGGCGTCGAAGGTCAGCGCGGGTGGCGTGAACTCTTCGGTGTGCAGTCGTTCACTCAAACCCTCGGCGCCGAACAGCTCGCGCACCGAGTCCATCAGCGGCTTCGGCCCGCACAGGTAGGTCTGCGCCTCGCGATACCAGGGCGCGGCGTGGGCCAGGTGCTCGGCGGAGAAGAACCCGCGCAGGTCGGCGCCCGCGTCGGTCGCCGTGTACGCGAGCACCACCCGCAGGCCGGGGTGCCGCTCGGCGAGTCCGGCCAGCTCCGCGCGGTAGAGCACGTCCTGCGCGTCGTTGGCGTAGTGGAGGAACGTGATCTCGCCGGGGTGCCCCTCGTCGACGAGGGTGCGCAGCATCGACAGCACCGGGGTGATCCCGCTGCCGCCGCTGACCAGCAGCACGCGCTCGGGTCGCCGCTCCGGCATGGTGAACCCGCCGTCCGGTTGGGACAGTCCGAACACAGTGCCGGGCACGGTGTTCCGGTTCAGGTGGCGGGAGACCAGGCCCTGCGGGTCGGCCTTGATCGTGAGCTCGAGCAGACCGTCCGTGCGGTGCTGGGAACCGGCGGGGGAGTAGCAGCGGGTGCGCCGCACCCCGTCGATGTCCACCGAGACCCGCACGTACTGGCCCGCGGTGAAGCCACGCCAGGCCCGGCTCGGCCGCATCGTGAGCGTGACCGTGTCCCCGGTCTGCCGCCGGACGTCGGTGACCTCCCCGCGGATCTCGCCGCGGACGAGCATCGGGTTGATCAGCTCGAGGTAGCGGTCCGCGCCGTGCGGGGTGAGCAGGGCCTCGGCCAGTGCGGCCAGCCGGCGGGCCCGCCGTGGCAGGAGCGATGTCATGGCACCTCCAGAGGTGTCTCACGTCGCATCCGATTACAGTGAACAGTCGTACACTGAACAGTGCACTGCAACCACGGCGGATCGTCAACACGGCGGTGGTGTGACATGGCCGATAGTGCGGCAGCCAGTACGGTGACCGGCGTGACCGCCGAGCCAGTCAGCCGCCAGGAGCGCAAGCAGCGCACCCGGCAGGCGCTGTTGGACGCGGCACTCGAACTGCTCGCCGACCGCGGCTTCGGCAACCTCAGCCTGCGCGAGGTGACCAAGCGGGTCGGGATCGTGCCGACCGCGTTCTACCGGCACTTCACCTCGATGGACGAGCTCGGCGTGGCGCTGGTCGAGGAGGCCATGCGCACCCTCCGCCGCATGATCCGGGCGGCGCGGAGCGACCCCGCGAGCTCCCACCATCTCATCCGGGCGTCGGTCCGCACGTTGTACGAACACGTGCGGGGCAACGAGGACCACTTCCGGTTCGTCATCCGCGAGCGCTACAGCGGCACCGGTCCGGTGTCCCGTGCGATCGGCGTCGAGCTGCGCCTGTTCTCGAGCGAGCTCGCCATCGACCTGGCCCGGTTCGAGTACCTGCGCGAATGGTCCACTGAGGACCTGCACATGATGGCGGACCTGATCGTCACCGCGATGCTGGCCACCGTGACCGACCTCCTCGAGGGGGTACGGCCCGGTGACGCCGAGGCCGACGAGCGGATCGTGTCGATCGCACGGAAGCGGCTGCGGCTGATCGTGCTCGGAGTTCCCAGCTGGCGGAGCACGGTGTAGCCGGTCCACATCGGACGGGCTGTCGTCACCTCGTGCCGCTGGCGAGCGGCAGGGTGCTGAGCAGGTGCCGGCCGCGCTCGGCGGCGACGGCGGCGAGCTGCCGGGTGAACCTCAGGTCGGCCGGCTTCGACTGGGCATAGGCGAAGTAGGGACCGTACCGGCGTTCCCACTGCGGGTCGTCGACGCGGATGCGGCCGTGGTCAGGTGGTCGATGACTGGACCACGCGCCTGGCGATCTCCGCGTCCAACGGGCTCATGTCCTCGCTCACGTGTTCCGATGGCAGCCACCATCGGAAGTCCTGCGCCTCGTCGTTCACGGTCAGCCGGGGCTCGACCTGGAGTTGAACCCGGTAGATCGCCAGGAGCTCGCGGCGCTCCGGCTTCGTCAGTTCGAACTCGGCCACGGCCGCGACGGTCAGGTCGACGACGTGGATGCCGGTCTCCTCGCGCAGCTCGCGGATGGCGGTCTGGCGCGTGGTCTCACCTGGCTCTCGCGTTCCTCCTGGCAGTTCCCACTGCTTGCGCCAGCTGTCGAACATCATCAGGACGGCACCCGCGTGGGCGGCGACAACCAACGACGCGGGCACCGGCACCTGCTCGACCAGGTGCGTCAGGTCCTCTTCCGTCACGAAGCGAAAGTCGACCAAGGCGTTGCCAGAAGGATCATGGATCGGAAGCGCGACCACGCCCCGATCCAACCGCAACGCGTGGTGTCAGGTGTCGGCGACGTTCACGAGGTGGAGCGCTGTGAGCGCGGTGGCCAGCCGCGGCGTTTCGCGCGGTTGATCCGGCGGGCGACGGTCAGCTGGTTCATGTGCGCGTGCCGGGCGATGTAGGAACGGTCGATGCCCACGGTGGACAGTTCGAAACACAGCCAGTCGGTGACGTCCTCCAACTCGTTGGCGAAGGTCTCGAAGAACCAGGACATCGTCAGCAGTTCGCAGGTCCTGAAGAAGGGGTTGTTCGGGACCTGCGCGACGAGGGCGGCCAGGTCCTCGTCGATCGGTGAAGAGGCTGTGCTCTCCCTGGACTTGGTGGGTCGCGCCAGGGTGCGGACGGTTCGTTCGTCCATGTTGGTCCAGTCCGCGATCTCCTGCCAGGTGCCCCCGGCCTCCTGCAGGGCGAGGAGCTCACCGCCGATGCGGGTACGGCAGCGGTTGTGGTTGTCGCGCTGCACGGTCACGGTCTGGACGACGGTCGACAGCCTGTCCAGCCCGTTCGCGGCGGGTGCGGCCAGCACCTCGCGCGTGTGCTCGTGCACGTCCGACTCCACGAGCTGGATTCGGGACCACTCCTGAGGGCTGCGTCGTGACCAGGTGTGGTCCTTCCATTCGTCGAGCCAGTGCTCGAACTGCTCCCTGTCTCGAAGCACGGCCCTCCTTCTCATGATCGACACGTGGCTGTGCGCGACGCAACCAGATCGCGCCACTTTCGGTGCATGATTCACGAGGCGGTGCGGTTTGCCAATGGGGTTGGACGGCACATCTGTGTGTGGCACATTGTGCCGCGATTCGTTGTAGTCCGAACGTCGGTGTGCGGGTGCTCAGTTGGTCGTAGACGCTCGTCTCCACGTCGAGTACGTCGTGCGAGCCGCCACGCACGGTCCTATGTAGCCGAGCTGCGCAAGGCGGCTAGCGCAGGGCGCTGCCTTCCTGCCACTTCTCCCACGGGATGTTCCAGTCGCCGAACCCGTCGGTGGGAGCGAGCTTCGTGGCGGTGTTGTGGATCGTGACGATGTCGCCGTAGCTGAAGTTGTCGTAGAACCACCGGCCGGCCTCGGGGCTGAGGTTGACACAGCCGTGGGAGACGTTTCGGCGGCCCTGGTCGGCGACCGACCAGGGCGCGGCGTGGACGAAGATGCCGCTGTTGGACACGCGCACCGCGAGCGGGATCTTCTCGTCGTAGCCGAGCGAGGCGTCCGACGGGAGCCCGTAGCTGTCCGAGTTCATCCGCTTCACCTTGTACTTCTCCTGCGCCACGTAGGTGCCGCTCGGCGTGATGAACGAGATCTTCTTGCCGTCCTTGCCGGTGGTGGAGCCGGCGCGGCCCATGCTGACCGGGAACGTCTTGACCTTCTTGCCGTTGACCGTGACGACCATCCGGTGGGTCTTGTCGTCGATGGTCGCGATCTTCGCGGGGCCGATCGTGAGGTTGAGGGTCCGGTCGGTGTCGCCGTACATCCCGTCTCCGAGGTGCACGCCGTACACCTTCGCGTCGACGGTGACCTTGGTACCCGGCTTCCAGTAGTCCTTGGGTCGCCAGTGCACGGTCCGGTCGTCCCACCAGTACCAGGAGCCTTCGGTCTCCGGCGTGGCGGTGACCTTCAACGCGCGCTCGGCGGCGGCCTGGTCGGGCGGCGGGGAGTCGAAGATGACCGCGATCGGCTGTCCGACGCCGACCGTGGTGATCTTCGGTGGCGGCAGGAACGACGGGTACACGGTCCCCGCCGGGCTCACCGTGGTGAACGACGACTTCTCGGTGACGGTCTTCCCGTCCTTGCCGCGGATCGACGCCTCGAGCGTGTACTGGCGGTCGTAGCCCAGCGGTTCGTCCGACGCCCACGACGCCTTGTCCTTCGAGAGGCTGCCGCTGACCTCCTTGCCCGCCGGGTTGGTCAACGACACCTCGTCGATCGTGCCGCGGCTGGCCCGCACCTCGACCGGCTCGATCGGCGAGACGTCCTTCGCCGCGTCCTTGGGCACGAGCTCGAGGCGAGGCTTGTCCGCCTCCTGCTCGGCCGACGGCTCCCCGGGATCGGTGGACGAGCATGCGGTGAGCGCCAACGTGACGCCGAGCAGGGACACCAGCAGACGCGACCGAAGTTCGTTGCTGCGCAGGGATCTCACCTCCGACGATGCGTCTCGCACCTTACTCCCACCTCCCTTCGTAGGTGTGGTGATCACGGTCGTCTGGGCATGGCCGCCACGGCCCTAGAATTCGGAGGATGTAGTTCCTGGTGGCGTTCGTGGTCACGATGTTGCTCGCCACCGGGGGCGGATCGTCTGGGGCGCGCGCAACGCGCTGCGGGCGCGCGCCGAGCGGCGGCTCGCGCTCGAGATCGCGAGCGGGAGCAGACCGAACGCAAGCGGCTCGAGCTGCGCGAGCGAGAGCTCGACGACCGGATGTACCGGGACTTCACCACTCGCCGGAACGGCGGCATCCCGCCGGTCAGCTCCCCGATGCGCCACGACGACGAGTAGCCGCCCAGCCGAGCAGCGCGACGACCAGGATCGCCTCGACGACCAGTACCGCGGCGGCGCCGACGGGGCCGAACCACGGGCGCATCGTGGTGAACCACACGACGGCGAGCAGGCCGACGACGCCGAGGTGTTGCTCGGGCCGAACGCCGGCTCGCTCGCCGTCGCGTTCGGCGCCACCGCCCAGCAGGACGGGGGGACGCCCGGCGTGGTCGCCACGTCCGGCCCGCTCGCGGCGATCCTGACCCTGGCCGGGTACGTGGTCGTGCTGGCGGCGGCGTCGGTGTGGTTGTCCCGCCGGCGGGACCAGACCTGACCGGAGCATGCGGCTACCGTGCGCAGGCATGGTGCAGCTCAAGCTCGAGGCCGACATTCCCGCTTCCGCTGAGGCGGTGTTCGACACGGTCGTCGACCTGCGTGGGTACGGCCGCTGGCTCGGCACGTCGTCGGAGTACGCGGGCACGACCGAGATCACCACCGACCCGATCGCGACCGGCACGACCTACGTCGAGCGGGGCCCGAGCGGTGTCCGCCACGGCACGGTGACCGAGCTCGACCGGCCGGCCCGCGTGACGTTCCACCAGCCGATGACGATGCGGCCGCGGTTGCTCGGGGTCATGGACATCCACGTGACATACACGCTCGCGCCGACACCGGTGGGCGTGCACCTCACCAGGCTTGTCACGCTCGGGATCGGCTGGCCGCTGCGGTTCCTCCAGCCGGTTGTGGTGCGCCAGATCCGGGGGGAGAGCCGGCGCACGATGGACGCCTTGGCTGCATTCACCAGCGCCAAGTCCTGACTGTCGACGAATTTCGCGGAAATTCTCCGCTCGCCGCCTGGCTACGGACGCGTAACGACTCGAACAGTCGTCCGACATAAATGTGTGCCAGGCGCTGGCGACCGCCGGCGTTGAAACAACGAGGTGGGAATGCAGAACATGAATCAAATTCGTCGATTACGTGGGATCACCATCGGACTGGCCGTCGTGGCGATGGCGGCCGTCGGCATAGGGGGCGCCGCGTCGGCGGCCGGGGCCGTTGGGGCAGCACCCGCGCCGGTCGGCTCCGGACAGCACGGTGTTCCCGACGCGATCAAGGTTCCGGACGGTAACAAGCGGATCGCGGTCATGCCGGCTCGTGGGGTGCAGACCTACCGGTGCACCGCCGGTGCGTGGGTCTTCCTCCAGCCCGATGCGATCCTGCGCCACCACGGCCAGGCGAAGGTGCTGCACACTGTCGGTCCAGTGTGGACGTCCGTTGTAGACGGCAGCTCGGTGACCGCCGCGGCGCAGGCGAGCTCACCGGTGCCCAACGCCATTCCACAACTGCTGCTCAAGTCGACCGGCAACCGTGGTCCTGGACTGCTCAGTGCCGTGACCTACATCCAGCGACTGGACACCACCGGCGGCCTCGCCCCGACGGGCGCCTGCGCCGACGGCACCACCGCGTCGGTTCGATACACCGCCGACTACGCCTTCTGGGTCGCTGACTGACCACACGCTACGCCGCCCCGTCCGAGCAAATCGGCGCAGTTCTTGATTCCGCAGGTAATTCCTCCGTGCGGACAGCACGATTTGACCTCGGACGGGGTGAACCTTCACAGTCCGAGGATCTTCGCCGACCGACACGAATCCTGCCGACGACCTTGGCGAGGCGGTCGCTTCCAGTACTGCGCTGTTTCGGACGTCACAAACCAGCCGGTCAGCTGTCCAGCCGGCCCGGCACGATGTCCGGTTGGATCCGGGTGACCTGCGGGCCGGCCGCTGACCGGGCCGCCTGCACGGTGCCCAGTAGCGGGATCTGTACCGAGGTCTCGGCCAGGTTGATCGTCACTCGGGGGAGCCGGGTCGGGGTGCTGGTCATGCTGCGGTCGTTGCCGGCGACCACCAGCGCCAGACTGTGTCCGGCGGGCACCGTCCAGTCCGTTGTAGACAGTCGGAAGGTCATGGAGTACTTGGTGCCCGGGGTAAGTGGGCGCGGCGCGCTGAGCGAGGAGTAGTTGGCCAGATCGGCCCAGCCGCGGGCGATGATCTGGGCGTCGACGTTGGCCGTGGTGGCCACGGTGTCGCGGTAGCAGGCGTCGTCGCCGGGTCGGTTCTCGCCCCAGCACGACTCGGTGGTCAGCGTTCGGATGCCCTCGCCGGTGCTGCTCCTGGCCGTCGCCGGACCGTAGTCGACCAGGTAGGCGGACAGGTGCGCGGTGGATGTGGACGGGGTGGCGGCGACCGTGATCCGGGAGACGCCGGCCACGCGCAGGTCGGTGGTCAGTGCGCCGGTGCTGTACACGACCCGGCGGGTCGAGGTGGCGTTGGGCGAGGCGATGTAGCTCGAAGGAGTCCCGGAACCGTTGTCGGTGAAGGAGGAAGTCGCCGAACCGGGCGTAGGCCGCAGCGTGCCCACCCCCGCGACCGGCCCGGCCACTGGGTACAGGGTCTGGGACTGGGTGCCGGCCGGCGGCCAGTCGGCGGTGTCGCTCCACTGGTCCACGGAGCGCTCGACCGACACCCGCGGTTCGTTCTCGATCCCGTTCTGGACGCCCAGCAGCCACCGGTCGAACCAGCGGTGCAGGGTGTCGACCCAGGTGGCCCGCCGGAAGTCGAACGGGTCGATGTGCCCGGTCTGGGACAGCCAGAGTTTGCGCGGCACCGACGCCGGCAGTGCGTCCAGCCACTGGCCCCAGTTCACCGGTTTGACGTTCAGGTCGGCCCGTCCGTTGACCGAGAACACCGCGGCCCGCACGTTCGCCGCGCTGCGCACGTAGTCCCGCTGCTGCCACATCGCGGTGTAGTCGCCGTTGGCCGGAGCACCGGCGGTCATCTCGGCCCGCACGGCCGCGCACCGGGACCGCGCGTTGTCGTTCTCGAAGTTCGACGCCAGGCTGGTGGGTGTGCCGAAGCTCCGGAACGACACGCCGTCGGACCGGAACCAGTCGTACCAGGAGCTGATCGCCGCGACCGGCACGATCGTGCGCAGACCGTCCACTCCGGTGGCCGCCACGCCCTGCGTGACGCTGCCGTCCCAGGACTTACCGATCATCGCGGCCGCGCCGGTGGACCAGCCCGCGGTGACCACCGAGCCGCCGGAGGCCGCCGAGTAGCCGGTGGTCCGGCCGTTCAGCCAGTCGATCACGGCCTTGCCGGAGGCCACCTCGGACCGGCCGCCGGTGTCCATGCAACCGGTGGACCGGGCCGACCCGCTGAAGTCGACCAGCGCGACCGCGTAGCCGCGCGGCACGAAGTAGTTGTCGTAGACCAGCGGGAACTTGATCGGCACGCCGGCCGAGTCGTAGGTCTTGCGCTCGCCTTCGTTGCCGCGCCCGGAGGTCACGTAGTACGGGCTGGCGTCGATGATCACCGGGACCGGCTCGGCGGTGGCCGGCCGGACGATGTCGGTGGCCACCCGGTCGCCGACCCCGTTGGCGTCCAGGTCCAGCCCGATGTCCACCCAGACGGTCTCCCGCACCGCGTCGGCGAACGAGTGGATCGGCTGGCTCACCCCGTCCGCGACGACGAAGGCGGGTACGTTCGCCGACGCGGGCACGACCAGCAACCCCGACAGCACCCCGACCAGTCCGGCGACCACCGTGCCTCGACGCACCATGCCAGGCACGCTATGTCGCGGTCCGGGCCGGTCGTCAGGACCAACGGGTGATGCCAGTTGCCAACTACGGCACGGACCGGCGGGTCGTCGGCGGGGGCACCGTTTCCGGGTCGATGAGGACGAGCTCGATGTCCCACTGCCCCTCGCATTCGGCCCGGCGCACGACCGCCTGTCCCGCGGCGTACAGGCCGGACGTGAAGAAGACCTCCGCCTCGAAGCCTTCGTTGTCCATTCCCGCCGGGCGGTAGCCGGCGGCGGTCACCGCGTCCTGGATGAGCACCGTGACCTCGTCGAGATTCTTGGCCGTGACCGCTCGCACCGTGATGTGACCCTGCGTGCTCATGACGCGCGTGACCGTCCCGATCTTGTCGAACGACAACCCGTCCGGCATGAGCGCGGTCTCGGCCGGCGGCGCTGGGCGCGGTGCCTGGCATGCGCTGCCCTCGGGTCCGGCTGAGCATCCCGCCAGAACGATCAGCAGCGCAGTCGCCGCCCCCACCAGCGCGATCGAGCGCTGCCGATGGCTGCCACGTTCGACCATGACAATCACTCTAGGTTCATCATCACCCGTATGGCGGCGTCGCCAAGCCGACGATTTCGGACTTCTCGGGTGCTAAGGTGCCTCCGCATCGCAGAGCGCATATCGGGCGTAACGCTTTCGGGGGATGCATCGGCGCGGCGGAGTGGCGCGAGGGCGCCCCCTTGACTCTGGAGGCTCGCGTGTCCCTGCGTAGGAGTAGCCACCTTTCGATCCTGGCCGCGACGGCCATCACGATCCTGCTGGGCGCGGGTGCCGCGTCCGTCACCCCGCCAGAGAGCGACGGCGCGAGCGCGTCGACCGCGCAGGCGGCTGTCACGCCCAACCCGTTGGGCGCCGAGGACTGGATGCACTGGCAGCGGGCCAACGCCGACGGCACCATTCCGGACGCCGCTGTCGCCGAGGCGGTCGCCCAGTCCGGGCAGATGGGCGCGACGGCCATGCGCTCGCCGAGCACCGACCAGGTGTGGTCGGAGCTCGGCCCGAGCAACATCGGCGGCCGCATCCGCGATCTAGCCCCCGACCCCACGCGCAGGGACGTCGTCTACATCGCCACCGGCACCGGAGGTCTGTGGCGCAGCAACGACGGCGGCGCGACGTTCGACTCCGCGTGGGACGACCAGCTGCCCCAGTCGATGGGCGCCGTCGCGGTCGACTCCCGGGGTGTCGTCTGGGCGGGTACCGGTGAGCCCGACCACGGGGGCGGCTCGGCGTTCTACGGCACGGGCGTCTTCAAGTCCACCAACGGCGGCGCACGGTGGACCAACATGGGCCTGCGCAAGGGCGACACGATCGGCCAGATCGTCATCGACCCGCGCGACGACGACCGGGTGTTCGTCGCCGTCATGGGTGCGCTGCACGACACCGAGCCGACCCGCGGCCTGTTCATGACCGAGAACGGCGGACGCAGCTGGACCCGTGTCATCGTCCCGGACAGTGCCTCCACCGGCGCGATCGACGTGACGATCAACAAGACCAACCCCGACATCATGCTGGCCACGACGTGGGACAAGATCCGTGACGAGAAGTCGCGCATCTACGGCAAGAAGTCCTTCCTCTACCGTTCCACCGACGGCGGTCGCACGTGGACGAACATCCACAACCCGCCGCTCCCGCAGAGCGTCGACATCGAGGGGCAGCCGGTCACCGCGACCTACGTCGGTCGCATGGGTGTCGACTTCAGCGACAGCGACCCCAACCGCGCCTACCTCATCTCGAGCACGGCCGGCGGCAACTTCAACGGCTTCTTCACGAGCACGGACGCCGGTGCGACCTGGACCCCGGTCGGGCCAACCAGCGGCGGCACCCTGCAGACCATCAGCGGCGGGTTCGCCTGGTGGTTCGGCCGCGTCTACGTCGACCCGGTCGACCCGCAGCACGTCTTCGTCGCCGGCGTGAGCCTCGCCGAGAGCCTCGACGGCGGTCTCACCTGGACGACGTCGCAGACCGTGCATGCCGACCAGCACGGTCTCGAGTGGGATCCCTTCACCCCGCGCAAGGTGTTCCTCGGCAACGACGGTGGCTTCTACTGGTCGACCGAGAACGGCGCCGCGCGCGGACTGTGGGCCAAGACGCCTCGCCTGCCCGTGACGCAGTTCTACGCGATGGACGTCTCGGTCCAGGACGGCACGCGGGTCAACGCCGGCTCCCAGGACAACGGCTCGCTGAAGTCGTGGGCCGACGACAACACCGTCAACGGTGACTGGTTCAACTTCGTCGGTGGCGACGGGATGATGAACCGCATCGACCCGACGAACGACCGGAAGTACTACGGCTGCTTCCAGAACGGCGGCTGCCGCGGCTTCGTCGACGGCGTCGGCTTCGTCATGACGATTCCCGGTGCGCGCAAGAACTGGGTGGCCCCGCTGGAGTTCGGCGCCGATCCACGCATCATGTTCGGCGGGAGCGAGACCGTGAACCGGATCGACACCGATCCCGGACAGCGCGTGTGGCAGCCGATCAGTCCCGACATCACCGAGGGAACGGAGCCCCGCGCCCCCGGCTTCGGCACCGTCACGGCGATCGGCACGACGCCGGCCGACCCCAACCTCGTCTACGCCGGCACCGACAGCGGTCTGATGTGGGTCAGCCGCAACGCGATGGCCGCCCCGGAGGAGGTGACCTGGGAGAAGATCGAG
Organism: Actinophytocola sp.; assembly: GCF_050699915.1. Taxonomy (GTDB): domain Bacteria; phylum Actinomycetota; class Actinomycetes; order Mycobacteriales; family Pseudonocardiaceae; genus Actinophytocola. The sequence goes on from NZ_JBOHGA010000028.1 coordinate 22,690, forward strand.
AGCCGGGCCTTCCCGGGCCGCTGGGTCACCCGAATCACCGTCGACCCGCAGAACCCGGACGTGGCGTGGGCCAGCTTCTCGGGCTGGCGTTCCGGTGACGGATACCCGCACCTCGTCATGACCAAGAACGGTGGCAAGTCCTGGAGCGACATCACCGGCAAGCGCATCCCGCAGGCGCCCGTCAACGACGTCATCCGCCACCCGTCGAAGAAGAACTGGCTGTTCATCGCCACCGACGTCGGCGTGTTCCGCACGACCAACCTCGGCAAGTCGTGGCTCAAGGTCGGGGCGAACCTGCCGCTGGTGCCGGTCAACGACATCGACCTGCCCGCCGGCAGCGACACGCTCTACGCCGCGACCTACGGGCGCAGCGTCTGGACGACCTCGCTCGCCGACACGGACTGAGACGGGCTAGGCGCTGGCACGGCAGGAAACCACCCGATCACCCCGGCGGTCCACCACTTGGTGGACCGCCGGGGTCATCGTGTTGTCCGTGGTGTTCCTCGCGCCGCTCGTCGTGATGGTGCTCGGCTCCCTGCAGCGCCCGCTGCAACCACCGCCCAACGGGCTCGACCTCTGGCCCGACCCCGTCGAGTGGACGAACTACTCGACCGTGCCGCGGTTCATGCCCCTCGTTCGGCTGTTGCTGAACTCCCTGCTGCTGGTCGCCGTCGCGGTCCCGGTCACCGTCGTCGTCACGTCGATGGCCGGCCTCGCGATCGTCACCGCCCGCGGCCGGCCGCGCCGCTGGCTCGTCGGCGTCTCGGTGCTCATGCTGATCGTGCCCGCGGCCGCGCTCTGGGTGCCGCGGGTCGTGCTGTTGCGCGGCGTGGGCCTCGCGGACACGCCGCTCACCGTCGCGCTGCTCGCACTCGCCGGCACGACGCCGTTCTACGTCCTGCTGTTCGCGTTTGCCTACTCGCGCATCCCCGCGTCGTTGCTCGAGGCCGCCATGCTCGAGGGCCTGAGCCCGATCGCCGTGTGGCGCCGGATCGCGCTGCCGCTCGCCCGCCCCGCGGTGGTTGCCGTCGCGGCACTGTCCGGCCTGTACTACTGGTCGACGTTCATGGATCCGCTGACCCTCGTGTCGTCGCCGGGCAACTGGCCGGTGGCACTGGGCCTGCGGAGTCTCAGCGAGATGGAGGCCGCCCTGTACCCGATCTATCTCGCCGCCGCGGTCCTCGTGACTGCACCCGCCCTGCTCGCGTTCGGCATCGCCCAACGATCCTTCTTCTCCTCGGTGGAGCGCTCATGAGACCGTCCGTGCTCGCGATCTCGCTACTCCTCGTCCTGAGCGCCTGCGCCAGCGGGCCAGACGCGGGCGAGGATGCCGCGGGGAACGCGACGGCGCCGATCACCGTGCAGGTCGGGGCCGACCCGGAGGAGGCAGCGGTCTACCGGAGCCTCGTCTCGGCGTACCGGGAGGCCGGGGGCGGAGAGGTCGAGCTCGTCCCGGTGAGCCGCGACGACCACCTCACCCGGCTCTCCACCGCGTTCGCGTCCGGTGACGCGCCGGACGTCTTCCTCATCAACTACCGCGAGTACGCGCCGTTCGTCCAGCGCGGCGCCGTGGAACCGATCGGCCCACTACTCGAGCAAGAAGGCCTCGACACCGCCGACTACTACGAGCAGCCGCTGGACGCGTTCACCTACGACGGTGCGCTGCAGTGCATGCCGCAGAACATCTCCTCCCTCGTCGTCTACTGGAATCGCGCGCTGTTCGAGAAGGCCGGTGTCGCCGCACCGAAGGACGGGTGGACCTGGGCCGAGTTCGTCGCGACGGCCCGGAAACTGACGACCGGAGGAGTCAAGGGAGTCGGCGTCGACGCGTCGATCACCCGGATGGCGCCGTTCATCTGGAGCAGCGGCGGCACCATCGTCGACGACGAGGAAATTCCCACCCGCACGACCCTCCACGAGCCCGGCGCCCGCGCCGCGCTCGACGCCGTCGTCGACCTCATCGGCACCGGTGCGACGCCGACCAAGGAGCAGCTCGCCTCTCAGGGAGTGGAAGAGCAGTTCATGACACAGAAGCTGGCGATGTTCCTGAGCTCGCGGGTCGAGGTGCCGGCGCTTCGGGAGCAGCGCGGCCTCGACTTCGACGTCGCCGCGCTGCCGGTCATGGGCGAACCCGCGTCGGTTCTGCACTCCGACGCCTACTGCGTCGCGAGCCGCGCCGAGAGCAAGGCGGCCGCGGCGAAGTTCGTCGCGTTCGCCGTGGGCCGGCAGGGCCAGACCCTCACCGCCCTCGCCGGACGCACGGTGCCGTCGCTGCGCTCGGTCGCGACGTCGCCGGCGTTCCTCAGCCCGGCCAGGGCACCGGCGTCGTCGCAGGTGTTCCTCGACGCCATCCCGTTTCTGAAGCACACGCCGGTGACGCCGTCGTGGCCCGAGATCGAGGACGTGATCGGCACTCAGCTGCAGCGGGCCTTCGAGGACGGCGTCCCGCTCGACGAGATCCTCGCAGAGGTCCGAAGGCAGGCGGACCCGCTGTTGCAGCGCCCATGAGTCTGCGGGTCGAGGCCGCGCACAAGGTCTTCCGCGCGCGCCGGGGGGCACGCGTCGTGGCCCTCGACGGGGTCGACATCGAGGCGAAGTCCGGCGAGCTTCTCGTCATCGTCGGGCCGTCCGGGTCGGGCAAGTCGACGCTGCTGCGCGCGGTCGCCGGCCTGGAGGCGCTCGACGGCGGGCGCGTCGTGATCGACGACCGGGACGTCACCCACCTGCCGGCCGGCCGGCGGGACGTCGCCATGGTGTTCCAGGAGGCCGCGCTCTTTCCCCACCTGGGTGTCGCCGCCAACATCGGGATCGGGGAACGGGCCCGAGGATCCCGGCGGCGCGATGTCGAGGCTCGCGTCGGGGAGGTGGCTCGCCTCCTCGACATCGAGGACCTCCTGCCGCGGATGCCGAGCGAGCTCAGCGGCGGGGAGCGGCAGCGGGTGGCGCTCGCCCGGGCGATGATCCGCTCACCTCGCGTGTGCCTGCTCGACGAGCCGCTCGCCTCCGTCGACGCCGAGCTGCGGCTGCGGATGCGCGGCGAGATCCGAACGGTGCAGCGCTCGCTGGGCGTGCCGATGGTGCACGTCACCCACGACCAGGTCGAGGCCATGGCGATGGGCGACCGGGTCGCGGTCCTGGGTGCCGGTCGGGTGCTCCAGTGCGACACCCCGGCCGACCTCTACGCGCGGCCCGCGACGACGGCCGTGGCACGCATGTTCGGCCCGCTGCCGATGAACCTCCTGCCCGCCGTCGACGGGGTCGTCGTCGGTGTCCGGCCCGAGCGGGTGCGGGTGTGCCGGACCGAGGACGGCGCCGGCCGAGGAGGTTCGGTGGTCGCGGTGGAACCCGCGGGGGAGGACTGCCTCGTCCGGGTGCTGCCCGACGAGGCCTCCGGTGACCTGCTCGCACGGCTGCCGTGGGCCGACGCGCCACACGTCGGGGAGCGAGTGGCCGTGGCCTGGCGGGCCGAGGACGAGCACCGCTTCGACGCCACGACGGGGAAGCGCCGGTGAGACGGCAACGGGCCGCCTTGGGGCGATGGCCGCTCGCCATGCCCTACCTCCTGGGGTCGCTGCTGCTCGTCCTCGCCCCACTCGCCGTGGCCGCCGCCCTCGCGTTCACGGACTACTTCGGCTTCCGGGCGCCGGAGTTCACCGGCGTCGACAACCTCGCCCGCCTGGCCGGCGACCGCATGTTCTGGGATGCCGTCGGCATCAGCGCGCTCGTCGCGGTCGTCGTCGTGCCGCTCCGCCTGCTGCTCGCGGTCGGTGCGGCGTTGCTCCTGGCGCGGCGCCGCGGTGCGCGAACGGCGGTCGGCCGGGCCGCGGCGTACCTGCCGTCGGCCATCCCGGATGCGGCATGGGCGTTGCTGTGGCTGTGGATCCTCAACCCGCTCTACGGGCCGCTGCCGGCACTGCTCGGCGCGTTGGGCGTCCCGGATCCTGGGTTCCTCACCACGCCATGGGGGGCGCGGCTCGGGCTGGTGCTCGTGCTGGCGTTCCAGGTGGGGGAGGCGTTCATCGTCGCCCTCGCCGCACGCATCGCCATCCCGGTACGCCTCCACGAGGCGATCGAGGTCGAGGGCGGATCCGCCTGGTTCGCGATGACCCGGGTGACGCTGCCTCTCATGGCGCCCATCGTGATCGTCCTCGCGGTGCGGGACGTGGTCGTCGTCATGCAGAACTCGTTCGTGCCGGCGCTGTTGGTGACCGGCGGCGACCCGGCGAACGCGACCCTCACCGCGCCGCTGCTGATCTACCGCCGCGCGTTCGAGTACGGCGAGCTCGGCTACGCGAGCACGCTGTCGGTCACCCTGCTCGTGCTTACCGGCGTCGCCGCGGCACTCCCGCTGTGGCTCGCCTCCCGTCTCGCCGCACGCCAGCGAACCCGCGCCTGACCCCGCCGATAACCCGTGGCGACGTCGGTGATCATCTCGCGATAATGGCCGGCGTGGAGGAGGTCGAGGTCGTAGTCGCCCATCACGAGTGCGCGACCCTGCGCGTCGGCGACGTGTTCCTCAAGATCGACGCTGACCAGACGCGCACCGACGTCGAGGTCGAGGCGATGGCCATGGCGCCGATCCCGACTCCGGAAGTCCTGTGGCGCAAGCCGCCCGTGCTCGCGCTCGCCGCCCTTCCCGGTACGGCACTCGGCCGCCTCGGCGAGCCGTCGACCACGTCGCCGGCGGCGTGGGCCGCGGCGGGTGCCGCCGTCCGGACGCTGCACGACGCGCCGCTGCCGCTCTGGCCCGGCCGAAGCGTCGACGAGATCGCCGCGCACCTCGACGGCGAATGCGAGTGGCTCCTCACGAACGGCGTGCTGCCCACGGATCTGGTCACGCGCAACCGCCAGGTCGCCGAGGCCGCACTGCGGCCGTGGACCCCGGCGTTCACGCACGGCGACCTGCAGGTCGCCCACGTGTTCGTCGACGGTGACGAGGTCACCGGCGTGCTCGACTGGACCGAGGCCGCCCCGGGTGATGCCCTGTTCGACCTCGCCACCCTGACGCTCGGACACGAGGAACACCTCGGCGATGTCATCGCCGGCTACGGCACCGATGTCGACCTCGAGGTGATCCGCGCGTGGTGGTCGTTGCGCAGCCTGCGGGGGATCCGCTGGCTGGTCGAGCACGGCTTCGACCCCGCTGCCCCAGGCTGCGAGATCGACGTGCTGAGATCCCAGCTGTGAGCTCAGGGACCTTGCTGACGGCGGGTTTCGTCCGCCCGTTCGTCGTCGAGCGGGCGGGCTGCCGCGGGGTGTTCGACGAGCGCGAGGACTTTGCTGGCCATGAACCGTGCCGTGCGCACCGGTACGCCGGTGCGCGTGACTTCCACGACCTCGACCACACCGCGGCCGATGCTGACCTCTACTCGCCGACCGGCTCGGGTCGCCACCACCTCGTAGGCCCGGGTCGTGTCGCCGGCATCGACGACGATCTCGACCCGATCACCCTTCATGCCTCGATCATATCGAATTCATGTTCGATTGTAACGCGTTGACGACGCCCGACCGCTCAGCGCCTCGTCTCGTCTCTGGTCAGCACTACGCCGCCGGAGAACGTCCGCGTCTCCACCAGGTTCAGGTTCACCCAGCTGTCCAGCACGGTGAAGCCCGGTCCGCATGGCTGCCCCGGCCAGCGTCGCGCCGCCGGTGACCAGGCGGGTGTTCCAGTCGACCATTGGAACAGCTCATCGCTCGGTCCGCTCCGTGAGTCGGTCTCACGCGTACAGACCGGCGCGGAGCCGGAAACTCATCGAGACGTGGCAGCGATCACGGTGACTTTCTGGACGTCTGTCCATAAATTATAGACAGCTGTCCACGAAACTCGAGGAGATCAAGATGGCTGTGCTCGCGACCGTGCTAGTGATCCTTGTGGCCGTACTGCACGCGTACTTCCTGGTGCTGGAGATGTTCCTGTGGGACCGCGGACCGGGGCTTCGGCTCTCGGGGTTCGACGCGAAAACGGCCTCGGTGACCAAGCCGTTGGCGGCCAACCAGGGCCTGTACAACGGTTTCCTGGCCGCCGGGCTGGTGTGGGGTCTGGTCGCCGGCGACCCGGTGGGCCCGGCCGCCCAGGTCTTCTTCCTGGTGTGTGTGGTCGTCGCGGGCGTGTACGGCGGCGTGACCACGAACCGGAGGATCCTGGTCGCTCAGGCGGCGCCCGCCGCGCTGGCCCTGGCCGCCGTCCTCGCTGCTGGATGACCGCCTCGGCCGGTGATCCCCGCGCGGCACGCACCCGGACCAAGCTGCGCGGGGCGTTGCTCGAGGAGTGTGCGGACCGACCGCTGGAGGAGGTGAGCGTCTCCGCGCTGGTGCGCCGGGCGGGCGTTAGCCGGGCGACGTTCTACCTGCACTACGGGGATCTGCGGGCGGTGGCCGTCGATGCCTGCGCCGAGGTGGTCCGCGACGCGGTGGACGCGTTGCACGCCTGGCGCGGCGCACCCGACCCCGCCGTCCCGCCCCCGGCGCTGACCGCGTTCTTCGTCGACATCACCCCGCACGTCCCGCTGTACCGCACGCTGCTGGGGCCTGGGGGCAGCGGGCCGCTCGGCGAGCTCCTGCACCGGGAGCTGCGTGAGCGCAGCGTTGCCGAGCGCACGCTGGCCGGCGCACCGGATCCGGAGCTGGTCGCCTCCGCGGTGGCCGCCGCCTTCGCGGGCGTGCTGGCCGACTGGCTGCACGCGCAGATCGAGGGCGATCCGCGGCACATCGCCGCCCGGCTCTGGCGGCTGCTCGTGGCGCTGCACCGCACTCCGCTCGAGCCGTGACTCTGTCGGGTGACCGAGGTTCCGGGATCTGCGTTTGGTTAACAGTCGGCCCGACCAGCTGAGAACGCGGACGCCGCCCCGGCGGTAACCGAAGTGCGCCGATGCTGCGCTGCTGAACACCCCGCGAGGCTGTCGCCGCTTCGAGCTGGGCTTCGTGTTGGACGCCGACGAGCGCGATGGCGGCATGGCTGGCGAACAACCGGCCTTCGTTCATCGCGGGTGTGGTGAACGCGTCCTGGTGGGATGAGTAGAGGTTGAGCGCGCCCATCGTCGTCTCGGTGACGAACCGGCGGTAGGACAACATGGACCGGATGCCGTGCCGTACGGCTTCGGGTGCGAACCGTGGCCACCGCTTCTCGGCGGCCAGGTCACCGGTCGTGAAGGTCTCGTGCTGAGATCCCGGCCCGCTCCGCACCGGTGATGTGGTCGAGCGGGTACCCCCAGCGGTAGCCGGTTCAATCCTGCAAGCCATCACGGCCCCGCGTATGGCACGGTGGCGGAGGTTCGTCCACCAAGGGGTGCTCGTGGCCGCGACTCGGCTCGCCGATGGCGTCTACCTCTTCCGCGACACGTGCAACGTGTACGTGCTGGTGCGTGACCGGGAGGCCGTACTGATCGACTTCGGTGACGGCAGGGTGCTCGAGCTGGGTGCCGCCCGCCGAGCGGGAGCTGTTCGACGAAGTCGACGCGCACTGGCAGCAGCGGGCGATCTACAACTACTACGACCTGCGTCAGGACCGGTTCTCGCTGCTGGAATCCGTGTCGGTCACCGGAACCGTGCTCGAGTACCGAACCCGTCGGTTCGGCGGGTTCGACGTGACCACGCTGCCCACCCCGGGCCACACGCTCGGCTCGGAGTCCTACCTGGTCGACGTCGACGTAAGCAGTTGATCCGCCGGGCACATGGGACGCACCCGCGAGCCATGCGAGCCGGGTCGGTGGTTTGTACGCTGGTCTCGTGATCGCGGATGCCGACGGGTCGACGGAACGGGCTGACACGAGTCCCCTCTCCGCCGATCAGGCCGACCGGTTGGTCGAGACGCTCTACGCCGATGGCATCGTCGCCCGCCGGGGTGCGTTCACGGCCGCGTGGGCGGACCGGCTCGGCGAGGACGTCATGGCGCTGTTCGAGGAGGCGCGCTCCCAGGGCAGCGCGGTCGGCCGCGGTCCGGAACGGTTCTACGTGGAGGTTCACCCCGAGCGGCTGCGCGGGTTCGTCGACCTGGTGACGCATCCGTGGGTGACCGGTGTGTGCGAGGCGGTCCTGGGGCAGGACTACGAGATCGTCGAGGTGGGCTTCGACATCCCGTTCCCCGGAGCGGTGAAACAGCCATGGCATCGTGACTTCCCGGCACCCGTGGAGACCACCGAACACCGCCGGTTGACCTCGTTGGCAGTCAACCTGACCACGGTCGACGTCGAGCCGGAAATGGGTCCGTTCGAGATCGCGCCGGGGACCCAGTGGGATCACCATCCTGACTTCGCGCACGGCATGTTCCCGCCGCGGAGCCGCTGGCCGCGGTACGAGTCGCTGAGCCGTCGCAAGCTCACGAAGCGGGGCGACGTCTCCGCGCGAAGCGCGCTCACGATCCACCGCGGCACGGCCAACCGGTCGGACAAGCCGCGCCCGACCCTCGTACTCGGGGTCGACGCGCCCGGCGCGGGCAACGCCGCGCACCACGACCTCAGCGTCACCCGGGACTACTACGCCGGGCTGCCGGAGTACGTACGCGCGCACCTGCCGGCGCGGCTGGTCGACCGCCTGGAACCGATCGAGCAGAAGCACACGATCGAGGGCCTCGTGATGGGCGCGCCGTAGAGAGCTCACCGCGAACCGACGAGCATGCCCGTCCTCGCAGCGCACGGCCTCCCCATGCGTGCCCCGGCCAACCGTGGGTAATCCGCGACCGGCCGGGACGAGAGGAGCGACCGATGAGCACACGATCACTTGCCGTCGTGACCGGTGCGTCCAGCGGGATCGGCTACGAGTTGGCGCGCGAGCTCGCGCAACGGGGGCACGACCTGGTCATCACCGCCGAGAACGCCGAGATCTCCGAGGCGGCCGGACCCGTCGAACGGCTCGGGGCACAGGTGCACGCCGTCCGCGCGGACCTGCGTGACCCGAAGGAGGTCGAACGGTTCGCCGAGGAGGTTCGGCACCTCGGCCGCCCGGTGGACGTGCTGGCGATCAACGCCGGCGTCGGGGTGAGCGGCGACTTCGCGACCGGCCCGGCGCTCGCCGACCAGCTCGCCGTGGTGGACCTCAACGTCCGCTCGGCGGTCCACCTGGCGAAGCTGCTGTTGCCGGCCATGGTGGACCGGGGTCGCGGCCGGATCCTGTTCACCTCCTCGATCGCGGCCGCCTCGCCGGGGCCTTTCCAGACCGTCTACCACGCGTCGAAGGCCTTCCTGCAGTCGTTCGCGCAGGGGCTGCGCGAGGAGCTGCGGGGCCGCGGCATCTCCGTCACCGCGCTGATGCCGGGACCGACCGCGACCCGTTTCTTCGAGCGTGCCGGCATGACCGACACCAGGGTGGGAGCGGGCGCGAAGGACTCCGCCGAGGAGGTGGCCCGGCAGGCCGTGGACGCGCTGCTCGCCGGCAAGGATCACGTCGTCGCGGGGTCGCTGCGGAACAAGGTGCTGTCGGTGGCCGGCCGGGTGTTGCCCGACCGCTTGTTGACCGCGGTGCAACGCAGGGCGACCGCGCCGGGCACCGCGAAGGAGTGACACCAGCTACGTCGGGTCGGCCCTCGCGTAGTGCGAGTCCCGCATGTGTGGCTCAGCCAGGCGCCGTGTTCGGTGCCGTGGTTTCCGGTTCGCTGCTGGTCGGAGGATCGGTGGGGACGCTCGTCGTCGGCTCGTCCACGATGTTCGTCGTGGTGATCGGTGGCGCGGGCGCGTCGTTCGTCGCCGCCGGTGCCTCCGCCTCGGAGGTCGTCTTCTTCTGCGCTGGGCGGGATGTCGGTGCCGAGTTCGAACGCGTCTCGCGGATGTCGATGGGCTCTCCCACCGGTGAAATCGGTGCGGGACCCGAGGTCCGAGTGGAATGGTTGGGCACCTTCCCGTCCGCCGGTTCGCGCTCCTGGAACGGCGTCAGGCCGTGGTTGCTGCCCAGGAGCCACAGGCCGACAGCGGCCAGCGCGACGACGAGGACTCCGGCTGCGGCGAGTGGCTTCTGTGCACGACCGGCGGCGGGCGCGGTCGGTGCCTGGGCGGCGGGTAGAGGCCGGACCAGCTCGGTGGGCGCGGCATCCGTCGGGTTGCCGTCGTCGGGTGTGGTCGCGGCGGCAGCGAGGAGGTCGTGTGCCTGCGTCGCGGTGGGGCGGGCGTGCGGGTCGACCGTGAGCAGAGCGAGCAGCACGTCGGTGAGCGGGCCGGATCGCTGCGGCGGGTTGATCTCTCCACCGGCCACCGTGTGCAGCAGTGCGAGAATGTTCGACGCCCGTCCGAACGGGGGCGCTCCCTCGATCGCGGCGTAGAGCGTCGCGCCCAGCGAGAAGACGTCCGAGGCCGGGGTGGGCTCGCTGCCGTGTGCCACCTCGGGCGCCAGGTATGCGGGGGTGCCGGCGAAGCGACCCGTCGTCGTGGCGGCGACGTCGTCGGCCGCTCGGGAGATGCCGAAGTCGGTGAGCTTCACCGAGCCGTCCTCGCCGAGCAGGATGTTGCCCGGCGTGATGTCGCGGTGGACGATGCCGGCGTCGTGCGCCGCGGTGAGCGCGGTGGCTATCTGGGCCCCGATGGCGGCCACCTCGCGCGGCGCCAGAGACCCGTCCTCGGCGACGGCCTTCGCCAAGCTGCGCGAGGGCATGTACTCCATGACGAGGTTGGGCACGTTGTCCTCGTCGACCACGTCGAACACCGTGATCGCGTTGGGGTGGTGCAGCCGGGCGGCGATGCGGCCCTCACGCAGGCAGCGAGCCACCGCCTCAGTGGTCTTGTCTTGGGGGAGTCCGGGCCGAAGCCGCAGCTGCTTGATGGCCACGGTCCGGTCCAGCCGCTCGTCGTGGCCCTCCCAGACGACACCCATCGCGCCTGCCCCGAGCCGCCGGACCAACCGGTAGCGCCCAGCGAGAAGCTGTCCCTCGTCGGTCATGCCACGACCTTCCGACGAGACTGGTCGCGGCAGCGAGCGGATCGGCTCTCACGGACGGCGTGATGGAGAGGCACCTGAGCCTCGGCTGACACAGTGACCTCGCTCTCGCCGATGTCCGGTGCGGGGGAGTTACCCATTTGCCGCGATGTCAAACATCATGTCAGGTCCCGCCGTCGGGCTGTCCCGGGCGCGCTACGGTCGGGTTGTGTCCCCCTCCGCCGGCTGGCCGCCGGCGCCGGTGCCGGCCGGCGAGCTCGAGCGTGCCTTGCGTCCGTTCGGTGAGTCGACCATGTTGCCGGCGCGTGCCTACACCGCCCCGGAGGTGCTGGCCTGGGAACTGCGCCAGGTCTTCGCCGGCACGTGGAGCTGCGTGGGTCGCGTGGACGAGCTGTTCGGTGCGGGCGTCACCCAGCGTGGCGCGCTGGCCGGCGACATCCCGGTACTGCTGACCCGCGACGATGCGGGTGTCACGGCTCTTGCCAACACCTGCCGGCACCGTGGGCACGAGCTGCTGTCCGAGGGCGGCACCTCGGCTCGGCCGGTGGTCGTGTGTCCGTACCACGCGTGGACGTACGGGCTGGACGGAGCGCTGCGGGGTGCGCCCCGGTTCCACGACGTGGCGGGGTTCGAGGCGGGCGACCACGGGTTGGTGCCGCTACCGGTCGAGGTGTGGCATGGCTGGGTGTTCGTCAACGGCACCGGCGACGCCGCGCCGTTCGCCGAGCACCTCGGGGCGCTCGGCGGGTTGGTCGCGCCGTACTCACCGCAGGACCTGCACCCGGCCGCCCGGCACGAATATCTGGTGCACGCCAACTGGAAGGTGATCGTCGAGAACTACCACGAGTGCTACCACTGCCCGCACATCCATCCGGAGCTCTGCGCGGTGTCCCCGCCGACCAGCGGCGACAACTACGACCTGCCAGGGGCGTGGGTCGGCGGCGCGATGGACCTGCGGGACGGTGCCGAGACGATGTCGCTCGACGGCCGGTCCCGCGGGATCTTCCTGCCCGATGTGGACAGACGGCGAGTGCTGTACCTGGCGCTGTTTCCCGACCTGCTGCTGTCACTGCACCCGGACTACGTGATGACGCACCGGTTGCGCCCGGTCGACCCGGACACCACGCGCGTCGAGTGCACCTGGCTGGCGCCGGAACAGGCCGGCGACGCCGGCCATGCCGTGGCGTTCTGGGACCGCACCAACCGGCAGGACTGGGCGGCGTGCGAGTCGGTGCAACGCGGGCTCGCCTCACCGCACTTCCGGCCGGGCCCGTTCGCGCCGAACGAGGACGCGGTACACCGCTGGGTCACGATGATCGGCCGGGCATACCAGGGCACGCCGCCCTGGCACTGAGCGTTGAGCAGAAATCTGACGGAACACTTGGAGGGGAAGCGAATGGACACGTCCACGTACTTGGAAGCTGTCGTCGAACAGACGAGCACCTTCGCCGACTGGGTGCACGGCGGGAATGCGACGGCGCCGGTGCCGACATGCCCGAAGTGGACACTGGCCGATCTCGTCGACCATGTCGGCTCGACACAGCGCATGGTGACGATGCTCGTGGGTGAGCGAATGACAGAGCCGAGCGGGGCGTTCGCCCGCTACGTTCCGGGTCCGACCGACTCGGCCCGGTGGCGCGCCTGGCTGACCGACGGCGCGGCCGAGGCGAAGCAGGCGTTCGAGTCGGTCGCCGACGACACGCCGGTGTGGGATCCGTCCGGCGCCGCCGCGGGCGTGCCGTTCTGGTCACGTCGGCTGCTCGGCGAGGCTTGCGTGCATCGCGCGGACGCGGCTGCGACGCTCGGCATGCGCTACGAGCTGGCGCCGGAGCCTGCCGTTGCGGCCGTCGAGGACTGGCTGGACACGATGACCTCCCGCGGCTACTGGGAGAACAGGTCCGGCTTCGCCGACGCGATGCGCGGTGACGGCCAGACCCTGCATTTCCACGCGACCGACGCGCCCGGGGAGTGGCTGGCCCGCAGGGAAGCGGACCGGGTCGCCCTGGAACGCACGCACACCAGGGCGGACGTCGCGGTCCGCGGCCCAGCGGCCGATCTGCTGCTCGTGCTCAGCCGGCGTCGCCCGCTGAATGCGGCTCCCACGCTGGAGATCTTCGGGGATCGGGCACTGCTCGACCACTGGATCGAGCACATGGACTGGGTCACCGACTGACCCGCGCCTGGATCAAACGCCCGACGCGGAACTCGAGCCTCTGGTAGGCAGACTCCCTGTCAACGGATGTTCACCGGACCGTGGAGGAGATGCCGATGACGTTCCTGGATCCCGAGGTGCTCCATGGCCGGCTCACGTCCGGCGACTCGGACGGGGTCGCCGCTGTCGGGGCGGCTCTCGATGACGTGCGGCCGGGGGTGCGTGACGCCGCGCGCGGGATCTCCGACGGCGCGGGGGCCGCGGTGTCGGACTGGCGCGGCTCCGCTGCGGTGGAGTTCGTCACGGCGGCGCAGGACACCACGACGACGGCCACGGCCGCGGATCGCCGGCTGCGCGTCGCGGTCGTCGCCATCCGGCGTGCCGCTCGCGCTTACGCGGACCTGCACGATGCCGCGGACACGGCGATCCAGCCATGGCGGAGCACGCCGGAGACCGAGCGACAGGGGCTCGCGCTCTGGGTGATCGGGATGCTGCTGGACGCCAGCGACACCTACGAGAGCGCGCTCACCGCCGCCGCGGCCGCCTTCGACGAGAGCATCGACCTCGACCATGTCGGTCGCGGCCAACCATGGGTGCCGCAGGGGCTGGCCTACCTGGAGGGCCGGGACGAACTTCTGGTCAGCTCCTACGACCCGTACTCCGAGGACCCGAGCAGCCGGCTCACCGTGGTGGACAACCAGACAGGGGACGAGCTCAAGCACGTCGACCTCGGTGGTCAGCTGTACGAGGGGCCGGTCGGTCAGGTGGGCGTCGGCGCCGCGCCGAACCACGTCGGCGGTGTCGAGGCGCACGGCGACAACGTCTGGGTCACCTCGACCGTCGGTGACCCGCCGGACCAGACCTCGCAGATCTACCGGTACTCCCAGCAGGACATCGACGACGCCCGCCCCGGCGAGACCGTCCACCCCAAGGAGGTCGTCGACACGGACGCGAGCAGCTACGTCACCTACGCGGACGGCAAGCTGTGGGTGGGTCAGTACCGAACGGATCCGGATGACGAGCCCAAGCTGTACGGCTACGACGTCGCAGGCGACGGGTCGGTCGACACGGAGAACCCGGAGGTCCACCCGACCCCGACGAACATTCAGGGGGCCGTGGTGCGCGACGGCGAGTTCGTCTTCGCGCAGTCCGGTGGCAAGGACTCCAGCGCGCTGATCACCCAGCAGCGGGACTGGCAGCTCGATCCGAGCGATCCGTTCGAGTGGTTGTCTTTCAGAGAGGAGCACGACCTCGGCGAGACCCGCCACGGTGTCGAGGAGATCGAGGAGATCGGCGGCGACATCGTCGTCCTGCACGAGTCCAACGCGGGCAAGTACCTGGCGGAGGAAGACGAAGAGGGGCTGAGCGACGACGAGGAACACCGGGACCACCAAGGCGCCGACATCACGCGACTCTCGCTCGAGGAGCTCGGGTTGGCACCCGACGGTGCCGGTGACGGCTACACGACGGACCCGGAGTCGCTCCGCCGCGCGGCAGGCCCTCTCGACGAGTCGGCTGCCACTCTGCGGCACGCGGCCGGCGCCGTGTCGAGGCTGCAGCTCGTGGCCCATCTGCTCGGAGAGGTACCTGCCGCCGAGACGTTCAGCGCTGCGGCCACCCGGTACATCGCCGAGAGCGGGCAACGGCTCGACGACAGCGCCACGGCCGTCCACGAGCTGTCGGAGAGCCTGGTCGCCAGCGCCGAGACCTACCAGCGGCTCGAAGACGTGACCGGCTCCATGTTCCGGACAGGTGTCATGCCGGAACGAAGGTGACGAGCCAGTCGATCAGCGACATCCCCGAGCTGTGGGTCGCGGTGCTCGTGAAGCCGCTGTCATTGCCAACGACGTCTTGTGGGTCCTAGGTCCCTGCCGCGAAGGGCCTTGGTGCCCTGGTCTTTGGTCCCCGAAGAGGCTTTCCTCGTAGCGAGTCGAGGGAGGTTGCGGTGGTGGGCGAGTTGGCCGTCGCGTCGGTGATGACGACGCGAGTCGTCACCGTCGGACCGGAGACCCCGTTTCGAGAGCTAATCGCCAAGATGACCGAGGCGCGGGTCCGCGCCGTGCCGGTCGTCGATCGTCGTGGCCAGCCGATCGGTGTCGTGGCACGCGCGGACCTGCCGTCTCAGCATGGGTGGTACCGCTCACCGGAGAGGACCGCGGCGGAGTTGATGACCACCCCGGTGCGCGCGGTCCATGCCGACGAACCAGTGAGCTTCGCGGCGCGGCAGCTCGCGAAGTGTCGGCTGCGTCGCCTGTTCGTCGTCGACTGGGACGGCCGTCTCGTCGGAGTGGTGGCACGACGCGATCTGCTGCGCGTGTTCCCGCGTGGCGACGACGAGCTGCGTACTCAGCTCGTGGGTCTGCTCCGCGCGGCCGAGGTCATGCCCGGAGGGGTCGACGCGCAACGGGTCATCGCCGCGCGACCGGGCGTTCGACTCCCACTGCCGGCGGCGCGAGCGGCGTACCGGGGCGGGATTTTCGAGTGCGGCGATGGACCGGCGACCCTGGTGCCAGCGCAGCGTCGTCCGTGACGACTGCCTTGCGGGACCGGAATTGCAGCCCGCACGGCGTCGGACGGCGGCGTCAGGGCGGTTGGGTCGCGGCTGCCATGTCGTGATGAGGGCGAGCGCGAGTGCCAGCTCGGCGAGGTCGCCGCCGTAGTACATCAGTGTGGCGGCGCCGCGTAGCTGTTCGGGCGGTATATCGGCGCTGCCCAAGAGTCCTGCGTACATCAGTTGGGACAGCACGGCGTGTGTCGCGATCGCGACGCCCAGCAGTACCAGTCGGATCGGCACGGAGGGACGTCGTGGCATGGGGTCGCGGCCCGCGATGAGCCACGCGAACAGGTACCCGGAGATGAGGAAATGCAGGTGCACCAGATGATGCGCGGCCGGGTTGGCGTCGATGAGGGCGTAGAGGGGCGTGGCGTACAGGGCCACCAGGCCGCCGATGTTCAGCGTCAGGACGGTGGCGGCGTTGGTGAGGACGTGGACGACGCGGCTGCGCAGGACAGTCGCGACGAAGCGCCGCCTGCGGACCGGCACGCTACGCAGCAGCAACGAGGCCGGCGCGCCCAGTGCCAGCCCGGTGGGTGCGACCATGCCGATGAGCAGGTGCTGGAGCATGTGCCCACGAAAGTCGCCATCGGGGAAGGGCGACATGGCCGGTAACACGGCCAGGACGACGACACCGCACCCGGTGAGGAAGCTCGCCGTGCGCCAACGGCTCCACATCACCGCGTTCCGGCGTTGGTGGGCGACGAGCGCCACGTAGCCGCCGGCAACGAGCGAGACGGCGAGCAACGGCAGCAGGAACGTTGCGGGCGCGGCGAGTGCTTCGTGTGCGAACCCGGGTGTCGCCATCGGCCGTCACCGCGGCGGGTCGTCGCGCATGGCCGCCTGTGGGCGCCGGAGGAGCCATCCCGCGGCGACGAGGACGGCACCCAAGGCCAGGAACCCGAGGTCCCACCACAGCTGGTTCGGGCCGGACCGGACGTGGTGAATGGCGAGGACGTGGTGATCGAGGACTCCCTCGACCAGATTGAACAGCCCCCACCCGACGAGCACCCATCCCCACAACACGCGCGAGCGCCACATTCGCCCGCGCGCGGAGGTCACCCGCGCGTACAGCAACCCCAGTCCGGCCAGCACGGCGAGCCACGTGAACGTGTGGAACACCCCATCCCACACGGTGTTCATCCGCAGCCCGGGCACGGTGTCGACCGAATAGGCCGGCACGCCCGCGTTGTCGGTGCCGGTACTGCTGAGCATGTGGTGCCACTGGAGCAGCTGGTGCAACAGGATTCCGTCGACGAACCCACCCAGACCGACCCCCAGAATCGTTCCCGGCAAGGCGATCCGTGGTGGTGCATCGCTAATCGGCGACGCGGTGTTCACGCTGTTGTCCATGGTCTCCCTGTTATCGTTCGAAGCCGGGTTGCGAGACGTTCTCGTTCGTAGCGGATCGGCGGGTCTTGAGTTTGCGGGCGAGGCGTTCGGGCGTGGGCCAGCGGACGTTGTGGACCCAGCCGAGTTTCTCGAACGCCCAGATCAGCCGAGCGGAGATGTCGATCTGTCCACGGCGGACGCCATGTCGGGCACAGGTGGGATCGGCGTGGTGGGAGTTGTGCCAGGACTCGCCCATGGATGCGATGGCCAGTGGCCAGAAGTTCGCGGACTTGTCCCGCGCCTCGAACGGCCGGTCGCCGATCAGGTGACAGATCGAGTTCACCGACCAGGTCACGTGGTGCAGCAGGGCAAGACGGACCAGGCTGGCCCAGAAGAACGCGGTCACCGCGCCCCACCACGACATCGTGATCAACCCGCCCAACACGGCGGGCGCCACCAACGTGACAACGGTCAGCAACGGGAACAGTCGGTCCACTCGCCGAATGTCGCGGTCGGCGAGCAGGTCGGGGGCGAACCGCTGGGAGTTTGTCCGCTCTCGTTGGAACATCCAACCCATGTGCGCGTGCCAGAAACCCTTGACCAGCGCCGCGGGCGTGGTGCCGAACCGCCAGGGGGAGTGCGGGTCGCCCTCCTTGTCGGCGTAGGCGTGGTGGCGGCGGTGGTCGGCCACCCAGCCGATGACCGGTCCCTGCATGGCCGTGCTGCCCACCACCGCCAGCACGATCCGCAGCCAACGCTTCGCCTTGAACGCGCCGTGGGTGAAGTAGCGGTGGAAGCCGACGGTCACACCCAGGCAGGTGACGGTGTAGAAGAACGCGGCCAGGCCGACGTCGACCCAACTAAGCCCCCAGCCCCAGGCGAACGGCACCGCCGCCATGAGGGCGAGCAGGGGCACGATCGCGAACGCCTTCACCAACCACGCCTGTGTCGCCGTCTTCTCACCCGCCAAAATCGGCTCCGGGCCGTCGGCGGAGACTCTTCGCGGGTATGGCCGATGTTCTCTGATCGTGGTCATAGCGCTACCTCCGGCAGCTCGGTGGGAAAAGCTGTACCGGGGGTCCCAGGAACGGCTTCGGGCGAGAATTGCCCCTTCGGGTGCGGCTAAACGTGCGCTGTGCGGCCGTGGTCGACCAGTACACCCAGCGGGATCCGCGCGATCCGGATTTGGCATCGGCCTGGACCGGCATGAGGTGGTTCGGTCGTCACCGGTCAGCGTGGGGGCGCGGCTCGGCGGCCAACCACCGAGCCACGTCAGCGACTCTCATATTGGTGTCCTGGGAGCTGTGCACCAGCATCGCGAACGCCGCGATGGCGTCGATGCTGAACCGCTCCATCAGGATCCCCTTGGCCTGCCCGATCACATCACGGGTCGCCAGTGCCTGGTGCAGCTGCTCCATTTGCTGTGCACGACCGAGCGCGAGCGCCGCGTGCGAGGCGAACAACTCGCCCAGCGTCAGGGACTCGTCATCGAACGCGCCTACCCGGCTGGAGTAGAGGGCGAGCGCGCCCAGGGAATCGTCGCTGGCGAACAGCTGGAAGCACAGCATGCTCACCGCCCCGCACGCCATGCCCGCTGGCGCGAAGTTCGGCCACCGCTGTGCCTCGATGGCCAGGTTGTCGACCAGCACGGTGTGCTGTTCTCGCAACGCGGCGATACACGGCCCTTCTCGGTACGTCGACTGCAGCTCGTCCAGTCGGCGAACGAGATCGCTACTCGGTGCCTGCGATGTGATGACTCCGTTCGCTGCCAACAGCGACACTCCGGCGTGTTCGGCGCCGGGCACGGTGTGCACCGCGCCGGACACGATCAGCGCCAGGACCTGGTCCTGCGAAGACGAAGGCGCACTCAGCTCATGTGCCGCCGCGGACAGGGCCTTGACCAGCTGGGCGCTCGACTCGCGCCTAGTTTCCACCCGCTCACCCCGCCTTCCGGCCTGGCACGCGTTGCGCACCGAGCTTCGAGTCGGCGCCGCACGCTGCTGAACGGCCGTGCCCGATCGGGCATTCGGCCGCCACTGTAGGTGGAAAACTGGCAACGTCTCAGAGCCCAAAGTCCCGACGTGAACACCCGCCGATCACGGAGTGGTCTACCCAGGGTGGCACCGTGGACACGGTCGTAGTGTTGAGGCGGAGAGTCAGCGGTAGAATAGAAAGCAGCGGGCTGGCCAATGGCTGCTTCAGAAGCCGGACCGCGAGGTGGCCGGGCGTGGCGCGGCCCTGGCCTTCAGAAGCGAAGGGTCAGCACCCCGGTTACCGTCTCATCATTTCTTGACGTCTTCACATTGGTCTGCGTGGTCGAGTTCGGCGTTGCGTTCGGTCACGACGCGGGCGAGTTCCCGCAGCTTGATGTTGAGCTCCTGTGAAGTGCGGCGCAGCAAGGCGAACGCCTGCTCGGCGGTGATTCCTCGCCGAGCCATGAGAACGCCCTTGGCCTGGCCGATGGCGTCGCGGCTGTCCAGTGCCTGGTGTAGCTGTTCGGCCTTCAGGTCACCGCGGGACACGGCGCTGGTCGTGGCCAGGGCCAGCGAAGCATGGGTGGCCAGCAGCAGGAGGATGTCCCGGTCGGCTGACGCGAGACCGTGCGGGGCGCGCGAGTACACGTTGAGCGCACCGGAGAGTTGCGGGCTCTTGGCGTCGGGCAGCAGAGCGGTGGAGACCAGTGATCGGAACCCGAAGGCAGCCGCGGCCGGCCCGAACCGTGGCCAGCGCGGGTCGGTGGCCAGGTCGTCGCTGATCGCGATCGCGGGCCCGGACGGCCGTGCCGCCTCGACGCAGGCGCCCTCCCCGAATCGGTACTGGAGCTGATCGAGGTCGCTGGCAACCTGGCTGGTCTCGACTGGGGTGTGAAACTCGCCGTCAGGGCTGCGCAGGGTCACGCTCACCAGGTCGGCGCCCGGCACGATGTCCCGCGCCGCGAACACGACCCGATCCAGAACGGCGGCCACGGAGCCGGAGTCCAACAACTCACGTGTCAGCCTCACGAACTCTTGCGCGAGGGATTCGGCGCTGGGTGCGGTGACCACGCCGGCTCTCTTCTCCTGTTGGCGATTCAATTGGCTCACGTCGCACTCCTGCCCGTTCCGAAAACCGTCGCGCACCAGGAGGACTCGCTGTGAGGGGCCGCTCCGAGCACGCCACGGACGACCATCGCCGCCCGACGGGGGCGATGGGTCCGGCGCTGGCTTCTCAACGCGCGGGGCCGCTACGAGCGTAACCATACGCGTCGCCGGGTGGAGTGGGTCGGAACGCGGCTGGTCGCGGCCGCGATCTCTACGGCGCCACCGACCTGCCGGGTCGGCTCGAGATGGTTCTGTCGCATGGACGACCGCCGGCGCGGCGGGCACCGCGTCGGGTCGGGCGGGAACGGTTCGTCGGCATCGCCGACCTCCGGTGCTGCCTGTGGCCGGCACAAACAGCGTGCCCCTCGTGTGTGTCCAGGAATCGGCGGGGTATTCGCCCGAGCGGTCGCGAGAAGCGGTTCTCGGGCCGAGGTCGTTCCATCGGAATGCGGAGGAGGAAAAGGTGGCCAGGACGAGTTCAGTCGGTACGCATCCGGCGCGGTTGGCGGCCATGGTGGTTGCCGTGGTGTTCCTGCTGGTGGGAATTCTCGGGTTCATCCCCGGAGCCACGACCGACTACGACGGCATGACCTTCGCGGGGCATGAGTCGACGGCGATGCTGCTCGGCGTGTTCCACGTGTCGATCCTGCACAACATCGTGCACCTGCTCTTCGGCGTCGTCGGGCTGGTGATGGCCCGCACGGTGCCCGGGGCGACGAGCTTCCTGATCGGTGGCGGCGTGGTGTACCTGGTGTTGTGGCTCTACGGCTTGGTGATCGACCACGACAGCGCGGCCAACTTCGTGCCGGTCAACGGTGCGGACAACTGGTTGCACCTGTTCCTGGGTGTCGGCATGGTCGGCCTCGGGGTGGCCCTGCGCCGCACCCCGGCCACCCGTCGGACCGCCTGAGGGGACCGAGGGACAGGGGATCGGCGGTCGAGGCCGTCGCGGGTCTCGACGTCGAGACTCGGGTGACGGCGGCGCTGGGCAGTCGGGGCACGGAGGCGGCGGCCAGGCCGCGTTCCGGCCCCGGCGGGCCCGTCTGCCGAGGGGCCGCAAGGATCCGCGGCAGGAGGTTCGGCGAGCACTGCGGGAGATGAGGTCGAGACATGTGCGGTGGTGCGGCCCACGCGCCGACCACCGGCAAGCGCTGGCGCGGCAGCCAAGCCGAGCGAGGACGGTGCGAAGGGCTACACCTGTCAAGCACAGGAAGCATGGCTGTGTCCGAGCGGTGTTCGACCCGTCCCGACCGATGTGACTCGCACTCGGGCAGCCGTCTGGGGTACCTAGCGATCGGCGAGCACTTGCTGGACGAGCTGGCGGATCTCCGATGACGGGCTGACGCCGAGTTCGGCGCGTAGCAACGATTGGTAGGCCGTGTACTGACGCATCGCCGCCGCCGGGTTCCCGTCGGCCAGGTGCAGCTCGATGAGCCGCCGGCGCGCGCTCTCCCGCAGCGGGTCGCCCCGCACCGCGGCCATCGCCGTCTCATACGCGTGGAAGTGGTCTCCGCGCACCCGGAAACGCTCACTCAGCACTTCCAGGACACGCAGGCGCATCTCCCGGAACCATTCGCGCTCCGCCACCACCCATTCGTCGGTCCACCCCGGGAGCAGGTCCGCAGTCAGCCACCCCACCGGCACCGGCACCGACACCGACGGCGCGCGGCCGAGCTCGCCGGATC
>NZ_JBOHGA010000029.1:0-44096 GCF_050699915.1 Actinophytocola sp.
GCCGGACACCGCGGTCGCCGCGGTCGCGCACGGGCTCTTCGACGGCGCCCGGGTCGCCGCCCGCACGCCCAGCGTCGCGGCCGGGTTCTGCGCGCTGCTCGCGCACCGGGCGTCGTTCGGCATCTCGCTGCTGCTCACCGTGCTGCTGATGCGGTTCAGCTTCGAGGACTTCGGTCCGATCGAGGCCGGGCTGCCCGGCCTCGGCGTCGTGCTCGGCGCAGGCGCGGTCGGCATCTTCGTCGCCGGGCTGACGACCGCGCGGCTGGTCACCGGCCTCGGTCGCAAGCGGACCGTGCTGGGCGCGCTCGGCCTCGCCGCGCTCGCGCAGCTCGGGCTCGGCCTGCCCATGGTCCTGCCGACGGCACTCGGCGCGGCGTTCCTCATCTCCTTCGCCGGCCAGGTGGTCAAGCTGTGCGTGGACGCCGCCGTCCAGCGCGACATCGGCGACGAGACCCGCGGCCGGGTGTTCGCGCTCTACGACATGCTGTTCAACATCACCCAGGTCGTGGCCATCGCGATCGCGGCCGCGATGATCCCCGCCAACGGCGAGTCGGCCACGCTGATCGTCATCGCGACCGTGCTCTACCTCGTCGGCATGGTGGGCTTCGAGGCCGTCACCCGCCGGGGGGCGGTTCGGACGGGCTGATGCCCTGCTCGGCGGCCCAGCGGCGCAGCTCCGCGACCGCCTCGTCGTGCTCCAGCGGGCCACGGTCGAGCCGCAGGTCCTTGAGGAACCGCCAGGCCTGGCCGACCAGCGGCCCCGGCGGCAGTCCGAGCAACCGCATGATCTCGTTGCCGTCGAGGTCCGGGCGCACCCGCGCCAGGTCCTCCTCGGCGGCGATCCTGGCGATCCGCTCCTCGAGGCCGTCGTAGGTGCGCTGCAGTGCGGCCGCCTTGCGCCGGTTGCGGGTGGTGCAGTCGGCGCGGACGAGCTTGTGCAGCCGGGAGAGCAGGGGACCGGCGTCGGTGACGTAGCGGCGCACCGCCGAGTCCGACCACTCGCCGCGGCCGTAGCCGTGGAACCGCAGGTGCAGGTACACCAGCTGGGCCACGTCCTCGATGATCTCCTTCGAGTACCGCAACGCCCGCAACCGTTTGCGGGTCATCTTGGCGCCGACCACCTCGTGGTGGTGGAAGCTGACCCCGCCGCCCTGGACGAGCCGTCGGGTCGGCGGCTTGCCGATGTCGTGCAGCAGCGCGGCCAGGCGCAGCACCAGGTCCGGCCCGGCATCCGGGTCCTCGAGCGCGATGGCCTGGTCCAGCACAACCAGCGAGTGCTGGTAGACGTCCTTGTGCTGATGGTGTTCGTCGATCTCCAGCCGCATCGCCGGGACCTCGGGCAGCACGTGCTCGGCGAGCCCGGTGTCGACCATGAGCTCGACGCCGCGCCGCGGGAACGCACCGCACAGCAGCTTCGACAGCTCCGCCTGGATCCGCTCGGCGGTGATCCGGGTGAGCTCGTCGCGCATGTCGCGGATCGCGGCCAGCACCCGGGGGGCCGGCGTGAAGCCGAGCTGGCTGACGAAGCGGACCGCGCGCATCATCCGCAGCGGGTCGTCGGCGAAGGACTCCTGCGGGGTGGCCGGGGTGTCCAGCCGCCGCTTGGCCAGCGCGGAGAGCCCGTCGTGCGGGTCGATAAATGTCCTTGTCGACAGGTCGACAGCCATCGCGTTGACCGTGAAGTCGCGCCTGACCAGGTCGTCCTCGATCGAGTCGCCGAAGTGGACCTCGGGCTTGCGGCTCTTCCGGTCGTACGTGTCGGCCCGGAAGGTGGTGATCTCGAGCTCCGTGCCGTGCCGGCGCGAGCCGATCGTGCCGAAGGCTATCCCGGTGTCCCAGACGGCGTCCGCCCACCCGGTGACCAGCCGCCGGATCTGCTCGGGGCGCGCGTCGGTGGCGAAGTCGAGGTCGTTGCCCAGCCGGCCCAGTACGGCGTCGCGCACGGTGCCGCCGACGAGGTAGAGCCGGTGCCCGGCCGTGGCGAAGCGCTGCGCGAGCTCCTCGGCCACGGGAAAGTGCAGGCGCTCCACCATTGCATCGGGTCGGGTCAGGTTGGACACGGGGAACGAGCGTATCTGGCGGGTCTGGCCGCGGCGGGCACCGGCCGCCGGGCGAAGGCGGACCCGGCCACGAGCGCCACACTACGATCGCGTGCATGCCCTCGTCGTCCGGCAGGCCCCGGGGCGCCCGGTCGGGGCGCCGCGGACGACGTCGCGGTCGGCGGATGGCGGCGGTCGACGAGACGTCGGCGGGTGGCGTGGTGATCTCCGACGACCGGACGAGCGTGGCGCTGATCGGCCGGTTGGACCGGCGCGGCCGGCTGCTGTGGTCGCTGCCGAAGGGCCACATCGAGGAGGGCGAGACGCCCGAACAGACCGCGGTGCGAGAGGTCTCCGAGGAGACCGGCATCCTGGGCGAGATAATCCGACCACTCGGCACGATCGACTACTGGTTCGTCGCCGACCGACGCCGGATCCACAAGACGGTGCACCACTTCTTGATGACCGAGCGCGGCGGCGAACTGTCCGACGAGGACGTCGAGGTGACCGAGGTCGCCTGGGTCCCCATCGACGAGCTGGAGGAGCGGCTTGCCTACGCCGACGAGCGCCGGCTGGTGCTGCGCGCGCTCGAACTGCTCGGCACCCACGCGTCCCCGGACGGCACGGCGCCCGACGAGGAGCCGGCCAAGGCGGACGGGAGCTGAGCCGTCGTGACGAGGTGGAAGGCGGGCGCGGGCCTGTTCGCGACGGCGCTGCTGGCGCTCGCCCCCGCCGCGGTCCCGGCCGCGGCCGACCCGATCGGGCACGCCGTGCCGCAGCGGGAGGGCACCCAGCCACTGTCGCTCGAGGTCGAGTCCATGACTCCGCGGGTGATCACCTCGAGCACCCCAGAGCTGACCGTCACAGGCCGCATCACCAACACCGGCGACCGGCGGGTCGACGAGGTCCGCGTGAAGGTGCAGCGCGGCGAGCCGGTCGAGGGCGACACGCAGCTGCGTGACCTGGCCGACCTGGACACCGACTCGGCCAGCTCGCCGTTCGTGGACGTGGCCGACGAGCTCGACCGCGGCGACAGCGTGTCGTTCAGGGTCACTGTCGCGGTCCGCGGCGCCGAGCAGTCGCTCGCGCTGTCCCGGCCCGGCGTGTACCCGGCCCTGGTCAACGTGAACGGCCGGCAGGAGTACAGCGGGCAGGCCCGGCTCGCGGTGGTCTCGCTGCCGCTGCCGGTGCTGTCCGTGCCCGGCGGCAAGGCGGCGCAGCGCACGCCGTCCCCGCCCGGACTGACGTTCCTCTGGCCGATCATGGACACCCAGCCGCGCCGGCTGCCCACCACCGACGGCCAGGTCGTGCTCACCGACGACGGGCTCGCCGAGTCGCTGTCGGTCGGTGGCCGGCTGTTCGGCCTGGTGAACTCCGTGACCACGGCCGCCGCGGCGAACAGCGCGCTGCTGGGCTCGATGTGCTTCGCGGTCGACCCGGACCTGCTGCAGACCGTCGACGCGATGACCCGCGGGTACAAGGTGCGCGCCGAAGGCGGGCGGACGGTCGCCGGCACGGGCGAGGCGGCGGCCGAGGACTGGCTGAACCGGCTGAGCGAGCTGGCCGTCGGCCAGTGCGTGATCTCCGTGCCCTACGCCGACGCCGACCTCGTCGCGCTGTCCCGCTCGTCCGCGGTGGACCTGTCCGAGCTCGCGCTCGGCAGCTCGTCGGTCGTCTCGCAGCTGCTGTCGGTCAAGCCGGCGACGGAGCTGTTCTGGCCGGCGGGCGGCTCGGTCGACCAGCGCACGCTCGTCGACCTGGCCGCCAACGGACCGACCACGCTGCTCGCCGACCCCGGCCACCTGCGGGACGTCAAGGGGGCGGCGCCCTACCGGATCAACAGCCCGCACACCGCCAACCCGGTGCGCGCGCTGCCGGTCGACGCGCTGCTGTCCCGGACGCTCGCGCCCGTGTCGGGCAGCGGCGACCTCCAGGACGGGCTCGCCGCGCTCGCCTTCCGGACCCTGTTCGACACGCGCGCCGCGGACCAGGTCATCGTGGCGCCGCCGCGGCGGTGGACGGCCTCGGCCACCGACCTCGACCTCTACCTCGACCTCGCCGGCCGGCTCTTCGACGGCGGCTACGCCACCCCGCGGTCGCTGGTGCAGGCGCTGTCCGGCGCGGACCGGGGCACCGCGGCCGGCCTGACGTACACCCCGCAGGACAGCGCGCAGGAGGTGCCGCGCTCGGTCACCACGGACGTGCGGCGCATCAACGCGACCAAGCGCGACCTGCTCGACGCCATGGTCGACGACAACACCACCGACGTCGACCCGAACCAGCTGCTCTCCCCGATGCAGTACGGCCTGCTGCGCGGCGTGTCCACGGCCTGGCGCGGCCGGCGCGAGCAGGCGACCGCGTGGGTCGAGTACGTCGACCAGCAGCTGGCCGCGCTGTGCGGCAAGGTGGTCGTGAACGACCCCCGCCGCCCGCTGACGCTCGCCTCCGGAGAGAGCCCGATCCCGGTGAACATCACCAACCAGCTGCCGGTGGCGATGGTCGTCCGGATCAGGCTCAACGCGACGGCGGGCCTGCGGCCGGTCCCGTTCACCGACATCCGGATCCCGCCGCTGTCCTCGCGCAACCCGCTCATCCCGGCGGAGGTGATCCGCGCGGGCCGGTTCACCGTGGACGCCTCCCTGACCACGCCGGGCGGCACGCAGCTCGGCAGCACCGCGCGGCTGGAGCTCACGTCCACCTCCTACGGGTTCATCACGGTCGCGATCACCGGCGTCGCGGGCGGCGTGCTCGTGGTGCTGGTGGTGTTCCGGCTCTTCCGCCGGGTGCGCGCGGCGCGGGCCGGGACGAGGGACGAGGTCGTCGTTGACTCCTAGCCGCGGTACAGAATCGACGACCATGACCGGGCAGAGCGGCGAGCAGCCCTCGCTGGCGCGCGCCAGCGGGTCGATGGCGATCGCCACCCTGGTCAGCCGGATCACCGGGTTCGCGTGGAAGGTCATGCTCGCCTGGGCGGCGAGCCTGGGCGTGGTCAACGACTCGTTCACCGTGGCCAACACGCTGCCCAACATCATCTACGAGCTGCTGCTCGGCGGAGTGCTCGCGAGCATCGTGGTGCCGTTGCTTGTGCGCGCACAGGACGACGAGGACGGCGGCGCGGCCTACACCCAGCGGCTGCTGACGGTCGCCATGACGATGCTGCTGGGCGCGACGGTCATCGCGGTCGCCCTGGCTCCGCTGTTCACCCGGCTCTACATGGACGGCTCGACCGGCGAGGCCAGTCCCGAGCTCGCCACGGCGTTCGCCTACCTGCTGCTGCCGGAGATCGTCTTCTACGGCCTGTTCGCGCTGCTGTCGGCGATCCTGCAGGCCAAGCACGTGTTCGGGCCGCCCGCGTGGGCGCCCGTCGCGAACAACGTGATCGTCATGCTGACGATCCTGGTCTACGCGCTCGTGCCGGGCGAGATCTCGCTCAACCCGGTTCGGATGGGCGACGCGAAGCTGCTCGTGCTCGGCATCGGGGTCACGTTCGGCATCGCCGTGCAGGCGATCGTGCTGCTGCCGGCGTTGCGCCGCATCGGGTTCCGCTTCCGCTGGAACTGGGGCATCGACGCCCGGCTGCGCGAGTTCGGCGGGCTCGCGCTGTGGATCGTCGGGTACGTCGCGGTCAGCCAGATCGGCCTGGTCTTCACCATGCGGGTGCTGACCGCGGGTGCCTCGGGCGGTGCGGCGATCTACTCGAACGCCTGGCTGCTCTTCCAGCTGCCCTACGGCGTCATCGGGGTCTCGCTGCTGACCGCGATCATGCCGCGGCTGAGCCGCTCGGCGGCCGACGGCGACACGGCCAAGCTCGTCGACGACCTCTCCCTCGCCGGGCGGTTGTCGACCGTGCTGCTGGTGCCGCTGAGCGCGGTGCTCACGATCGCCGGCTCGGCCATCGGCGTCGCGTTGTTCAACTACGGCAACGCCGACGTCGTCGACGCGCGCCGGCTGGGCGACGCGCTGGCCTTCTCCGCGTTCGGCATCCTCCCGTACGCCCTGGTCATGTTGCAGCTGCGGGTCTTCTACGCGATGAAGGACGCGCGCACCCCGACGCTGATCATGATCGTGATGACGCTGGTGAAGATCCCGCTGCTGTACCTGTGCCGCGACCAGCTGCAATCCGAGCACGTGGTGATCGGCGTGCTGCTGGTCAACTCGCTGACGTTCGTCGTCGGCGCGGTGCTCGGGCAGATGTGGCTGTGGGTGCGGCTGGGTCGGCTGCAGAGCATGCGGGTGGTCCGGGTGATCGTGCAGAGCGTCGTCGCCGGCGTCGCCGGCGTCCTGCTCGGGTTCGGCGCCGGCCTGCTGGCCGGCATGGTGCTGCCCGACGGTTTCGGGGACACCGCGACCGCCTGGGTGCTGTTGGTCGTCCAGGGTCTGGTGACACTCGTGGCGACCTTCGGCTTGCTCGTCGCGTTCAAGGTGCCCGAGCTCGACCCGGCGTTGCGACGAATCACCCGACTGGTGCGTCGTAGGTAGGGACAAAGAGCGGCGATAACCCCCGCGACTCACGTAGGCTCATTTCGATCGGCCAACGAGAAGGGTGTCCGGCGAGAGCAGTGACCACGAGGCGAACCGACTCCCCGGCGGGAGAGTTGAGCCCCGGCGGTGGCGCCGGGGAGAACTTCCTGTTGCCGGGCGCCGTGATCGGCGAGGGGCGCTACCGGCTGCTCGCCCAGTTCGGCATCGACGAGCGGGTGAACGCGCACCTGTGGCGTGCCCGCGACAACCAGCTGCGCCGGGACGTGGCGCTCACCGTGCTCGTCGGCGAGCCCGGTGACGCGACCCGCGCCCAGGACGCGCGGCGCACGCTCGAGCGAGCCATGCACGCGGCACGGTTCAGCCACCCCGGGATGGCCCGGGTGCTGGACGTGCTGAGCCTCGGCAACGGGGTGGCCGCCGACGAGGGGCTGCTCGGCATCGTGGTCGCCGACTGGTCGACCGGCACCGACGTGGTGGACCTCGTCGCCGAGCACCCGCTGCCGCCCGCGACCGCCGCCCGGCTGCTCGAGCCGCTCGCCGCGGCCGTGGAGCGCGCACACGTCGCCGGCCTGGTGCTGGGCGTCGACCACCCGCAGCGGATCCGGGTCACCCCGGAGGGGGCGCTGCGCCTGGCGTTCCCGGGGGCGCTGCCCGAGGCCGTGCCCCGCGACGACGTCAAGGGCCTCGGCGCGATCCTGTACCTGCTGCTCACCGGCCGCTGGCCGCTGCCTGGTGGGCCGGCCGCCATCCCGGATGCGCCGGTCGCGCCGGACGGCTCGATCGTCGCGCCGGAGACGCTCACCCCGGTGCCGCACGAGCTGTCCGCGGTCGCGCTGCGCAGTCTCGAGGACACCTCGATCGGCGGCATCCGCAACAGCGCGACGCTGCTGGCGGTGCTCGGCGAGGCCGCCCGGTCGGCCGAGCAGACCGAGCACCTGCGGCCGGTCGTGCCGGGCGCGGAGGACGACGAGGGGCCGGTGTGGACCACCCGCCCGCCGGTCGAGGACCGGTTGAAGCGGCGCAAGCTCGCCATCGGCGTCACCGCGCTCGCCGTGGCCACCGTCGGCGTGCTCGCCTGGGCGGGCATGCTGCTGATCGACTTCTTCGGCGACGACACCGGCAGCTCGAACGCCCCGGTCACGATCACCCAGCCGCCGCCGGAGGAGGGCGAGAGCACGCCGCCCAAGCCGCAGGCGGCCGGCCCGATCGACCCGGCCGGCGTGTCCGAGTACAACCCCGAGGGCGAAGAGGACGACGAGCAGGACGCCAGCAACGTCACCGACGGCGACGTCGGCACCCTCTGGGAGACCGACACGTACAAGCAGCAGTTCCCCGCGCTCAAGCCGGGCGTGGGGATCATGGCGGCGTTCGCCGACTCGGTCCGGTTCGCCGCGGTGGAGATCGACTCGCCGAGCCCCGGCACGGTCGTCGAGATCCGCACCGCCCCGTCGCCGGATCCGCAGCTCAGCGAGACGAAGGTGATCGCTAAGGGCGAGCTGCAGGACGGCAAGACGCGCATCGAGCTGCCCACGACCGAGCCGACGCAGTACCTCATCGTGTGGGTCGCCCAGCTGGCCGACGGCAACCAGTCCTCGCTCGGCGAGCTGTCCTTCGTCCGCGCCAAGTGAGTGTCCGGGGCCACACCTCTGGTAGCTGACCGGCCGCCCGATATCCTCATCGCGTGACCACCGCCGCCAGCTCGGACGCCGATCTCATCGCGGCCCATGCCGCCGGTGACCCGCGTGCCTTCGCTGAGTTGGTCCGCCGCCACCGGGACCGGATGTGGGCCGTCGCGCTGCGCACGCTGCGCGACCCGGAGGAGGCGTCCGACGCGTTGCAGGAGGCGTTCATCTCGGCGTTCCGCGCGGCCAGCTCGTTCCGCGCGGAGTCGCAGGTCACGACGTGGCTGCACCGGATCGTGGTCAACGCCTGCCTGGACCGCGTGCGCCGCAAGCAGGCCCGGCCGACCGTGCCGCTGCCCGAGACCGGTCCCGGCGAGCCGGCCGCCCCGCGCGACTCGATGTCCGAGCGGGAGACCCGGCTGGTCGTGCAGAACGCGCTGAGCCAGCTGTCGGAGGATCAACGGGTGCCGATCGTGCTGGTCGACGTCGAGGGTTACTCGGTCGCCGAGACCGCCAAGATGCTGGGGATCGCCGAGGGAACCGTGAAGAGCCGGTGTGCTCGCGGACGGGCCAAACTGGCCAAAGTTCTCGGTCATCTCCGGAACCCCGATGGAGACGGCAGCGTCCCAGATGGCGCAGTTGAAGGGCGAGGTGTGCCGGCTAGGCGCCGCTGGGAGGGACGATGACGGACAGCGTGAAGGGGCCCGGTGGGCCCCCGTGGTCCGTCGACCTCCTCGCCGACCTGCACGCCGGTGTCCTCGACCCGGCCGAGTCCGCGCGGCTGTGGCCGCAGGTCAACGCCGACCCCGAGGCGCGAGCCGTGCTGGCCGCGCTCGACGAGGTCACGGTCGGTCTCGGTCAGCTGGGCACCGCCCCGGTCGAGCCGATGCCGGCTCAGTACGCCGCCCGGCTCGACGCCGCGCTGCAGGCCGAGGCCCGGGCCAGTGGCCGGGTGGCCACCGCCACGCCGCCGCCACCCCCGGTCGCACCCGTTGTCGACCTCGCCGCCGCACGCAGGCGCCGTGGCCGGATGGCCGCCTGGAGCGCGGGCGTGCTGACCGCGGCGGCCGCCGCCGCGGCGATCGCGTTCGTCGCGCTGCCCGGCAACCAGACCGGCGGCACGCCGAGTGCGCAGGACGGCAACACGCCGACGAACACCGAGGCGCCGGAGGGGAGCGCGGAAGCACCGCTCGCGCTGTCCGAGAACAACCTCGGCGCCGCGATCGGCCAGCTCACCGGCGACACCGACTACGGGCAGCTGGGCGACGAGCAGGGCCTGCGCGACTGCCTAACCGCACACGAGCTGCCGGCTCCGGACTCGCCGCTGGGCGTCAGCCCGGTGACCCTGGACGGCCAGGAGGGCGTCGCCGCGCTGCTGGGCGCCGGCCAGCCCGGCAAGTTCCGGCTGGTGGTCGTCGAGCCGACCTGCACCACCGACGACCCGGGCACGGTCCTCGCCGACACCGTGATCCCCTGACCGACAGACACCGGAGAAAGGCCGCGGGTACGCCCGCGGCCTTTCTTCGTGCTCGGTGCCGCCCGTCACCCGACGCCGCGGAACAACGGACGCCTACGATCGCGTTGAAGCGCATGTAAGTCATCGCGCCCCATCCCGGAGGTCAGATGCCCACCGACAACACCGCGCAGCCGGTCCGCAACGTGATCGTCGTCGGCTCCGGTCCGGCCGGTTACACGGCCGCCGTGTACGCCGCGCGAGCGCAGCTCGAGCCGCTGGTGTTCGAGGGCTCGCAGT
The DNA here is from genome assembly GCF_050699915.1 of Actinophytocola sp. Taxonomy (GTDB): domain Bacteria; phylum Actinomycetota; class Actinomycetes; order Mycobacteriales; family Pseudonocardiaceae; genus Actinophytocola. Next base: position 9,897 of record NZ_JBOHGA010000029.1, read on the forward strand.
TCGGCGGCGCGCTGATGACCACCACCGACGTGGAGAACTACCCGGGCTTCCGCGACGCGATCATGGGCCCCGACCTGATGGAGCAGATGCGCGCCCAGGCCGAGCGGTTCGGTGCCGAGCTGCGTGCCGAGGACGTCGAGCGACTCGAGCTCGAGGGCCCGGTCAAGTACGCGACGGTGAACGGGGTCCGCTACGGCGCGAAGGCGATCATCCTCGCCATGGGCGCGGCCGCGCGGTACCTGAACGTGCCGGGCGAGCAGCGGCTGCTCGGGCACGGCGTGTCCGCCTGCGCGACCTGCGACGGCTTCTTCTTCCGCGACCAGGACATCGCGGTGGTGGGCGGCGGCGACTCCGCGATGGAGGAGGCCACGTTCCTCACCCGGTTCGCGCGGTCGGTCACGATCATCCACCGGCGCCAGGAGTTCCGCGCCTCGAAGATCATGCTGACGCGGGCCCGGGCCAACGAGAAGATCCGCTGGCAGCTGGACTCCGCGGTCACCGAGGTCCTCGGCGAGAGCTCGGTGACGGGCGTGCGGCTGCGCGACACCAACACCGGCGAGGAGTCGACGCTGGACGTGACCGGCGTGTTCATGGCGATCGGCCACGACCCCCGCAGCGGCCTCGTCGCCGGACAGCTCGACCTCGACGAGGACGGCTACGTCCGGACCAAGCCGCACACGACCTACACCGGCATCGACGGCGTGTTCGCCTCCGGTGACCTGGTGGACCGCACGTACCGTCAGGCGGTCACCGCGGCCGGCTCCGGCTGCTCGGCCGCGATCGACGCCGAGCGCTGGCTCGCCGAGCACGAGGAGGAGTCCGAGGCGCACGTGGCCCCGGAGCTCGTCGGCGGCGGCTACGCACCCACGCGCAACTGACTCGTCCCCACCACACGTCCCACCACAACGAGGAGAGAAGATGGCCGGAAACACTGTCGTCGTGACCGACGCTACGTTCGCCGACGACGTGCTGAGCAGCGACGTGCCCGTACTCGTGGACTTCTGGGCGACGTGGTGCGGCCCGTGCCGGATGGTCGCCCCGGTGCTCGAGGAGATCGCCGGCGAGCACTCTGACAAGATCAAGATCGCCAAGCTCGACGTCGACGCGAACCCCACCGTGGCGCGCGACTACCAGGTGCTGTCGATCCCCACGCTGATCCTGTTCAAGGGCGGCGAGCCGGTCAAGCAGATCGTCGGCGCGAAGCCGAAGGCGGCGCTGCTCGCGGATCTGTCCGACTACCTGGGCTGACACGCAACCGTCGGCACCCTTGGTGACGTCCAAGTGATGTGGGTCGGGTGTCGGGGGTCACTGGACAGACGCACCATGTGACCCTCCGCGCCGGACCCACACCGGCAAGGCACAATGGGTTCGCAGTAGTTCGCGATCGCCAAGCTGGCGTCGATGTCACACGCGCCGACCACGAGTCGGTGCCCGACCCGAGCGAGGGGTGCATGCGGGTACTCCGCCGTGGTGAGGACGGTCCGGCCGTAGCCGAGGTCCGGTCCACGCTGACAGCGCTTGGACTGTTGCCGTCAACCAACGGTGCGGGGTCGGGGTCACTGTTCGACGAGGCGGTCGAGCACGCGGTACGCACCTTCCAGCAGATTCGGGGCTTGATCACCGACGGCGTGGTCGGCCCCGCGACCTACCGGGCGCTGCGGGATGCCACCTACCAGCTGGGCGCGCGCCCGCTGGCCTACCTGGTGTCGGCCCCGGTCTCCGGCGACGACGTGCTGACGCTGCAGAACCGGCTGCTCGAGCTGGGCTACGACGCCGGCCGCCCCAACGGCGTGTTCGGCGCGCAGACCGAGGCGGCGCTGCGCAACTTCCAGCGCGACTACGGGCTGGGCGTGGACGGCATCTGCGGGCCGGAGACGCTGCGTGCACTGCGCCAGCTGTCCCCGCGAGCCCGCGGCGGCTCGCCGGTGCTGCTGCGTGAGCAGGAGCGCGTACGCAAGGCCGGCCCACGGCTGCGCGGCAAGCGGATCGTCATCGACCCGGGCCACGGCGGCCCGGACGCCGGCGTGCTGGTTCGCGACATCCGCGAGGCCGACCTGGTGTGGGATCTGGCCAGACGGCTCGAGGGCCGCATGGTCGCCACCGGCATGCAGGCCCTGCTCTCCCGCGGCCGCGACCAGTGCCCGACCGAGGCCGACCGGGCGCACTTCGCGAACGACGTCGGCGCGGACCTGTTCCTGTCGCTGCACAACGACGCCAACCGCTCGCCGCTGGCCCAGGGCGTGGCGAGCTTCCACTTCGGCACCGCGGACGGCAGCACGTCCACGATCGGCGAGACGCTGGCCGGCTTCATCCAGCGCGAGCTGGCCGTGCGCACGGGGCTGCGGGACTGCCACGCGCACCGCAAGACCTGGGACACGCTGCGGCTCACCCGCTGCCCGGCAGTGCGCATCGAGATCGGCTACCTGACCAACGACGAAGACCGGCGGCGACTGGCCGACCCGGCGTTCCGCGACGTGGTCGCCGAGGGCATCCTCGTCGCCGTCAAGCGGCTGTACCTGCTGGGCGAGAACGACCAGCCCACGGGCACCTTCACGTTCGAGGACGTGCTCCGCCACGAGCTGGCGAAAGCCGAGTAGCGCACAGCCTTATCCACACCCGCACCACGTTGTCCACAGCCAACCTGTGGACAACTCAGCGCTGCAGTACCGGGCTCGCCGTGCTGACCGTGACGGTTCCGAGGAGTCGCTCCAGGGCCGCCTCGACGTCTTCCTTCCACGAGATCGCGCTGCGCAGCTCCAGCCGCAGCCGCGGCCACCGCGGGTGCTGGCGGACGGTCTTGAAGCCGACCCGCAGCAGGAAGTCCGCGGGCACCACACAGGTCGGCTCGTCCTCGTCCGGGCGGGCATCGCCGAAGGCCTCGATGGCCTTCACGCCGCGACGGGTCAGGTCCTTCGCGACCGCCTGGATCAGCATCCGGCCCATCCCGCCACCCCGGAACTCCGGGAGCACGTGGAAGCCGGTCAGCAGCACGGCGTCCGGGCTCGGCGGCGACGTGGGGAACGCCGAGGCACGCGGCACGGCGGTCGGCGGGGCGTACAGCACGAAGCCCACCGGCAGCTTGTCGCTGTAGACGATGCGACCGCAGGAGCCCCACTCCAGCAGCACGCTGGAGACCCAGGCCTCCTTCTCGAGCTCGGACGTGCCGAAGTCGTCCGCCTGCTCGCGCAGGTGCGGAGCCAGCTCCCAGAACACGCACCCTCTGCTGTGTTTGGGCAGATCCTCCAGGTTGTCCAGCGTGACGCCGATGACGCGTCGCGACACCCTGTACCTCCCCACACGGTGTGCATGCCTCGCGGTGCGGAACAACGCGCTTCACGTCCGACCGTGCAACGCGTACCGCTTGCCAGGATAAGCCCACTCCAGCGGGATGAGAAACAGTCCGGGGCGGATCAAGGTGGCGGTTACACTCGATCGATTACTCGCACCGACCCCCAGCACCGATCCGCACGGAGCCCGCATGACCTCGGTGGGACCACCGCCCGACAGACCGGGCGGCCGCAGTCTCGATCCCCATCTGCGCAGGTACGCGGCTCGCGCGGCCGGCATGACGGCCTCCGAGGTACGGGCCCTCTTCGCGGTGGCGAGCCGGCCCGAGGTCGTCTCCCTGGCCGGTGGCATGCCCAACCTCACGGCGCTCCCGCTCGACTCGCTCTCCGCCGAGATCGCGGACCTGGTCCGGGCGGACGGGCTGGTGGCGCTGCAGTACGGGTCCGCGCACGGGCTGCCCGAGCTCCGCGACCAGATCTGCGAGGTCATGGCGCTGGAGGGGGTGCGCGGTCATCCCGACGACGTCGTGGTGACGGTCGGCTCCCAGATGGCGCTCGACATGGTCACCCGGATCTTCTGTGATCCCGGTGACGTCGTGCTGGCCGAGGGGCCGTCCTACGTCGGCGCTCTCGGCACGTTCACCGCCTACCAGGCCGACGTGGTCCACGTGGCGATGGACGAGCACGGTCTGGTGCCCGAGGCGCTCCGCGAGGCGCTCACAGCCTGTGCGGCGGCCGGCCGGCGGGTCAAGTTCCTCTACACGATCCCCAACTTCCACAACCCCGCCGGCGTGACCCTGAGCGTGCCGCGCCGGACCGAGATCCTCGAGATCTGCGCGCGGCACCAGGTCCTCATCGTCGAGGACAACCCGTACGGGCTGCTGGGCTTCGACGGCCAGACCTACCCGGCGCTGCGCTCGATGGACCCGGACAACGTGGTCTACCTCGGGTCGTTCTCGAAGACGTTCGCCGCCGGGCTGCGGGTCGGCTGGGCGCTCGCCCCGCACGCGGTGCGCGAGAAGCTGATGCTCGCGGCGGAGTCGGCCACGCTGTGCCCGCCCACGCTGAACCAGATGATCGTCTCCCGCTACCTCGCGACCCACGACTGGCGCGGCCAGATCAAGTCGTTCCAGCAGGCCTACCGGGACCGCCGGGACGCGATGATCGCCGCGCTGGAGCAGTACCTCCCCGAGGGCTGCTCGTGGACCGTGCCGGACGGCGGCTTCTTCGTGTGGCTGACCGTGCCGGCGGGCGTCGACACCAAGGCGATGCTGCCCCGCGCGGTCACCGCCCGCGTCGCGTACGTGTCCGGCACGGGGTTCTACGCTGACGGCCTCGGCAGCCGCCAGATGCGGTTGTCGTTCTGCTACCCGACCCCGGAGCGGATCACCGAGGGAGTGCGCCGGCTCGCGGCCGTGCTGGCCGACGAGCTGGAGCTCGCCCAGACGTTCGGCCCGATCAACCAGCGGCCGGGCTCCGGCCCGCAGGTGCCCACGCCGGACACCGCATAACCGCCTTGCGCGGCAGACGAACCGCGGTCGCGGAGCACTGCGTACGGTCACAATGGACAGTCCGTTGTGGATGGTGAGGAGCGTCTGGTGTCCGATCGTTGTGTGGCGGTGCTGTCCGGCGGGCTCTCTCACGAGCGAGACGTATCGCTGCGGTCGGGCCGCCGGCTTTCCGCGGCGCTGCGCTCGGTCGGCGTGACCGTCGAGGAGTGGGACGCGGACTCGGCGCTGTTGGCACGACTGCGCGAGACAAGGCCGGACGCCGTCGTGGTCGCCCTGCACGGCGGTGAGGGCGAGGGCGGCTCGATCCAGACGGTGCTCGAGATGCTCGATGTGCCGTACGTGGGTGCCGACTCGCACGCCTGCCGGCGGGCCTGGGACAAGCCGACCGCGAAGACTGAGCTGACCCGCGCCGGCCTCGTGACGCCGGACTGGGTGGTGCTGCCGCACGCCACGTTCCGGGAGCTCGGCGCGCAGCCGGTGCTGACCGCGATGGTCGACCGGCTGGGCCTGCCGATGATGCTCAAGCCGGAACAGGGTGGCTCGGCGCTGGGCGCGCAGGTGGTGCGCGACGCGGCGGATCTGCCGGCCGCGATGGTCGGCTGCCTCGCCTACTCCGAGACCGTGCTCGCCGAACGGTTCGTCGAGGGAGTCGAGGTGGCGGTGACCGTGATCGACGGGCCGGACGGGCCCGAGGCGTTGCCGGCCGTGGAGATCGTTCCGGAGTCGGGCGTCTACGACTACACCGCCCGCTACACCGCCGGGCTGACCAACTTCCACACGCCGGCCCGGCTAGACGACCGCGCCGCGGCAGCGGTCGCCGACCTCGCTGTCGCCGCGCACCGGTTGCTCGGGCTGCGCGACGTGTCGCGGACCGACGCGATCGTGGCGGCGGACGGGACGGTCTACTTCCTGGAGGTCAACTCCTCGCCGGGGCTGACCGAGACCTCGCTCCTGCCGATGGCGATCGACGCCGCGGGCCGCTCGCTCGGCGACATCTACGCGGCTCTGATCGAGCGAGCGGTCGACCGATCGCGCGCTGACGCCGAGTGATCGAACGAGCACCCATCGCCATCGTCACCGTGACGTAAGTGCCTGGGGTGATCCCTAATCGGAATTCGATGTCCGATTAGTCCCGTTTTTCGCCATCAGCTCGACGATCCGCTCGAGATCGTCAACTGACCCGAACTCGACCACGATCTTGCCCTTGCGGCGGCCGAGTTCGACCTTCACCCGAGTGTCGAACGTGTTGGACAGTCGCTCGGCGACGTCCTGCAGACCCGGCGCCTGCATCGGCTTGCGCGGCGCCTGCTTCGGCTTCGGCGGCGCGGCGTTCTTCAGCAGGGTGACGGCTTCCTCGGTGGCCCGCACCGACAGCCCTTCCGCGACGATCCGTGCGGCCAGCTCCTCCTGCGCGCCCGCGTCCTCCAGTCCGAGCAGCGCGCGGGCGTGGCCGGACGAGAGCACGCCGGCGGCGACCCGCCGCTGCACGGGAAGGGGGAGCTTGAGAAGCCGGATGGTGTTGGTGATGGCCGGGCGGCTGCGCCCGATGCGCGAGGCGAGCTCCTCGTGCGTCACCTCGAACTCTTCGAGCAGCTGCTGGTAGGCCGCCGCCTCTTCGAGCGGGTTCAGCTGAACGCGGTGGATGTTCTCCAGCAGCGCGTCGCGGAGCATCGCGTCGTCGGTGGTCTGCCGAACTATGGCCGGGATGGTGGCCATCTCCGCCCGCTGCGCCGCACGCAGTCGTCGCTCGCCCATGACGAGCTCGTAGGCGGCGGTACCAGACTCGTCACCGAGCTCCCGCACGACGATCGGCTGCATGAGGCCGAACTCGCGGATCGAGTGCTCGAGCTCGCCCAGTGACTCCTCGTCGAAGACCTGGCGGGGCTGCTTGGGGTTCGGCCGAATCGCCTCGGTCGAGATCTCCCGGTAGACGGCACCGGCCACCACACCGCTCGGCGCCGGCTCGGTGGCGCCGCCCTTTGCCGACCGGGACGGTGGCGTCGGCAGCTTCACCGCGCCCTCGGGCGTCCCGGCCGGTCCCTGCGGGATCAGTGCGGCGAGGCCTCGGCCCAACCCACCCTTGCGTTCAGTCATCGGTATTACTTCTCCTCGCCGAACCCGCGTTCGGCCATCTCCCTCGCCGCGTCGAGGTAGCTCATCGCTCCCCGGGAGCCGGGGTCGTACGCGAGCACCGTCTGGCCGAAACCAGGTGCTTCGGAGACCTTCACGCTCCTGGGGATCACAGTACGCAGGACCGTGTCACCGAAGTGTTTGCGAACCTCCGCCGTCACCTGATCGGCGAGCTTCGTACGCCCGTCGTACATCGTGAGCAGGATGGTCGACACCTGCAGGTTCGGGTTCAGGTGGTTCTGCACCAGCTCGATGTTGCGCAGCAGCTGCGAGAGACCTTCCAGCGCGTAGTACTCACACTGGATCGGGATGAGCACCTCCTCGGCCGCGACCATCGCGTTGACGGTCAGCAGGCCCAGCGAGGGCGGGCAGTCGATGAACACGTAGTCGGGGCTCAGCTCGTCCAGCGCGCCGGTCGGCAGCGCCTCCTTGAGCCGGGACTCGCGACCCTCCATCGACACGAGCTCGATCTCCGCACCGGCGAGGTCGATCGTGGCCGGCACGCAGTAGAGGTTGTCCGACTGGTCGCTCACCGCGGCAGCGTCCGAGAGGGACACCTCGCCGATCAGCACTTCGTAGATCGAGGGCACGCCGGACCGGTGGTCGACCCCGAGCGCGGTGCTGGCGTTGCCCTGCGGATCGAGGTCGATCACGAGGACCTTGAGCCCGTGCATGGCGAGCGACGCGGCGAGGTTCACCGCACTGGTCGTCTTGCCGACGCCGCCCTTCTGGTTCGCCACCGTCATCACGCGCCGCCGCGGCGGCTTGGGAAACGTGTCCTTCGGGTGCAGCATGCGGGTCGCGCGTTCGGCTTCTTCGGCGATCGGCGTCCACCCGGACACCGCCTCCGCGGCCTCGACCGTCTCCTGCATGGCACTGTCCGACTGCTGAACGTGTCGTCCACTCACTGGTTGACCCACCTCGGTTTCACGTGAAACAGCATCGCTAAGACTGATCCTTCCTCGCTCGCCCCGTCCGGCGACTACGGACTCCCGGACGCCCTTGCGTCTCGACACGCTCCACAACGATGACAGTCGTCGGCACCTCCAGCACCTCGACCCCGCATCGCTCGATAATCGGGAGCGAGCCACCGGCCCGCCGAACCGCGGCGCCGTCGCGAGTCACCTCAGCCGTCGCGGTCTCACCTTTGAGCGCGACAAGCCGGCCACCCTGTCGAAGCAGGGGAGCGGTCCAACTCCACAACCGGTCGAGCGGAGCGACCGCCCGTGCGGTGACGACATCGGCACCCGCCAGCCGCTGCTTGATGGCCGGCTCCTCGGCACGTCCGCGGACCACGGTCGCCGACAGCTGGAGTGCCTCGATGACTTCCTCGAGCCACGTCACGCGACGGGCCATCGGCTCCAACAGTGTGACGTTCAGATCCGGTCTCGCCAAGCACAGTGGCACACCCGGTAGCCCGGCGCCCGATCCGATGTCGATGACTCGCGCGCCGCTGGGGATCCGCTCGCCGACCACGGCCGAGTTCAAGAGATGGCGATCCCACAGCCGATCGACCTCACGGGGTCCGATCAGGCCTCGCTCGATGCCGACGGCGGCGAGCAGTTCAACGAACCGCACCGCCGCCGGCATGGCGTCGCCAAAGATGGTCGAAGCGGACTCCGGGGGAGCGGGCGCTGATGGCTGCTCTGCCACCCTCGCAGTCTCCTCGCTTGGTCCGTTGTTTCACGTGAAACGAAGCGAGCGTGTCAGGGCTTGCGGAACACCACGACGCGTCGCCGGGGGTCCTCGCCCTCGCTCTCGCTATGCACGCCGTCCACCGCGGCCACCGCGTCGTGGACGACCTTGCGCTCGAACGGCGTCATCGGCTGCAGCCGGACGCGGTCCTCGCCGGCGAGCACGCGCTCGGCGGTGGCCTTGCCCAGATCCTGCAGCTCCTGTCGACGGTCCGCGCGCCAGCCCGCGATGTCAAGCATCAGCCGGCTACGCGTCCCCGTTTCCTGCTGCACCGCGAGCCGAGTGAGCTCCTGGATCGCCTCGAGCACGTTGCCCCGCGGGCCGACGAGCTTCTCCAGATCGTCGCCGCCGTCGATGCTCACCACCGCCCGGCCGGCCTCGACGTCGAGGTCGATGTCGCCGTCGTAGTCGACGAGGTCGAGCAGCCGCTCGAGATAGTCGCCGGCGATGTCGCCCTCTCGAACGAGGAGATCCTCGCTCGAGCTGCCCGAGCGATCCTCGCCGTCGTCGTCCTCATCGTCCTCGTCGGCGTCTTCCGCGACTGTGTCCTCGTCAGCCTCCGATTCGGCGATCACCTCGCTGTCCGCGGCCGCCTCAGCCGCGGTCTCCCCAGCTGGCTTGTCCTCGTCGTGCTCGGTCCCCGACTCCTGCACCGTCTCCGGCACGGCCTTCTCCTCTCCAGGCCCGGAGGCCGCCACCTCAGCGATTCTTCCGGCCTGTGTTCTTCTTACGGGAACGGTCTGCACCCAGACCGGACACTGTGCTGCCGTCGCCGGCGGTCTTGTCCGCGGCGCCGTTGCCGGACGACCCGGGAGTGTTGCCGGCCGGCTTCGTCTCGCCCGCCGGCTTCGCGGTGCCCGGCTTGGCGGTACCCGGCTTCGCGATGCCCGGCTTGGCGGTGCCGCCCGACTTCGTCGTGCCCGGCTTCGCGGTACTCGACTTCGCGGTCCCACCCGGCTTGGTCGTGTCGCTGGGCTTGGTCGTGCCACTGGGCTTCGCCGTGCCGGCCGGCTTGGTGCCGGACTGCTGCGTGCCGGCCGGACGCCTCTTGGCCTGGTTCGGCCGCTGGCCCGGCTTCGGCGCGAGGTTGCTCCGCTTCTCGATCGCCTCGGACTTCTTCTGCTCCTCCTCGGCGTCGATCCGCCGGTACACGATCCGCTGCTGTGCGAGCGTCCACGTGTTGTTCGCGAGCCAGTAGAGCAGCAGGCCGATCGGGAAGAAGAAGCCGAAGACCAACACACCCAGCGGGAAGATGTAGAGGGTGAGCTTGTTCATGATCGCGGTCTGCGAGGTGGCCGCCTCGGGGTTCTGCCGCGTCACCGAGTGCCGTGCGGTGAGGTGGGTCAGCGCGGCCGCGAGGACCATCAGCGGGATCGACACGATGATGACCGCGGTGCGGTCCGCGCCCAATGCGTCCAGCGCCGCCTGAGGCTGGGTGATGAAGTTCGACAGCCGTGCGCCGAAGATGTTCGCGTCGATGTAGGACGCCACACCCTGCTCGTCGAAGAAGTAGTTCTCGGTGTGGCCCGGCTGGAACGAACGCAGCACGTGGTACAGACCGATGAACACCGGGATCTGCAGCAGCATCGGCAGGCAGCCGCCGAGCGGGCTGAACCCGTGCTCGCGCTGGAGCTTCTGCATCTCCTGCGCCTGGCGCTGCCGGTCGTTCGCGTACTTCTTCTGGATCTTCTTCATCTCGGGCGCGAACTCCTGCATCGCGCGCATCGAGCGGACCTGCTTCACGAACGGCTTGAACATGATCGCGCGCAGGGTGAAGACCAGGAACATGATCCCCAGCGCCCAGGCGATGCCGCTGGAGTCCCCGAACACGTGCCCGAACACCCAGTGCCAGCACCACAGGATGAAGGACACGGGGTAGTAGATGAAGTCGAGCACTGAGCTACTCCTTGCCGAGGGTGTGGCGGGTCGGGCTCGGCGTTCCCGTCCCGTCGCGGTCAGCGTTCGTGGGCGCGGTGTTCGTGGGCCCCGTGCGGCGTGGCGGCACCGGGTCGTAGCCGGCGCGACCCCACGGGGCGCAGCGGGCGAGCCGGTGGATGGTGAGCCAGGAGCCCCGCAGCGCGCCGTGCGTGGTCAGCGCCTCGACTGCGTACGCACTACAGCTCGGCTCGAACCGGCACGTGGGGGGAAGGACCGGCGAGATCCAACGCCGGTAGAAGTTGATGGGCACGAGCAGCACCCGCGCCACGGGACCGGGCCTGCGGGTGGGCTCGCTCGTACCGCGCACGAGGTCCGTGTCCTCGGTGACGCTCACTGCCCACCACCGTCATCGCCGACCGCGAGTCGCAACCGCCGGAGGGCGGAGTCGATGTCCTTGCCGAGCTCGGCACTCGTCGCCTCGGCCGCGGGCGGGAGCGCTCGTACGACCAACGTGCAGCCGGGCGCAACGGTTCCGAGCCGACTGCGAAAGAGGTGTCGCAGGCGCCGCGTGACACGGTGGCGCAGCACGGAGTTCCCCACGGCCTTGCTGACGACGAAACCGACCCTGGTGTCGCCGGACCCGGCCACACCGAGTCGAGCGACCTCTTCGGCCGTGATCGCATGAACGACGAGCCTGGGCCGGCCCACTCGCCGGCCCTTCCTGGTCACCAGCCGAAAGTCGTCGCTACCGGTCAGTCGTGCGGACGCGGGGAGCACGCACTCAGGCGGACAGGCGCTTGCGGCCCTTGCCACGGCGAGCAGCGAGAATCGCCCGCCCGGCACGGGTGCGCATGCGCAGCCGGAACCCGTGGGTCCGCGACCGGCGGCGGTTGTTCGGCTGGAAAGTACGCTTGCTCACGGTGGATCTCCCGGTACTGGCTCGCCAAGTCCTAGTCCCCCCGCCGACGATCGGCGTCCCGGCCACAACGCCCGGTTACCGACGGACGGCGCGCAGAACCCACCCACACCTCGCGGGAGACCTTACAAGGCTACGCACCCTCGATCAGCGAGTTCAATCCGGGTGTCCGTTCACCGGCTGACGAAGGCCGGTCGGCGACACGCCGCACACGCCAGATGCTTGCTAGCGAACACATCTTGTGGCATAGCGCGGCGCTTGTTAGCGTGCGTGCTCTTGGTTGGCCAGATGGGAGTGGGAGCCCTACTGCGCCGCGCAAGTTATGTCGGACCTCCGGCGGGTACCGCTGCGGTTCGTCGTACCTTCGTGCACAGTTGTGGACAACCCTGTGGATGCTTCCCGTAGTCGGGGCGCGACCGAGCTCACCTGTGGTGAGCGGTTCGGGGTGGGTCGGAGGGTTGGACATGACCGAAGGCCGACGAGGGGAGGGGAGCTCGTAGGTGTCCGAGCAAATGAACTTGGGTGTGGTGTGGGAACAAGTCGTGCGGGAACTTTCCGCCGGCACACTTTCCCCCCAGCAACGCGCGTGGATGCGTGTCACGCGACCGATCGGCCTCCTCGACGGCACCGCGCTCCTCGCCGCCCCGAGTGACTTCGCCAAGGACGCGATCGAACGGGCGCTCCGCGAACCGATCACCGACGCGCTCTCCCGCCGGCTCGGCCGCGCGGTCTCGCTCGCGGTGAAGGTCGAACCCATGCCGGCGACCGTGACCGCGCCCGCCGCACCGTCCAATGGGGACACAGGCGTCGAGGGCGCGCGGCTGCCCGACTCGCCGCTGCCGCGGACCCCGATCCTGCCGCCCGTCGGCGACACCGACGGAGAGTCCGGCGACTCCGACGGAGACGAGGTGGACGAGGAGGGCGAGGCGCTCGCCACCGTCCACGAGATCTGGCCGACGTTCACCGGCGGCCAGCCCTCGAGCGGACAGCCGTTCACCGCGCCGGCGCAGCCGCAGACGTCGAAGACCCGGCTCAACGAGAAGTACACGTTCGACACGTTCGTCATCGGCGCCTCGAACCGCTTCGCGCACGCGGCCGCGGTCGCCGTCGCGGAAGCGCCGGCCCGCGCGTACAACCCGTTGTTCATCTGGGGCGAGTCCGGGCTCGGCAAGACACACCTGCTGCACGCGGTCGGCCACTACGCGCAACGCCTCTTCCCCGGCATGCGCGTGCGGTACGTGTCGACCGAGGAGTTCACCAACGACTTCATCAACTCCCTGCGCGACGACCGCAAGGTCGCGTTCCAGCGGCGATACCGCGACATCGACATCCTGTTGGTCGACGACATCCAGTTCCTGGAAGGGAAGGAAGGAACTCAGGAGGAGTTCTTCCACACCTTCAACACGTTGCACAACGCCAACAAGCAGATCGTGGTGTCGTCGGACCGGCCGCCGAAGCGCTTGGAAACACTGGAAGACCGCCTGCGCACGCGGTTCGAGTGGGGCCTCATCACCGACATCCAGCCGCCCGAGCTGGAGACCCGGATCGCCATCCTGCGCAAGAAGGCCGCGCAGGACCGGCTCAACGCACCGGCCGAGGTGCTGGAGTTCATCGCCGCTCGCATCGAGCACAACATCCGTGAGCTCGAGGGCGCGCTGATCCGCGTGACGGCGTTCGCTTCCCTGAACCAACAACCGGTCGACGTCGGTCTCGCGGAGATCGTGTTGCGGGACCTCATCCCCGACTCGCAGATCCCGGAGATCAGCGCCTCGACCATCATGGCGGTCATCGCGGAGTTCTTCTCCGTGTCGATCGATGACCTGTGCGGGCCGGGAAAGACGAAGGCGCTCGCGCAGGCGCGGCAGATCTCCATGTACCTGTGCCGCGAGCTGACCGACCTGTCGCTGCCGAAGATCGGGCAGACGTTCGGCGGCCGCGACCACACGACGGTCATGCACGCGGAGAAGAAGATCCGCAAGGAGATGGCGGAACGGCGCCGGGTCTACGACCAGGTCCAGGAACTCACCTCGCGCATCAAGCAACGCGCTCGAGGCTGACCCGAACTTCCTTGTGTGGCAACGATCTTCGCAGACCCCTTGGCATCACCCGGAAAGGGGATTCATGAGCGTCCCCAACCCTGTGCACGACCTGGGTACGAACCGGGCCAAGTCTGGGGAGCGAGCTGTGGGGAACTGGGGCCGTCGTGTGGACAACTCCGGTGCGCTCGCGAACCATCCACCGACCCGTCGAGCTGTCCACCGGTTCGGCACCTGGTTCATCCACAGCCGAACGCGCCGGGCGACGTGCGCGGACGAGCGTTGTCCACACAATCCACAGGACCTATTACTACCGCTGTTCTTCTCTCTTCTCTTCATCAACAACGAAAAGACAGGGGCCGCGAGTCAGCGAGCGACGAGACGCCCACCACCGCCGAAACCGCCGAGCCCCGAGTACCGGACTCGGTCGGCAAGCCGTACGGTGGCGGTCTACGTCGTGAGCTCTCTCGGGTTGGAACCCGCTTGCCCGCGGCTCCTTCTCGTGTCTGGAAAGGACAGTCATGAAGATCCGCGTCGAGCGCGACGGTCTCGCCGACGCCGTCGCCTGGGTGGCTCGCAGCCTGCCGTCCCGTCCGCCGGTCCCGGTACTCGGCGGGATCCTGCTGGATGCCGGCAAGGACGACGCGTTGACGATCTCCGGGTTCGACTACGAGGTCTCCGCGACGGTCGGCGTCGCGGCGACCATCGCCGACGGCGGGCGCACGCTCGTGTCCGGCCGGCTACTCGCTGACATCACCCGATCCCTGCCGGCGCAACCGGTCGAGATCATGGTCGACGGCGCCCGGGTGTCGATCGCCTGTGGCAGCGCGAAGTTCAGCCTGCCGACGATGCCGGTCGAGGACTATCCGCAGCTGCCCGCGATGCCGCCGCACGCGGGTGAGCTCACCGGCGAGGTGTTCGGGCTCGCGGTGAGCCAGGTCGCCGTCGCGGCCGGCAAGGACGACACGCTGCCGATGCTCACCGGCGTGCGGGTCGAGATCAACGGCGACAAGCTGACCCTCGTGGCGACCGACCGGTTCCGCCTCGCGATGCGGGAGTTCACCTGGACGCCGGACGCGAGCCTCGCCGACGCCGGCGAGCTCGCCGTGCTCGTGCCGGCGCGCACGCTGGCCGAGGCGGCGAAGGCGCTCGGCACCGCCGGCGCGACCGTGGAGCTCGCGCTCGCGCCGGGCGACGGGCTGATCGGCCTGTCCGGTTCCGGCCGTCGCACCACGAGCCGGTTGCTCGACACCGAGTTCCCGCGCTACCGCCAGCTGCTGCCCTCCGAGCAGTCCGCGACCGCGATCATCGACGTGGGCCCGCTCGTCGAGGCGATCAAGCGCGTGTCGCTCGTCGCCGAGCGCGGCACCCAGGTGCGGCTCGAGTTCGGCGAGTCCGGGCTGCGTCTGTCCGCCGGCGGCGACGACGAGGGCAGCGCCGAGGAGGAGATCGCCGTGGACTACACCGGCGAGCCCGTCACGATCGCGTTCAACCCGTCCTTCCTCACCGAGGGGCTCGGCGCGCTGCACGCCGACCGCGCGGAGCTGTCCTTCACCACGGCCAGCCGCCCGGCGTTGATCAAGCCGGTCGACGACGAGGGCAACGTGGTGCCGGGATACCTGCATCTGCTGATGCCGGTGCGCCTGCCCGGCTGATCGGTTCGACCGAAGGACTCCGCTGTGCCAAACAAGATCCAGCTCGGGCTGGTCGGGCTCGGCCGCATGGGCTTCAACATGCGCGACCGGATCCGCGCGGCCGGGCACGATGTCGTCGGCTACGACCGCAACCCCGACGTGAGCGACGTCGGCTCGCTCGCCGAGCTGGCCGACCGGCTCACCGCCCCGCGGATCGTCTGGGTCATGGTGCCCTCGGGCGACCCGACCCGGCAGACGATCGCCGAGCTCGCGGACGTGCTGTCCGCCGGCGACCTCATCATCGACGGCGGCAACTCGCGGTTCAGCGACGACACGGTCAACTCCGAGCTGCTGGCCGCACGGGAGATCGGCTACCTCGACTGCGGGGTGTCCGGTGGCGTGTGGGGCAAGGAGATCGGCTACGGCCTCATGGTCGGCGGCGACGCCGAGCACGTCGAGCGGGCGATGCCGATCTTCGACGCGCTGCGCCCGGACGGCCCGCGCGAGGAGGGTTTCGCGCACGCCGGCCCGGTCGGCGCGGGCCACTACGCGAAGATGATCCACAACGGCATCGAGTACGGGTTGATGCAGGCCTACGCCGAGGGCTTCGAGCTGCTCGAGGCGGCGAAGGTCATCGAGGACGTCCCGTCTGTGATCAAGGCGTGGCAGCGCGGGACGGTGGTGCGGTCGTGGTTGCTCGATCTGTTGGTGCGCGCGCTCGACTCCGACCCGGAGCTCGACGACCTGCGCGGCTACGTCGACGACTCGGGCGAGGGCCGATGGACCGTCGAGGAGGCGATCAACCTCGCCGTGCCGGCGCCGGTGATCTCGGCCGCGCTGTTCTCGCGTTTCCGCTCGCGCCAGGAGGACTCGCCGGCGATGCGCGCGGTCGCCGCGCTGCGCAACCAGTTCGGCGGACACGCCGTGCACCAAGCCGGGCCGACGTCCGGCGCGGGCAACACGCAAGGCTGACCTTGTACGTCCGGCACCTACAGGTCAGCGACTTCCGGTCGTGGGAGCACGCCGACCTGGAGCTCGAACCCGGCGCGAATGTCCTCATTGGACAGAACGGGCAGGGCAAGACAAACCTGGTGGAGGCGATCGGGTACACGGCGACCCTCGGCTCGCACCGGGTGGCCGTGGATCTTCCCTTGATCCGCCACGGATGCGCGCGCGCGATCGTGCGGACCGCGGTGGTGAACGCCGGGCGCGAGCTGACCGTCGAGCTGGAGATCACCGCGGGCAAGGCGAACCGTGCGCGGGTGAACCGGGCGCCGGTGCCGAAGACCCGGGACGTGCTCGGGATCCTGCGCACAGTGTTGTTCGCACCGGAGGATCTCGCGCTCGTGCGCGGGGACCCGAGTGAACGCCGCCGGTTCCTCGACGAGCTGTTGGTACTGCGTGCCCCTCGCTACGCCGGGGTGCGCGCGGACTACGACCGGGTGCTGCGCCAGCGCAACGCCTTGCTCAAGTCTTCCGGCCACGCCCGGCGCGCGGGTTCGAAGGGGGACATCGGCACGCTCGACGTGTGGAACGGCCACCTCGCCCGGCACGGCGCCGAGCTGCTCGCCGCGCGCCTGGACCTGGTCGCCGACCTGGCCGACCACGTCACCGCCGCGTACGCGGGAGTCGCGCCCGAGTCGCGGCCGGCGCGGATCCGGTACCGGTCGGGGATCGCCGAGTCCTTCCCCGCGGAGTACGGCACGCCCGGCGCGCGCGCCGACCAGGAGGTGTTGGTCGACGCGCTGCTCGCCGCGATGGCCGCCGCGCGCGACAACGAGCTCGACCGAGGGGTGAGCCTCGTCGGCCCGCACCGCGACGAGCTGGAGCTGACGCTCGACGACGTCGCCGCCAAGGGCTACGCGAGCCACGGCGAGGCGTGGTCGTTCGCGCTCGCCCTGCGCCTCGCCTCCTACGAGCTGCTCCGCGCCGACGGCGTTGAGCCGGTCCTCGTACTGGACGACGTGTTCGCCGAGCTGGACCGCCGGCGCCGGCGGCGACTCGCCGACGTGGCACGCGGGGCCGAACAAGTCCTCGTCACGGCCGCGGTGGAGGAGGATGTCCCCGACGAGCTCGACGGTGCTCGCTACGTGGTGTCGAACGGGGAGGTGTCCCGTGCCGGACCAGCCGGCCGATGATCGGCCGGAAGTTACCTACAGTGACGTGAGGCGTCGCACATCTGGGGACAACCCTGTGGATAGTGTGGATAACGCTGTCACTGTGCGCCCAGCCGTCCCCGTAGACCAACCGGATCTGCCTGCTACGGGCACCCGAATGGGTGCAAATGATGATCAGGCTCCCGCACCGGCCACCGAGAGTGACTAT
Source organism: Actinophytocola sp. (assembly GCF_050699915.1). Classification (GTDB taxonomy): domain Bacteria; phylum Actinomycetota; class Actinomycetes; order Mycobacteriales; family Pseudonocardiaceae; genus Actinophytocola. The sequence goes on from NZ_JBOHGA010000029.1 coordinate 27,309, forward strand.
CCACAGCTGCGAGGCTCGGACCTCGCCCGCGCCGCGCTGCGCGCCGCCCGGGAGGCCTCCGGCGGCCCGGCCGCGAACTCCGCCGGGACCCGGAAGAAGCAGGTCAGGCGTACCGGCGGGATCCGCTCGCGGCGCCGGCGGTGGTCGGGAGCGAGCCCCGACGACCGCGACCCGCAGCCGCTCGGCCGGATCGCGGCCCGGCTCGCGGCCGACCGCGGCTGGTCGAGCCGGCTCACCACCGGCCGGCTCTTCGGCCAGTGGGGCGCGATCGTCGGCGAGGACGTCGCCGAACACGCGCAGCCGATGTCGCTCAAGGACGGCGAGCTGACCATCCAGGCCGAGTCGACCGCCTGGGCCACCCAGCTGCGGCTGCTGCAGCGCCAGCTGCTCACCAAGATCGCCGCGGGCGTCGGCCACGGGGTGGTCACCAAGCTGAAGGTGCACGGCCCGTCCACCCCGAGCTGGCGATACGGCCCTCGACACGTGCGCGGCAGGGGCCCCAGGGACACCTACGGGTGAACCGGAGCCCGTAAAGCTGCCAGAAGGGGTGTCCAGGATACCCGTCAGAGTCCGGTCTCTAGGCCGTTTCCGCGAGAGCGTCAGTGGCCACGCTAGGGGTGTCCTTGCCCCACTCCTGCAGGACCGCACCAGTACAATCGAGACAGGGAGTTTCGCGCCCGTTCCTGACGAGGGAGACACCACGCCCGTGGCCGCACCGAATAATCATGAATACAACGCGTCCTCCATCACCGTCCTGGAGGGCCTCGAGGCCGTGAGAAAGCGGCCCGGCATGTACATCGGTTCCACCGGCGAGCGCGGGCTGCACCACCTGCTCACCGAGGTCGTGGACAACGCCGTCGACGAAGCGATGGCCGGCCACGCGACCCGGGTGGAGGTCACGTTGCTCGCCGACGGCGGCGCCCGCGTGGTCGACGACGGCCGCGGCATCCCGGTCGAGCTGCACCCGGTCCACCAGAAGCCGACGCTGGAGATCGTGCTGACCACGCTGCACGCGGGCGGCAAGTTCGACAGCGACAGCTACGCGGTCTCCGGCGGCCTGCACGGCGTCGGCGTCTCGGTGGTGAATGCGCTGTCCACCGCGATGGACCTGACGATCTACCGCAACGGGAAGGTGTGGTCGCAGCACTACGAGCGCTCCGAGCCCGGCGAGCTGGTCGAGGGCCCAGACACCGACCGCAGCGGCACCTCGGTCACGTTCTGGGCGGACCCGGCCATCTTCGAGACGACGACGTTCAACGCGGAGACCGTCGCGCGCCGGCTGCAGGAGATGGCCTTCCTCAACAAGGGCCTCACGATCACCCTCCGAGACGATCGGGTGTCCGATGAGGACAGTGAGGCGGACGCCGAGGGCAAGGCCGCCCGCGTCAAGGAGCGCACCTATCACTACCCGGGCGGGCTCGAGGACTTCGTCAAGCACATCAACCACGCTCGCGAGGCCATCCACAAGAGCGTGATCGGGTTCGAGGCCAAGGGCGACGGCCTCGAGGTCGAGGTCGCGATGCAGTGGAACACCGGCTACAGCGAGTCGGTCTACACGTTCGCCAACACGATCAACACCGCGGAGGGCGGCACGCACGAGGAGGGCTTCCGCGCCGCGCTGACCCGGATCGTCAACGTGTACGCGCGCGACAAGAAGCTGCTCAGGGAGAAGGACGTCAACCTCACCGGCGACGACGTGCGCGAGGGTCTCGCCGCGATCATCTCCATCAAGCTGGCCGAGCCCCAGTTCGAGGGTCAGACCAAGCAGAAGCTCGGCAACACCGAGGCGAAGACGTTCGTACAGACGACCTGCAACGAGATGCTCGCCGACTGGTTCGAGCGCAACCCGGCCGACGCGAAGATCATCATCACGAAGTCGGTGTCCTCGGCGCAGGCGCGGATCGCGGCCCGCAAGGCGAAGGAGCTGGTGCGGCGCAAGGGCGCGCTCGATATCGGCGGCCTGCCCGGCAAGCTCAAGGACTGCCGGTCGACCAACCCCGAGGAGTGCGAGCTCTACATCGTCGAGGGCGACTCCGCGGGTGGCTCGGCCAAGGAGGGCCGGGAGTCGATGTTCCAGGCGATCCTCCCGATCCGCGGCAAGATCATCAACGTGGAGAAGGCGCGTATCGACCGCGTGCTGAAGAACACCGAGGTGCAGAGCCTGATCACCGCGCTGGGCACCGGAATCCAGGAGGACTTCGACCTCTCGAAGCTGCGGTACCACAAGATCGTGCTGATGGCGGACGCCGATGTGGACGGTCAGCACATCCGGACCTTGTTGCTCACCCTGCTCTTCCGCTTCATGCGCCCGCTCGTCGAGGCCGGGCACGTCTACCTCGCGCAGCCACCGCTCTACAAGATCAAGTGGCAGCGTGCCGAGCCCGAGTTCGCCTACACCGACCGCGAACGGGACGGTCTCATGAAGGCCGGCCTCGAGTCGGGCAAGAAGATCAACCGCGACGACGGGATCCAGCGGTACAAGGGTCTCGGCGAGATGAACGCCGACGAGCTGTGGGAGACGACCATGGACCCGGCGTACCGCCTGCTGCTCCAGGTGACGCTCGACGACGCCGCCACCGCGGACGAGCTGTTCAGCGTGCTGATGGGCGAGGACGTCGAGGCACGCCGCTCCTTCATCACCCGCAACGCCAAGGATGTCCGCTTCCTCGACGTGTAGTCCGGGTCTACGACAAAGGAACTCGAGTACGTGACCGAAACCTTGCCGCCGGAGGGCGACCGGATAGAACCGGTCGACATCCAGCAGGAGATGCAGCGCTCCTACATCGACTACGCGATGAGCGTCATCGTGAGCCGCGCGCTGCCGGACGTGCGGGACGGCCTCAAGCCGGTGCACCGTCGCGTCCTCTACTCGATGTACGACACCGGTCTGCGCCCGGAACGCAGTCACGTCAAGTGCTCGCGCATCGTCGGCGACGTCATGGGCAACTACCACCCCCACGGCGACTCGGCGATCTACGACGCGCTCGTCCGGCTCGCCCAGCCGTGGTCGCTGCGGTACCCGCTCATCGACGGGCAGGGCAACTTCGGCTCGCCGGGCAACGACCCGCAGGCCGCCATGCGGTACACCGAGGCGCGGATGACGCCGTTGGCCATGGCGATGCTGCAGGACATCAACGAGGAGACCGTCGACTTCTCGGACAACTACGACGGCAAGACCCAGGAGCCGGACGTCCTGCCGGCGCGGATCCCCAACCTGCTGGTCAACGGCAGCGGTGGCATCGCGGTCGGCATGGCGACGAACATCCCGCCGCACAACCTGCGCGAGGTCGCCGCCGGCGTCGTGTGGGCGTTGGAGAACTGGGACGCGTCCGACGACGAGACGCTCGCGGCGATGATGCTGCGGATCAAGGGCCCGGACTTCCCGACGCACGCCCAGATCCTCGGCACCCAGGGCATCGAGGACGCCTACCGGACCGGCCGCGGCTCGATCCGGATGCGCTCTGTCGTCGAGGTCGACGAGGACACCAAGGGCCGGACGATCCTGGTCGTCACCGAGCTGCCGTACCAGGTCAACCCGGACAACCTGATCGAGAACATCGCGCAGCTCGTCCGCGACGGCAAGGTCACCGGCATCTCCGAGGTGACCGACGAGTCCAACAAGCGGCTGGGCATGCGGATCGTGGTCACGCTCCGGCGGGACGCGGTCGCCAAGGTCGTGCTGAACAACCTGTACAAGCACACCCAGCTGCAGCACAACTTCGGCGTCAACATGCTGGCCCTGGTCGACGGCGTGCCCCGCACGCTGCGCCTCGACCAGATGATCCGGCACTACGTCCGCCACCAGGTCGAGGTCATCGTCCGGCGCACCCGCTACCGGCTGCGCAAGGCCGAGGAGCGGGCCCACATCCTGCGCGGTCTGGTCAAGGCGCTGGACGCCCTGGACGAGGTCATCGCGCTGATCCGCCGCTCGCCGACCGTCGACGAGGCGCGGACCGGCCTGATCGCGCTGCTGGACGTCGACGAGATCCAGGCGAACGCCATCCTCGAGATGCAGCTGCGCCGGCTCGCCGCCCTGGAGCGGCAGAAGATCATCGACGAGCTGGCCGAGATCGAGGAGATCATCGCCGACCTCCAGGACATCCTGGCGAACCCCGAGCGGCAGCGGTCCATCGTGCGCGACGAGCTCATGGAGATCGTCGACAAGCACGGCGACGACCGGCGCACGAAGATCATCCCCTACGACGGCGACGTGTCGATCGAGGACCTGATCGCGGTCGAGGACGTGGTCGTCACGATCACCCGGACCGGGTACGCGAAGCGCACGAAAACGGATCTGTACCGGGCACAGCGCCGCGGCGGCAAGGGTGTCCAGGGCGCGGGTCTCAAACAGGACGACATCGTCGCGCACTTCTTCGTGTGCTCGACCCACGACTGGATCCTGTTCTTCACGAACAAGGGCCGGGTCTACCGGGCGAAGGCCTACGAGCTGCCGGAGGCCAACCGCAACGCGCGCGGCCAGCACGTGGCCAACCTGCTCGCGTTCCAGCCGGACGAGCACATCGCCCAGGTCATCGAGATCAAGGACTACCAGGTCACGCCGTACCTGGTGCTCGCGACGAAGAGCGGGCTGGTCAAGAAGAGCAGGCTGTCCGACTTCGACAGCAACCGCGCGGGCGGTCTGATCGGTATCAACCTTCGTGACGAGGACGAGCTGGTCGGCGCCGTGCTGTGCGCCGCCGAGGACGACCTGCTGCTGGTGTCCGGGGGCGGCCAGTCCATCCGTTTCCAGGCCACCGACGAGGCGCTGCGGCCGATGGGCCGGGCGACGTCCGGCGTGCTCGGCATGCGGTTCAACTCCGGGGACGAGCTGCTCACCCTCGGTGTCGTCCGGCTGGACCAGTTCCTGCTGGTGGCCACGGACGGCGGCTACGCAAAGCGCACCCCGATCGAGGACTACCCGGTGCAGGGTCGGGGTGGCAAGGGCGTGCTCACCATTCAGCACGACACGAAGCGTGGCAGGCTGGTGGGTGCCCTCATCGTCGACGTCGACGACGAGGTGTACGCGATCACTTCCTCGGGCGGGGTCATCAGGACCAACGCCCGGGAGGTACGCAAGGCCGGCCGGCAGACGAAGGGCGTGCGGTTGATGAACCTGGGCGAAGGGACCACTCTGGTTGCCATCGCACGCAGCGCGGAGGAGGAGCCGTCGGAGCCCGGCGCGCCTCCCGCGGCGCCCGAGACGTCGGACAATGGTCAGCAGCCACAAGAGCCACCGCAGTAGAGAGCGACACGTAGGGGATCCTCGTGACACCACCTGAGAAGCCCGGAAGCACCGGCCAGAACACGGAGCGCGAGCCGGACCACAAGTCCGGCATCGCCACCGACGGCCAGGCCAAGCCGGTCGATCAGGCGGCCGACGGCAACAACGACCGCGGTCCCGAAGGCGGTCCCGAAGGCAACGGGAAGTCGTCGTCGGACGGCCCGACCGCGCGGGTGGCGACGTCCGAGGACCTGGAGCTGAGCCACGGCACCCCGCCGCCCTGGCAGCGGGTGACCAGCGACAACTCGCCGCCGGCGGCCCAGGCGACGACACAGCCGACGTCTTCGCAGACGACGAAGCCGACGTCGTCGGCACCGTCGCAGACCACCCAGCCGACGTCCAAGCCGGCCACGCAGCCGGCGTCGAAGCCTGCGACGCCGGGATCCGGTTCGCAGCTGCCGCCGCCGGTCCCGATGGTGCCGAACTCGACGCCGGCCAAGCCGATCCCGCCATCTCAGCCGCCGGTGACATCCGGCACGCCGGTCCCGCCGAGCGGGGAGAGCGTGCCGCCCAACCCGCCGCCGCATGGTGAGCAGACGGTGTCGATCGAACGCCCGGTCGTGACCGGTGCGGCCGCGGCGCGCCTGTTCGCCGAGGGCGGCCTGCCGACGGCGGCCACCGTGCCGGCCCCCGGCATGGGCATGCCGCACGGCGGTGCGGCGCCGGCCCGCACGACCGTGCACCTGGAGGGCTCCGTCCCGGCGGTCACCGGTCCGTCGACCGGCCCGCTCCGCGTGGGCGCGGCCGCTACGCCGAGCGCCCTGCGCCGGCCCGGCCGGGGTCCGCGGCGGGCGAACCTGCAGATCAAGCGGTTCGACCCGTGGTCGGTGCTGAAGCTGTCCCTGGTCCTGGGTGTGGCGCTGTTCTTCGTGTGGCTGGTCGCGGTCGGCGTGATGTACGCGGTCCTCGACGGCATGGGCGTCTGGGACAAGCTGAACGGCATCTCGAGCGAGATCCTCCAGCCGACGGACGAGGCGGGCGGCGAGCCACTGATCAGCGCGGGCCGCGTCTTCGGCGTGGCGGCCATCATCGGCGCGGTGAACATCGTGTTGTTCAGCGCGTTGTCCACGGTCGGCGCGTTCATCTACAACGTCTCCGCGGACCTCGCCGGCGGCCTGGAGGTCACGCTCGCGGAGCGCGAGTAGGCGGCATACCGGTTTGGGCGCGCGAGACGCCGTGCGATAGTCTCGTCGCCTGTTGGGGCCTATAGCTCAGGCGGTTAGAGCGCTTCGCTGATAACGAAGAAGTCGGAGGTTCAAGTCCTCCTAGGCCCACCGGATCAGGCCCTGTTCGTACCCACGGACAGGGCCTGACCTGTGCGGAAGCCGGGGTCTCTTGGCCCGGTGCCGCTTGTGGCAGACTTGTGGCCTGCTGCGGAGTCGTAGGGGTCGCAGCAGTCGATACGTGGTGGTTTTGCCGAAGGAGGCAATGGACGTGAAGAAGCTTCTCGCTCTGGTGGCCGTGGCCGGTGGCGTGCTGTTCGTGGTGCGCCGCAACAAGTCGGCCAAGGCCCAGGACGACCTGTGGCGCGAGGCGACCGCTCCGGCCTCCGGCGCCAACAACGCCAAGAAGGCCTGACCGCCAACCGCACCGCGGCCCACGGGCCGCGAACACCACACCGGTGCGCGACCCGCACCGGCCCGGGGACGTAGCTCAATTGGCAGAGCACTGCCTTTGCAAGGCAGGGGTTAGGGGTTCGATTCCCCTCGTCTCCACGAAGATCACCACAGGCCGAGGTCCGCGCCGCATTCCGCACGCGGTGGCCGTTACCGATCCTCTGTAGGCGAGAGGCGCGCGAGCCGGGTGAGTGCGACGAACCCGTCGTCGGTGCCGGGCCAGTGCGCACGGACGGCAGCGAGGCCAGCTCGCCGGATGACGCCGCGGAGCGTGGCCATGACGATGATCGCGTCGTCGGCGTAGCCGAGCACCGGGACGAAGTCCGGCACCAGGTCGATCGGCATCGCCAGGTACGCGAGCAGCAGCGCCAGCCGGACCCGCACCCCGCGCGGCAGTGTCTTGTCCGCGGCCAGCCGGCGAACTAGCCGCAGGACGTCGGGGAGAAGGCGCAGCGCCTCCCGCAGCACGCCACCGCGCGGACGCACCAGCACCAGCGCGACTACCAACGCCAGCCACGCCACCAGCAGCGCGACGACCACACCGATCGCCACGTCGAGCCAGAACGTGCCGGTCACGAGCGGACCTTACTGCGCGCCGGCGGGTCGACCCGCCGATCGGCGGGAGGATGCCTGCCGGGTCCACCGTGCGTGTGTGGTTGACTACCTGCCCGTGAAACGCGCCCTGTTACTCGGTCCCCTGTTGATCGTGCTCGCCGCGTGCAACAACGAGCCCGCGGAGGATCCGACGATCGTCCCGCCGGCGGACACGCCCACGAGCGAGGCAGCGCCGGCCGCCGAGGCGCCGCCGGTGCCCGAGCCGTCCGCGGACGGGCCCTGCCCGTACCTCGACACCGCCTTCGTCGAGGACACCAACGGGCAGCGGGCCGGGGACGTCAAGGTCTCCGCCGACGACCCGCCCGCCTGCTTCTTCTACCGCTCCGACGGCGGCATCCAGCTGACCGTCCGCGTCTTCCAGGGCGAGGCCCCGGTCGCCCAGGCGGTCGTCGACCAGGCGGCACCGGTCGACACGTCGAACCCCGCCGAGCTCGCGGGCGGCTGGGCCGGCGGCGCGCAGCCGACCGACGAGGGCGCGGTCTACGCCGTCGCCAAGGAAGGCACCGCGGTCGTGGTCGCCACCAACCAGGAGCAGACGATCAAGGCCAAGGTCGTCGCTCAGGAGGCGATCTCCGCGCTGGGCCTCTAGGACGCCCGACACAGCATTCGGCCCGCCAAGGGATCGCCTTGGCGGGCCGAAAGCTCGAATCAGCCTTGCTTGGTCGGCGACTTCTGCGGTCGCTGACCGTTGGCGGCCGCCGACGAGGGCGAATCCTCCTCGGCGGGCTCGTCGGCGCGGTGCCGTGGCTCCGGAACCGGGGCCGGCTCCGCGGACGTCGCCTTGCTGCGCACCACGTACGCGACGCCGCCCGCGACGACGGCAAGCAGCAGCACCTTCGGCCACCGACGCTTCTTGGGCGCCTCGGCGAGCTTCAGGGCAACCGCCTGCTCCTTGGCCTCGTTCCGCAACCTGGCCAGCTCGGTCTTCAGCGACGCCCGCAGTTCTTTGGCGTCCTTCCGAGCCTGCTTGGCCGACTTCACAGCCCGCTGAGCCGGCTTGCTCTTCTTGGCGTCCTTGCGTGCCTGCTTGGCCGCCTTCGCGAGCTCCTTGCGGGTGTGCTTGGCCTTGCGCGCCAACTTCTTGCGCGCCCGGCGGGTTGTCTTCGCAACCTCCTGGCGTGCTACCTCGGCGCTCTCGGCCAGTGCCACGGCCAGCTGCTGCGGAGCGACACCGCGCTCCGTCAGCTTCCGGTCCGCGGCGTGCGCCGCCTTCGTCGTGGCATCCGCGCTCACTTGACCAGCGCGTTTGGCACCACGGCGGACCGCAAGCCAGCCGGAGCCGACGGCCTTGCCGACCGTCTCTCCGGCCCGGTTCATGGCCTTCACATCGTCCATAGTGTGCTCCAGGGTGGCTTCATCGGACGGTTCCTATCCTGCCCCTTCCGGAGCGATCCTGCTGCGGATGGCACGATGACCAGGTGGCAGACAGCAATGGATCCCTCGTTGGAGTCAAGGTCTCGGCCACCCTGCACACTTCGCGGGGTGACATCCGGGTCAACCTCTTCCCTGATCACGCGCCCAAGACCGTGTCGAACTTCGTCGGCCTGGCCGACGGCACCAAGCAGTACACGACGCGCAACGCACAAGGTGAGACGTCCGGTCCGTTCTACGACGGGATGATCTTCCACCGGGTCATCGACGGCTTCATGATCCAGACCGGCGACCCGGACGGCACGGGCCGCGGCGGCCCCGGTTACAAGTTCGTCGACGAGTTCCACCCGGAGCTGCAGTTCAACAAGCCGTACATGCTCGGCATGGCCAACCCGGGCATCGCGGACAACAACGGATCGCAGTTCTTCATCACCGTCGCGCCGACGACCTGGCTGAACTTCAAGCACACGATCTTCGGCGAGGTGGCCGACCAGGAGTCGCGCAACGTCGTGGACGCGATCGCGAACACCCGGACCGCGCCGCCGAACGACAAGCCGGTCGAGGACATCGTGGTCGAGCGGGTCACCGTCGAGCGTTCCGAGAGCTGAGTGTCGGTCAACCGGCAACAGAACCTGCCGGCCTGCGTTCGTCATCCGGATCGGCCGACCGGTCTGCGCTGCGTGCGGTGCGACCGGCCGGCCTGTCCGGACTGCTTACGCGAGGCCTCGGTCGGCTACCAGTGCGTCGACTGCGTCAGCGAGGGCTCTCGCACGGTTCGCACACCACGCACGATCGGCGGTGCCCGGGCCACCCGCGCGCGCACGCTCGTCATGGTGCCCGTGCTGATCGTGGTCAACGTCGCCGCCTTCGCGGTGACCGCGATCCAGGCCGGGAGCATCGTCGACAACAGCGCCTCGACGCTGTTCCAGGACGGCACGCTGGTCCCGGCGTGGGTGTCCGCCGGCGAGTGGTGGCGGCTGGTCACCTCGGGCTTCCTGCACTTCGGCAACTACGGCGGCTACGGGCCGGTCCACCTGCTGTTCAACATGTTCGCGCTGTGGGTGATCGGCCGGGACCTCGAGGTGGCGCTCGGCCGCACCCGCTTCCTCGCCGTCTACCTGCTGTCGCTGCTCGGCGGCTCGACGGCGGTGATGCTGTTCGGTGACGCGGGCGGCGGCGTCGCGGGCGCGTCCGGCGCCGTGTACGGCCTGTTCGGCGGCATCGCGGTGGTGGTGTTCAAGGCGAAGCTGAACCCCAGCCCGGTGCTCGCCCTGATCGCGATCAACATCTTCCTCAGCGTCACGCTGCCCGGGATCTCGCTGCTCGGCCACGTCGGCGGGCTCGTCGCCGGTGCGCTCGCGACGGCCGCGCTGGTCTACGCGCCGCAGGCCCGCCGCGACCAGGTGCAGATCGGCGCCTGCGTCGGGCTGCTGGTGCTGATGGTGGTGGCGATCGCCGTGCGAGGAGCGGTGCTGGACTGTACGGCCGACTCGCTCGGCGTCTACTGCCTGACCTAGGTCCGCAGCGCCAGCAGCGCGTCGACGACGTCCTCCGGGTCCGTGCCGAGGTCCAGCCGGCCGAGCACGACCAGCTCGGGTACCTCCGCGCGGTCCGCGTCCAGCTCGATCGTGGCGACCTCCCGTCCGAAACGGCGGGTGCGCACGAGCCGCACGTTCACCTCTGCCCAGGTCCACCGCCGGTTGCCGGTCAGCCCGCGCACGGTCACGCCGGACGAGTCGCCGGCGAGGCGGGGCCGCACCAGCAGGCCGAACAGGCCGGCGAGAACCAGCCCGAGCGCCACCGTGCCGAGCAGGACCCGACCGGGTGGGTCATCGGCGAACAGCGCCCAGGCGGCCGCGGCCGCCGCGAGCACCCACGCCAGGGCGGTCAACTCGGCCTTCGGCGCCCAACTGTGGGCGGTCGGGACGGTCAACGAGGGTCACGCTCCGGATCTAGAAACGAGTTATCCACAGCGGTTATCCACACTGGGGATGACTTACACCCTTGTGGTTCAGTAACACTGCGCTGAACGGGTGCATCCGAGAGAAAACGTGGGTGGCCACGAGGTGGCCGGTCAGCGCCACCGCATGGTCATCAGCAGGCCGCCGATCATCAACGCGAACCCGACCGCGAAGTTCCAGTTGCCGAGATCCTGCATGAATGGGATCTTTTCTCCCGCGATGTAGTTCACCACGAGCCATGCCAGTCCCAGCACCATCACCCCGAGCATGACGCCCACGTAGATCGGGTGAGACGGCCCAGCCGCCTTCACCTTGACCGGAGTGCGTCGATCGGCGGGTGGTGTGTAGACCGCCTTCTTGCGAACCTTGGACTTGGGCATGTCGTCCTCACCTGACGTGTAGCTTGAAGTCGCATCCGCGAACGTGTCGCGAACGTGTCGAACCGTCCGCTCCCGCAACACGTTAACGTAGTTGAGCAGGTCGACTTATCAACAGGTCGGACCCGGAAGGAGCGCGCGTGGGCACGGTGCAGCACCTGGGTCACGGTTCTGGTCGGATTACGGGGGATCTCGGCGACATCGTCCCCTCGCCGCGGCCGCGCCCCGGCGCCCCGCGGCGACGACCGGACAAGACGCGGAACGCCGTACGCAACGCCGGCGAGGTGTTGATCACCCTCGGCATGGTCGTGCTGCTGTTCGTGGTCTACGAGGTCTACTGGACCGACCTGATCTCCGCCGGCAAGCAGCGCGACGCGACGACTGCGCTGGACACCCAGTGGGGCGACGCGACGGCCGGGGACCCCAAGCGCCAGGACCACTTCGAGGGCCTCGGCGAGGGCGACGGCTTCGCCAAGATGTACATCCCCTCGTTCGGCGCCGACTACCAGTTCACGATCGTCGAGGGCACCACCGAGGCCAGCCTCGAGATCGGCCCGGGCCACTACACGAAGACCGTCTACCCGGGCCAGCCCGGCAACTTCGCGGTCGCCGGCCACCGGGTGGGCAAGGGCGCCCCTTTCAACGACATCAACCTGATGCAGTCCTGCGACGCGCTCGTCGTGGAGACGCAGTACAGCTGGTACGTCTACCGGATGCTGCCGCTCGCCGAGGAGAAGGACGGCTGGGCGCAGGGCAAGGGCACCGACCCGAAGTGCAAGGACGTCGCCCCGCTCGGCGGTCCGTACGGCGAGCTCGAGGGCCAGCACATCGTGCTGCCCACCAACGGCGGCGTCATCGCGCCGGTCCCGCCGAGTGCCGCCACCCCGCCGAGCAAGGGCGAGATGGCCTCGCTGATGACGCTGACGACGTGCCACCCGCGCTTCTCCGACAAGGAGCGGCTGATCGTCCACGCGGTGCTGACCAAGCAGTGGGCGAAGGATCCGAAGAAGCCGAACGAGCGGCCGCCGGAGCTCGAGGAGTCGGTCTGATGTACGCCTGGATCTGGCGCCTGCTGCCGGGGCCGGTCGGGGTCCGCGCGGTACTCGCCGTGGTGTTGGCCCTCGGCGTGGTGGCGCTGCTGATGTTCGTGGTGTTCCCGTGGCTGGAGCCGTTCTTGCCATTCAACAACGTCGGCGTGGAGTAGCCCGCCCACAGCGCAGTAGGTTGTCGGCATGCGGGTGCTGGTGGTCGACAACTACGACAGCTTCGTCTACAACCTCGTGCAGTACCTGGCCCAGCTCGGGGTCGAGTGCGTGGTGCGGCGCAACGACGACGCGGACCTGGGCGGGCCGGCCGCGCTCGACGGCTTCGACGGGGTGTTGCTCAGCCCGGGGCCGAGCACGCCGGAGCGGGCGGGCGCGAGCATCGACGTCGCCCGGTGGTGCGCCGACCGCGGCACGCCGGTGCTGGGCGTGTGTCTGGGCCACCAGGCGATCGGCGTGGCGTGGGGTGCGGTCGTGGACCGGGCGCCGGAGTTGTTGCACGGCAAGACGAGCCACGTGCACCACAAGGGCGCGGGCGTGCTGGCCGGCCAGCCGGACCCGTTCACCGCGACGCGCTACCACTCCCTAACGGTCCTGCGCGACACGATCCCGGACGTCTTCGAGATCACCGGCCAGACCGACACCGGCATCGTGATGGCCATGCGCCACCGCGAGCTCCCGATCGAGGGCGTGCAGTTCCACCCGGAGTCGGTGCTTACCGAGGGCGGCCACCGCATGCTGGCCAACTGGCTGGCGACGTGCGGCCACCCCGTCCCGGAGTCCCGGGTCGCCGAACTGACCGAACAGCTGCGCACCCTCGCGGACGCCGCCACGACCACCTAGGCCGGCGGGATGTCCGGGACCGTGCCGTCGAGGAGCGCGGTTGCCAGGGAGGCGCCGATCGCCGGGGCGTGCTTGAACAGGTTGTCGCCCCAGGCGGCGGTTACCGGGCCCGCGCCGGCCACGTGGACGCCGTCGCCGAGGCCCGGGTGGAAGTCGCAGTAGAGCTCCTCCACGATCTCGTCCTCGACGCCCGTCAGGAACTCCCGCACGTACGCCCGCACCAGGTCCCGCGAGCGGGCCGTCACCGCCGCGCGGCCGCGTTCCCACGCCGCGTCCTCCGCCGGCAGCGACGCGCCCACCGACCACCGGCCCGGGCCCGAGCACTGCTGGTACGTCGTGAACCCGGGCCGCCACGACTCCGTCCGGTCCATCCAGCACGGCGGCCGCGCGGCCGGGTCGCTCAGCCGGAACGTGAACCGCACGTGGTGGGCCAGCGCCGTCGGCACGTACATGCCGACCTGCGCCGCCAGCTGCCACGTGCCGCGCCCGGCGGCCACCACCACCCGGTCGGCGTGCACCGGGTCGAAAGAGCCGAGCAGGGTCACGCCGGGGTCCGACACGTCGAGTCGGTGCACGTGACCCGACCGCAGGGCCGGCGCGGCTGCGGACCGCAGGAACTCCGCCGTCGCCGGCACGTCGATCACCCCGCCGCCCGGGTCCAGCAGCGCGGCGCCGGCGACCGAGGTCACCGGCAGACCGAGCGAACCCACGTCGTCGACGAGTGAGTGGGGCGCGGAGGCGGCGGCCATCGCCGCCGACCAGTCGCGTGCGGGCGGACCGGTGAGCACCGCGCCCTCGGTGCCGACCAGCGGCACGCCCGCGCGGTCCGACCACTCGGTCCACAGCTTCCGGGCCGCGGCCGCGTACCCGACCAGCTCGGGATCAGCGTGTGCCAGACGGAAGATCCGCGAGCTGCCGGTCGACCGGGCCGCCATCGGCACGTCCGCCTCGAGGCACACCACCTCCGCGCCGCGCCGCAGCAACGCGTCCGCGGTCGCCAGACCGATCACACCGGCACCGACGACCGCGATCCGCATCGGTCAGCCTCCGCCCCCGCCACCCGGGTCGAGCTCGGTCGCGATCGTGATCCCGATCTCTTCGTCCTTGTTGACCTGCTGCCCGTCGTTGAACTGGGCGTCGATGATCCGGTTGAACTCCGCCGGGTCGTCGGTCTGCCCGTCCTCGACGTTGAAGTTGCCGGTCCAGCCGAGCTGGCGCAGCGTCGCCTCCGCCTCCTGCTGGGTCTGCCCCACGATGTTCGGCATCGTGAACGTGTCCTCGTCCTGGCCCTTCGACACCTCGAGCGTGACCGTGCTACCCGGCGGCACCTCGGCGTTCTTCGGGTCCTGGTTGATGACCGTGCCCTTCGGCTGGTCGGAGTCCACCTCGTTCACGTCGACCTCGAAGCCGAGACCCTCCAGGTTGGCGCGCGCCGTGTCGACGTTCTGGCCGGTCAGGTCCGGCACGTTGACCGTCTCCTGCTCCTTGCCGACGATCAGCTTGACCTCGCTGCCCTTCGACACCGGCTGCCCGGCGGTCGGGTCGGTCGAGATGACCTTGCCGATGTCGTCGGAGTCCTCGACCTCCTGCTCCTCCTCCTGGGCGGCCACCGCGAGGCCGGCGTCCTTGAGCACCTTCCGCGCGTCATCCGGGCTGCGTCCCGACACGTCCGGAACGGGCACCTTCTCCGCGGGTGCGCCGACGAGCAGCGTGAGCCGGTCGGTCTTCTTCATCTTCTCGCCCGGCTTCGGGTTCGAGTCGATGACCTTGCCGATGCTGTCCGCGCCACACCTGCCGGGTTGGCCGTCGGCCGAGGGCTGGCACGGCACCGGCTGCAGGTCCACCTCGAAGCCCTGGTCGGTGAGCTCGCGCTGGGCGTCGTCGGCGATCCGGCCGACCACGTTCGGCACGGTGACCTCGTTGGAGATCGGGTCGGTGTTGAACACCGTGGTCATCAGCCAGGCGATGAAGCCGATGAGAGCGAGCGCGAGCACGGCCACCAGGGCGATGATCCAGCCCTTCTTCCGCCGGCGCCGGCGCTCCTCCTCCTCGTCCTCGTACGGGTCGTAGTCGTCGTAGTCGTTGGAGAGCGCCGCCGGGCGGTGCCGACCGCGGGTCGGCTCGGCCTGCCGGCCCTGCGACATGATCGTGGTGCGCTCGTCGTCGGTCATCACCATCGGCGCGAGCGGCCGCTGGTTGGACAGCACCCGCACCAGGTCGGTGCGCATCTCGGCGGCCGACTGGTAGCGGTTGGGCGCACCCTTCGACATCGCCTTCAGCACGATCGCGTCGAGCGCGGGCGAGACCCGCCCGTTGAGCGCCGACGGTGGCTTCGGGTCCTCCCGGACGTGCTGGTAGGCCACCGCGACCGGGGAGTCGCCGGTGAACGGCGGCTCGCCGGTGAGCAGCTCGAAGAGCACGCAGCCGGCGGCGTAGACGTCACTGCGCGCGTCGACGGCCTCGCCGCGGGCCTGCTCGGGGGACAGGTACTGGGCGGTCCCTATCACGGCGGCGGTCTGCGTGACCGCGGCCTGGCCGTCGGCGACCGCGCGGGCGATGCCGAAGTCCATCACCTTGACCGCGCCGGTCTTCGTGATCATCACGTTCGCCGGCTTGACGTCCCGGTGCACGATCCCGTGCCGGTGCGAGAAGTCCAGCGCCGCGGAGACGTCGGCCATGATCTCCATCGCGCGCTGCCCGGGGAGCGGGCCCTCGGTCTTCACGATGTCGCGAAGCGTCCGCCCGTCCACGTACTCCATGACGATGTAGGGCAGCGGGCCGTGCTCTGTTCTGGTCTCGCCCGTGTCGTAGACGGCGACGATCGCCGGGTGGTTCAGCGCCGCGGCGTTCTGTGCCTCGCGCCGGAACCGCTCCTGGAACTGCGGGTCGCGGGCCAGGTCGGCACGCAGCACCTTGACGGCGACGTCTCGGCTGAGGCGGACGTCCTTACCGCGGTGGACCTCGGACATGCCGCCGTAGCCGAGCACCTCGCCCAGCTCGTACCGATTGGAGAGCAGTCTCGGAGTGGTCATCGGTATGTCGTCTCGATCCTCGTCTGCTGGTGTGCTGCGCGTGCGCCAATCATGCCCGACGTGTGCTCCCGGCTACCGCGATTCATCACGGCGGGCCCTCTTCCTCGTTGCAGTAGATCGGGACCTCCGTTCCGACCAGCAGCGGTCGGTCCGCCTCGATCTCGACGACCGTGCAGTTGTCGGGGTCCTCCGGTTCCTTTCCACCCCTGGCGACGAGCACCGGGACGAGTCCCTCACGCTCCAGGCTGTCCGCCGCGTAGGACGCCGATCTACCGATGTACTTACGGTCGTCCACCTCGACGAACTCACCCGGTGTGCTCGGTTCCGACTCGTCGTGGCCCGGTCCCGGCGTGCTGCCGGGCTGGGCCCCAGCGCCCGCGCCGCCGTCATTCTCCCCGTCGTCCACCGGTCTCGACGACTCCGGTCGGGATTCGCCGCCCGTGTCGCGTTCGGGGCCGTCCACCAGCATGGCGAGCCCGAAACCCGCCAGCGCCAGCAGTACGCCCGCCAGGACAACGACGAGAACCCACAACGCGGTTCGGTTGCGGCGGGGTGGCGGTGGCGGCCCCAGCGGGAACGCACCCGTGCCCGGCGCCTGCGGCGGCAGGCTCGGCGGCCCGACCGGCAGCATCGCCGGGTTGCTCGCGCT
>NZ_JBOHGA010000030.1:0-43634 GCF_050699915.1 Actinophytocola sp.
CGCGGCGGGGGCGCCGCGCTAGTCCGCCGCCGCGCGGTTCTGCCGTGGGCGACGCCGGCGCGCGGCGTCCACCAGCACCGGCGGCGGCCCTGCACCGTCCACTCTGTACAGATCGGTACCCGGCGGGACGATCTCGTCGATGCGGTCCAGCGTCGCGTCGTCCAGCGTCAGCGCGGCGCCGTTCAACGCGGCGGTCAGCTGCTCCATCGTCCGCGGGCCGATGATCACCGACGTCACCGCCGGATGCGCGGCGGGGAAGGCCACCGCCAGCTCCGGCAGCGTGACGCCGAGGTCCGCCGCCAGCTCCGTGAGCTTCCCCAGCGCCTCGAACTTCGCCGCGTTGCCGGGCAGCTCCGGGTCGAACCGGCCGGGGTTCAGCGCGGCCCGGCCCGCCGACAGGTCGACCGGCTCGCCCGCGCGGATCTTGCCCGACAGGAAGCCCGACGCCAGCGGGCTCCACGTCAGCACGCCCATCCCGAGCCGCTGACACGTCGGCAGCACGCCCGCCTCGATGCCCCGGCCGATCAGCGAGTACGGCGGCTGCTCGGTCCGGAACCGGTGCAGGCCGCGGGACGTCGCGACGTGGTGCGCCTCGACGATGTCCTGCGCCGGGAACGTCGAGCAGCCGAACGCGCGGATCTTGCCCGCCCGCACCAGATCGGTGAGCGCCGCGAGCGTCTCCTCGATGTCCGTGCGCTCGTCCGGCCGGTGCACCTGGTACAGGTCGATCCAGTCCCGCCGCAGCCGGCGCAGGCTCTCCTCGACCGCGCGGACGATCCACCGCCGGGAGTTGCCGCCCCGGTTCGGGCCGTCGCGGTCGGGGAAGTGCACCTTCGTGGCCAGCACGACATCGTCCTGGCGACGTTCCAGCGCCTCGCCCACGATCTGTTCGGACTCGCCCGCGGAGTACACATCCGCGGTGTCAACGAAGTTCACCCCGGCGTCGAGCGCCGCGTGGATGATCCGGACGCAGTCCTCGCGGTCGGAGTTGCCGACCGGGCCGAACATCATCGCGCCGAGGCAGTGGGTGCTGACCTCGATGCCGGTGCCGCCGAGCGTGCGATAGCGCATGAGCCGATTCCTTCCGGAGCGGGATGTCCGAACCGTAGGTGCTGGACCGAACTCCAGGTCAAGAGACGTTGCATGATACCCCTAGGGGGTATATGGTCCGAGTCATGAACGAGCAATGGCGAACTGCCGCGAGCGCCACGCTGCACTGCCTGACCGGCTGCGCGATCGGCGAGGTGCTCGGCATGGTCATCGGCACCGCGCTGGGCTGGTCGACGTGGCCGACCGTGATCCTGGCCGTCGCGCTGGCGTTCCTGTTCGGCTACGCGCTCACCATGCGCCCCGTGCTGCGCGCGGGCGTCCCGCTGCGGACCGCGATCTCGGTGGCGCTGGCCGCCGACACGCTGTCGATCGCCGTGATGGAGATCGTCGACAACGCGATCATCGTGGCGGTGCCCGGCGCGATGGAGGCCGGCTTGGGCTCACCGCTGTTCTGGGGCGCCCTCGCCGCCGCCTTGGCGATCGCGTTCGTCGTGACCTGGCCGGTGAACAAGTGGACCATCGGACGTGGCAGAGGCCACGCGGTCGTGCACAAGTACCACCATTAGGGTCGGCTCATGGCTGAGCTGGTGCACTACACGGTGACCGACGACGGCGTCGCGACGATCACGCTCAACTCCCCGCACAACCGCAACGCGCTGTCCGCGCAGCTGCGCCGGGAGCTGCGCGACCACCTGTCGACCGCGGCCGGCGACGACGCGGTCCGGGTGATCGTGCTCGACCACGCCGGACCCGTGTTCTGCGCCGGCATGGACCTCAAGGAGGCCGGCTCCGCCGGCTCGGCCACCGACGGCGTCAACGAGTTCCCCGAGATCCTCACCCAGATCTGGACCAGCGCCAAGCCCGTCGTCGCCAAGCTCGCCGGGCCGGCCCGCGCGGGCGGCGTCGGCATCGTGGCGGCGGCCGACATCGCGGTCGCGGCCGCCGACGCCACCTTCGCGTTCACCGAGGTCCGGCTGGGCCTCGTGCCCGCGGTGATCTCGGTGACCGTGCTGCCCCGGCTGCTCCCCCGCGCCGCGCACGAGCTGTTCCTCACCGGTGAGAGGTTCGACGCCGAGCGGGCGGTGGCCATCGGGCTGCTCAACGCCGCCGTGCCGGCCGAACGGCTCGACGCCGAGGTCGCCCGCTACACCGGCATGCTCGCCCTGGGCGGCCCGACCGCACTCGCGGCCACCAAGGAGATGCTGCGCCGGGCCCGGTCGGCGGACCTCGCCGACGACTTCGCCGACATGCTCGAGCTCTCCGCCGGGTTCTTCGCCGCGCCGGAGGGCCAGGAGGGCATCGCGGCGTTCGCGCAGAAGCGCACGCCGTCGTGGGTGCCGGTCAGCGAGGGCTGAGCACGATCCGCAGCCGCTCGGGCTCGCTCGCGTCGGCCAGGACGTCGGTGACGGCCTCGTAGCCGTCTGGGTCGGCGTCCTCGAAAACCTCGGGCGCGGACCAGACGAGCACGTGCTCGCCGTCCGGCAGCCAGGACAGGTCGCGCAGGCAGTCGGCCAGCGCGTCGAGGTTGCGGCCGAACCAGTCCGGGAAGGACAGTGCGGCCGCGACCGCGTCGTAGAAGTCGGCCTTGGTGCGGATCCCCGTGCCGTCGATCGTGTGTTCCATGTGCCTCACCGCTCCGGGTCGACGACGACGAATGACGAGTAGTGGTCCTCGGTGAAGTAACACTCGCCCCCGGATCCGGTGACGATCCGGCGCGCGCCGCGGTCCTCGCCACCCGGGGTTTCGACGGTGTACTCCCGGTAGTAGCCGGTCCGCTCCGCGGGCAGCAGCCGCTCGCGGTTGCCGAAGACCGAGCCGTCCTCCCGGTACGGGAACGGGCCACCCGCCTCGATCAGCCGCCAGGTGCCGGCCGCCTCGGCCGGCAGCTCGGACAGCGCCCGGACCGGCAGACCCGAGTCGGCACCGGGCACCGCGGGGTCGTCGCCGGTCACGAGCTCGCGCCCGACCCAGCCGGCGACGACCAGCAGGATGAGCCCGACCAGGGCGATCGTGATGCGACGAGACGAGCCCACGTGCGAGAGCCTAGGAAGCCGCGCGCCCGGTGGTCTCGGCGGGCACCGGCTCCGCCTCGGGCTCCGGGCCGGACACCACGTCCAACACCGCGTCGGGCATTGTGTCCGCCTCGACGGCCTCGACCTGGACCGACTCGGTCTCGGTCTCGGTCTCGAAATCGGTCTCGGCCAGCGTCACCGAGCTGAGCGGCGGCTCGGCCGCCGCGGCCGGGCTGAAGAGGGCCGACGCGTGGTCGACGATCCGGTCGATGGCCCGCGCCACGACGAGGCACACCGGCACCAGCACGACGACGACCAGGGCGAACTGGAAGGGGAAGGGCAGGCCGAGCATCCACAGCTCGACGCCGTTCCACCAGTCCGACAACATGCCATCGAGAGTAGACCCACACCACACCGAGGGTTCGCGGGATCGTGAACCTGGGTAAGTTGCGTTGTATGTTCGCCGTCTACGCAGCCGAGCCCAACCCGGACAAGCCGCTGGACGCGCTGCGGGTGGGCGAGCGGCCGGACCCCGAGGTGCCCGACGGCTGGGTGGCCGTCAGCGTGCGTGCCGCGAGCCTCAACATGCACGACCTGTGGACGCTGCGCGGGGTCGGCATCAAGCCCGAGCAGTTCCCGATGATCCTCGGCTGCGACGGCGCCGGGGTGCTGGCCGGTGGTTCGGACGCCGGCTCGGAGGTCGTGCTGCACAGCGTCGTCGGCGACGCGTCGGTGCACGGCGACGAGACGCTCGACCCCAGGCGGACGCTGCTGACCGAGAAGCACCAGGGCACGTTCGCCGACATGGTGGTTGTGCCGGCCCGCAACGTGCTGCCCAAGCCGGCCGGGCTGTCGTTCGCCGAGGCGGCGTGCATGGGCACGGCCTGGCTGACCGCCTACCGGATGCTGTTCACCCAGTCGAACCTGCGACCGGGGCAGACGATGCTCGTGCAGGGCGCGTCCGGCGGGGTGTCGACCGCGCTGGTCGCGCTGGGCCGGGCGGCCGGCATGCGGGTGTGGGTGACCGGGCGGTCCGAGGAGAAGCGCGAGCTGGCGACCCGGCTGGGCGCGCACCAGACGTTCGAGTCCGGCGAGCGACTGCCGGAACGGGTGGACGCCGTGTTCGAGACCGTCGGCAAGGCCACCTGGAAGCACTCCATGCGCTCGGCCAAGCCCGGCGGCACGATCGTGGTGTCCGGCTCGACCAGCGGCCCCGACCCCAGCGCCGACCTGCAGCGGCTGTTCTTCATGCAGCTACGCGTCGTCGGCTCGACGATGGGGACCCGCGAGGAGCTGGCCGGGCTGCTGCGGTTCTGCGACATCGCCGGCATCCGGCCGCAGATCGGCGCGGAGCTCGCGATGACCGACGCCGCGGACGGCTTCAAGCAGATGCTCGCCGGCGAGACCGCTGGCAAGATCGTTTTCACTCGGTGAGGGGCCATGCCGCGCACGTTCACACTGGATGACGCCATCCAACTCGCCCGCCGCTCCCACGAGGGTCAGCTGGACAAGTCGGGCCGGCCCTACATCGCGCACCCGTTACGGGTGATGGGCCACCTGCGGGACGAGCACGAGCGGATGACCGCGGTGCTGCACGACGTGGTCGAGGACACCGACGTGACCCTCGACGACCTCGCCGCGCTCGGCTGCCCGGACGAGGTGCTGGCGGCGGTGGCGGCGATCAGCAAGCAGCCAGGCGAGCCGCAGGCGGACTACCTGGCCCGGGTGATGGCCAACCCGATCGCGCTGGCGGTGAAGCGGGCGGACATCGCGGACAACATGTCGCCCGACCGGCTGAGCCGCCTCGACGTCTCCACCCAGGAGCGCCTGCAGGCGAAGTACGAGGCCGCCCTGCGTCAGCTAGACGGCGTCTAGGGCGCGGCTGGCGGATCTTGGTCGATGCGATTCGTGATCCAGCCGGTTCCTGACAAGGCGGAGCGATGGCCTCGTACCGGGCGTACTCGGCCGTTGCGACAACGCGGTCAGGGGCCGGCTGGGCGCGAATCGCGCGGCCGGAGATCCGTCAGTCGTGCCCTAGCTCGGCGACGAGGCGCTTGGGCGCCACCGCGCGGTAGGCGTCCTCGACGATCTCGGCGATCTCGGTCCAGTCGACCGCCACGTCGAGGTACACGCCGAGCCAGCCGCGGTGCCCGACATAGGGCGGGCGGAAGAACCGGTCCGGCTCCTCGGCGACCAGCTCCTCCTGCACGCCCGGCGGCGCCGCGCACCAGAACGCGAGCCGGTCGTCGTGGTGGTATGCGGCGTAGCTCACGAAGACCTTGCGCACGAACCAGGTCGGCTCGCCGTGGCTCAGCTTCTCCTGCGCCTCGGGCAGCGCGAGGCACAGCTCACGCAGACGCTGTATCGGGTCGGTCGCCATGCCGGGCACGGTAGGCGACGCCGGGAGAGTTCGCTTGCACGAATGGGAACTCCGGGTGCAGTCGCGCTCCGGTGCCACTCCACTCGCCGTACCTACGCTGGCAACCATGGGTAACTGGGACGGTGTCGTGCGCGACGTCCTCGCCCGCAACCTGCCCGGTCTCCCGGTCGAGGCCGTCGAGGCGCTCGGCGCGGGCCGCGACAACGCCGCGTACGGCGTGAACGGGACGCTCGTGCTCCGGTTCAGCACCGCGCCCGACCCGTCGCTGCGCGCCACGCTCGTGGTCAGCGAGGGCAACCTGCTCGACATCGTCGCCGCGGTGTCGCCGGTGCCCATCCCGGTGCCGCGGTTCGTCGACGCCGACGCGGGCTGCCTCGCCTACGAGAAGCTGCGGGGCACGCCGCTGCTCGAGCTGCCGCCGCACGACCTGCGGCTGCATGCCGACGGCATCGCGGCCACGCTGGGCGAGTTCCTGTCCGCGCTGCACGGCCTCCCGGCGGACCGGATGTCCCGCCTGGTCGAGGAGGACCAGCCGCCGCCGCACGAGTGGCTCGAGGAGGCGACGACGTACCACGAACGGCTGGCCGAACAGGTGCCGCCCGCGAACCGGGACGCGGTGCGGCGGTTCCTCGCCACCGAGCCGCCCGCGGCGGACTGGGTGCCGGTGTTCTCCCACAACGACCTGGGCATCGAGCACGTCCTCATCGACCAGACGACCTGGCGGGTGACCGGCGTGCTCGACTGGACCGACGCGGCGATCGTCGACCCGGCCTTCGACTTCGGCATGGTGCACCGCGACCTCGGCCCGACGGCACTGGCCACCGCGCTGCGCCACTACCGGCACACCGCGGACGTCGCGGGCATCGCCGAGCGGGCCAGGTTCTACGCCCGCTGCACGGTGTTCGAGGACCTCGAGCACGGCATCGTCGCGAACCGGCCCGCGTACGTGGCGAAGTGCCGCGCCTCGATGTCCTGGCTCTTCCCCGGCTGATCCCCGCGGCTACTTCTTCGCCTTGGTCTTGTCCGGCGTCTCGTCGGTGGACAGCGCCGCCACGAAGGCCTCCTGCGGCACCTCGACCCGGCCCACCATCTTCATCCGCTTCTTGCCTTCCTTCTGCTTCTCCAGCAGCTTGCGCTTACGCGTGATGTCACCGCCGTAGCACTTCGCGAGCACGTCCTTGCGCATGGCGCGCACGGTCTCGCGGGCGATGACCCGCGCGCCGATGGCCGCCTGGATCGGCACCTCGAACTGCTGGCGCGGGATCAGCGCGCGCAGCTTCGCGGCCATCTTCGTGCCGTAGGCGTAGGCCGACTCGCGGTGCACGATCGCGGAGAACGCGTCGACCGGCTCGCCCTGCAGCAGGATGTCGACCTTCACCAGGTCCGCGGACATCTCCCCGGCCGGCTCGTAGTCCAGCGAGGCGTACCCGCGGGTGCGGGACTTCAGCGCGTCGAAGAAGTCGAAGATGATCTCGCCCAGCGGCATCGTGTAGCGCAGCTCGACGCGGTCGGTGGACAGGTAGTCCATGCCGCCCAGCACGCCGCGGCGGCCCTGGCACAGCTCCATGATCGCGCCGATGTAGTCGCTCGGCGCGATCACCGTGCACTTCACCACAGGCTCGAACACCGCGGCGACCTTGCCCTCCGGCCAGTCCGACGGGTTGGTCACCGTCACCTCGCCGCCCTCGTCCAGCTCCACCCGGTAGACGACGTTGGGCGCGGTGGAGATCAGGTCCAGGCCGGCCTCGCGCTCCAGCCGCTCCCGCACGATCTCCAGGTGCAGCAACCCGAGGAAGCCGCACCGGAAGCCGAACCCGAGCGCCGCGGACGTCTCCGGCTCGTAGCTCAGCGCGGCATCGTTGAGCCGCAGCTTGTCCAGTGCCTCCCGCAGGTCCGCGTAGTCCGAACCGTCCACCGGATACAGTCCCGAGTAGACCATCGGCCGCGGCTCGCGGTAGCCGGCGAGCGCCTCGGTGGCGCCGCGCTTCTCGCTGGTCACGGTGTCGCCGACCTTGGACTGACGGACGTCCTTCACGCCGGTGATCAGGTAGCCGACCTCGCCGATCCCGAGTCCCACGCTCGGCTTGGGCTCCGGCGAGATGATGCCGACCTCGAGCAGCTCGTGCGTGGCGCCGGTGGACATCATCTTGATCCGCTGCCGCGGCGTGATCTTGCCGTCGACGACCCGGATGTAGGTGACCACGCCGCGGTAGGTGTCGTACACCGAGTCGAAGATCATCGCGCGCGGCGGGGCGTCCGTGTCGCCCTTCGGCGCCGGGATGAGCCGGACGATCTCGTTCAGCAGCTCGCGCACGCCCTTGCCGGTCTTGGCCGACACCCGCATCACGTCCGACGGCTCGCAGCCGACGATGTGCGCGAGCTCGGCGGCGTACTTGTCCGGGTCTGCGGCCGGCAGGTCGATCTTGTTGAGCACCGGGATGATCGTGAGGTCGTTCTCCATCGCGAGGTACAGGTTCGCGAGCGTCTGCGCCTCGATCCCCTGCGCGGCGTCGACGAGCAGGACCGCGCCCTCGCACGCCTCCAACGCCCGCGACACCTCGTAGGTGAAGTCGACGTGCCCGGGGGTGTCGATCATGTGCAGCACGTGGTCCCCGCCGCCGACCCGCCAGGGCAGCCGGACGTTCTGCGCCTTGATCGTGATGCCGCGCTCGCGCTCGATGTCCATCCGGTCGAGGTACTGAGCGCGCATCGCCCGTTCCTCGACCACGCCGGTGAGCTGCAGCATCCGGTCGGCCAGCGTCGACTTGCCGTGGTCGATGTGCGCGATGATGCAGAAGTTCCTGATCAGCTCAGGATCTGTGAACGTCGTGTCGGCGAACGTAGTCACTCAGGTTCCTCGGGGTGGATGCGGATACACCCCATGGTCCCATGCGCCCGGATCACCCCTCGACGCCGACGGTCTCCGCCAGGTCGTCGAAGACCGCTCGGTTCAGCCGGAACGCCTCGTTGGCCTCCGAGATCAGCGTGGTCTGCTCGCCCGCGTCCCAGCTCGTCCCGTCCAGCAGCGCGCGGTAGGAGTCCTTGAACCGCTTCGGTTTGGCGATCTCGTGGAAGGTGTAGAAGCGCAGGCCGTCGTCGTGCAGGTCGTAGATGCCGCGCAGCTTGTGGCGGATGATCTGCCCGCCGGACAGGTCGCCGAGGTACCGCGTGTAGTGGTGGGCCACGAAGGCGCTGCGCGTGGTGAAGCACACCTCCCGGATCCGGTCGATGTAGCGCTTCGTGGCCGGTAGCGGCGTCAGCGACGCGTGCCACGACGGGCCGCACAGCCACGCCAGGTCCGCCTCCAGCGACGGCCCGCGCACCAGCGCACCCGACACGAACGAGCCGACCACCCGGTCGGCCGCCCAAGACGCGCCGGCCTCCTCCAGCACCCGGTAGAAGAGGTAGCTCTGGCCCAGCAACCGCACGTACGCCGACCGCGGCAGCCGGCCCGCCAGCAGCGCGTCGACGAACGGTGCCTGCTCGGTGCGCTCGTGCTCCTCGCGGGTCGCCTCCCGCAGCCGCGTGGCGAGCCCGGTCATCGCGCGGCCCGCAGCTCGGCGACCGCCGCGGCCAGCAGGTCGACGCCCTCGGCGATGACCCGTTCCGACAGCGACGCGTAGCCGAAGATCAGCCCGCCCGGCCCCGCGCCGGCGAACCGGTACGGCGCCACTCCCTGCACGGCGACGTCGTGCCGGGCCGCGGCCGCCACGACGTCCTCCTCGGCGAGGTCCGGCGGCAGCCACGCGACCAGGTGCATCCCGGCCGCCGCCCCGACCGGCTCGAAGTCCGGCAGCCGGCGCTCCAGCGCGGCCAGCAGCGCGTCCCGGCGCCGCCGGTACACCTGGCGCATCCGGCGCAGGTGCCGGTCGAACTCGCCGCGGGTGAGGAAGTCCGCCAGGGCCAGCTGGTCGATGGCCGGCGACCCGCGGTCGGCGGCGAGCCTGGCCTCGGCGACCCGGTCCGACAGCCGGGCGGGCACCAGCAGCCAGCCCAGCCGCAGGCCCGGCGCCAGCGTCTTGCTCGCCGACCCGGCGTAGGCGACCAGCTCGGGCGCGAGCCCCTGCATCGCGCCGACGGGCGAGCGGTCGTAGCGGTACTCGGCGTCGTAGTCGTCCTCGATCACCACCGCACCCGTCCGCGCCGCCCAGCGCAGCACCGCCACCCGCGCCTGAGCCGACAGCACCCCGCCGGTCGGCCACTGGTGCGACGGCGTCAGCGCGACCACGTCGGCTCCGGACCGCTCCAGCTCCGCGACCCGGATGCCGTGCTCGTCGACCGGGATGCTCACCACCTCCATGCCCAGGCTCGTAGCGACCGGCACGACGTCGTCGCCGACCGACGGGTCCTCGACCGCCAGCCGGCGTGCCCCGCCCGCGGCCAGCGCCTGTACGAGCAGGCCGGCGCCCTGCGCGTAGCCGTTGCAGATCACCACGTGCTCCGGCCGCGCCGACGTGCCGCGCACCCGGTTGAGGTAGTCGGCGAGCGCCTCGCGCAGCTCGGGCATCCCGTGCCCGGACAGGTAGCCGAACCGCTCGCTCGGCGCCTCGGTGAGCACGGTCCGGATCGAGCGCAGCCACGCCGCGCGCGGGAACCGGCTCACGTCCGAGCGCCCGTACCCGAAGTCGATCCGCGGCCGCCGGCCCGGTTCGCGGCCCGCGGGCGTGGCCGGGACCTCCGCCGGGCCGATCGCGACCTGGGTGTAGCCGCCGGTCCGGCTGGTGAGGTAGCCCTCGGCGACGAGCTGTTGGTACGCCTCGACCACCACGCCGCGCGAGACGCCCAGGTCGGCGGCGATCGCCCGGGTCGGCGGCAGCGCACTGCCCCGCCGCAGCCGGCCGGTTCGGATGGCCTCCCGGATGGCGTTCTCGATCTGGCGGTGCAGCGGCATGCCGCCGTCGCGCCGCAGCTCGATCAGGACCTCGGCGACCGGCGAATTGGTACTCGAAGCGGTCATCGAATCGGACCTTAACCGGTGGACCGATTCCTGTCACCGTTCATTCATGACGACTTCGATGCAGACCTCGATGCAGAGCCTGGACGGGGGAGTGCTCCTGCCGGGTGACGAGAGCTACGACCAGGCCCGCACGGTCTGGAACGCGATGGTGGACCGGCGGCCGCGGCTGATCGTGCGCTGCGCGAGCGTGTCCGACGTGGTGGCCGCGGTGCGCACCGCCCGCGAGCTGGACCTCGAGATCGGCGTGCGGTGCGGCGGACACAACAACACCGGCCACGCGGTGCCCGACGGCGGCCTGATGATCGACCTGACCCCGCTGTCCGCGGTGCGGGTCGACCCGGTGCGCCGACGGGCGTGGGTGGGCGGCGGGGCGCTGCTTGGCGCGCTGGACCGCGCGGCGCAGGCACACGGCCTCGCGACCACCGCCGGCAACGTCTCGCACACCGGCGTCGGCGGCCTCACGCTCGGCGGCGGCATGGGCTGGCTCGCCCGGCAGCACGGGCTGACCTGCGACAACGTCGAGTCCTATCAGGTGGTCACGGCCAGCGGCGAGGTCCTGCGCGCCAGCCGCGACGAGCACCCGGACCTGTACTGGGGCCTGCGGGGCGGCGGCGGCAACTTCGGCGTCGTGACCGAGTTCGAGTTCCGGCTCCACCGCACCGGGACCCGGAGCCTGGCCGCCCAGTACGACTTCCCCGTCGATCGGGCCTTCGGGGCGATGCGGGCGTGGCGGGACCTGAGCGCGGCCGCGCCGCGGCAGGCGACGTTCACCGCGGACGCCGGCCGCGACGGGCTGGTCAAGCTCGGCTTCGTGTGGGTCGGCGACCCGGCGGGCGCCCGGGCGTACCTGCCCTCGCTGGCGGCGCTGGGCCGGCCGGTCGCCACCCGGGTCCAGGAGATGTCCTATGTGGACCTACAGTCGCGGGAGGACGCCGTGCAGGGACACGCGTACCGGCGCTACTCGAAGGGCCACTACCTGCGCGCGCTGCCGGATGCGGCGATCGAGGCGTTCCTGCTGCGGGGCGACGGTGCCGAGACCGACCTGCCGAGCGCGGGCCTGCAGGCACACGGCGGCGCGATCGACGACGTGCCCGACGCCGACGCCGCGTTCGGGCACCGGGGCACGATGTTCGAGTGGGGCTCTGGCGCCCGCTGGACCGACCCGGCGCAGGACGCCGAGCGCATCGCGACGGCCCGCCGCGCGGCCGCGGCCATGGAACCCTTCGCGAGCGGCGTGTACGTGAACTCCCTCGCCGACGAGGGCGCCGAGGGCGTGCGCCGCGCCTACCCACCGGCGAAGCTGGCCAGGCTGACCGCGATCAAGGACGCCTACGACCCGGACAACGTCTTCCACCTGAACGCCAACATCCGCCCGACTCAGCGCTGACGCACGCGGCGGGTGAGCAGCAGCCCACCCGCCACGAGCACGCCCAGCACGACCGCGAGCACGAGCGGGCCGGCGGCGTCCACCCAACCGACGAGGGTGCGCTGCACCGTGCCGGCCGCCTCGACGACCGGGTCCGCGGGGCTGCCGTCGGCGTGGAACAGGCGCAGCTCGTAGTAGCCGTAGTAGGCCACGTACGCGCCGGTGACCACGAGCAGCGCGCCACCGATCCGGGTCACGTACGGCAGCGCACGCCGCAGGCCGGTGACCACCGCCGTGCTGGCGAGCGCCGCCGCGACGGCGAGGACCGCGACGACCAGACCCATGCCCACCGCGTACGCGGCGAACGTCGCGAGGCCGGTGCCGAGCTCGCCCGAGCGCAGCGCCACGCCGGCCGCGGCCAGGAACGGCCCGATCGAGCACGACAGCGACGCGATGGCGAACGCGACCCCGTAGCCGACCATCGACACGATCCGGGTGGACGGCGCGCCCCGCGCCGGCTTCGGCAACAGCAGCCCGACCTGACGCCCGGTGAGCAGCACGACGCCCAGCACCACCATGCCGACCCCGAGAACCAGCGTGACCACCGGCAGCCACTGCTGCAGCGACGCCGCCAGCGGTGCGCTGAGCAGCCCGAAGACCCCGAACACCGCGACGAACCCGACGGTCATCAGGCCGGCCGCGGCCAGCGCCCGGCCCAGCCGCGCGGAACGGCTGCCCCCGGCGTCGCCGACGACCATCGCGAGGTAGCCCGGCAACATGGCGAAGCCGCACGGGTTGACCGTGGCGAGCATCCCCGCGCCGATGGCGAACGCGAGCTCGTCGCCCATCAGCGCAGGGCGTCCACGCGACCGAGCAGCTCGTCCCTGTCGAGGATGTCCGTCTCGACCTCGATGTCGCCGTTCGAGCTGACGAACGCGTAGGCCGGCTGGTAGGTCACGCCGAACCGCTTCCAGATGTCGGCCTCGACGTCCGCGACGTGCGGGAACGTGCCGAGGCCGTACTCGTCGACGAAGCCCTGCATCGCCTGCACCTGGTCCTGCGCGGCGACGCCGACGAACTGCACCTTGGAGCTCTTCGCGGCCTCGGCGATGGTCGGCGCCTCGGCCTGGCAGTTCGAGCACCACGGCGCCCAGAACCACAGCAGTGCCGGTTTGCCGGCCAGCGAGGCGCCGGAGAAGTCCTTGCCGTCCACCGTCTTGGCGTCGAACCGGAGCAGCTCCGGCACGGGCTTGGGTGCCGGCGGCTTGGGCTTCGGCTCGGGCTTGGCCGACGTCGGCGCCGGAGCGTCATCCGCGACGCTGGTCGAGGGCGGGACGGGTGCCGGCTGGTCGGCCGCCTGCGGTTCCGTGCCGCCACAGCCGCCGAGTACCAGCACCGCACCGACCACCGCGACCATCACCGGACGCAGCCGTGCCATCGAGTCCTCCATCGGTTGTCCGTTTCGTCCACCGCATCATGGCCCCGGGCGGCCCGAACAGACCCTTACGAACCCGTGACGGCCGCCATCCTGGCGCAGGACGGTCGGCCTCACAACAGCCGAAGGTACGGCTCAGGCCAGCCTGGTCACGTCGACCGAGACCTCGATCGCGGTGGCGGCGCCGCCCGAGTAGGTGCCCTTCAGCGGCGACACGTCCCCGTAGTCCCGGCCGATCGCCACCCAGATGTGCCGCGGGCCGACCTCCACGTCGTTGGTCGGGTCGAAGCCCCACCAACCGCCGGTCCACGCCTCGATCCACGCGTGGCTCTCGCCGCTCACGGTCTCGCCGACGGCCGCGTTCGGCTTCGTGTGCAGGTAGCCCGACACGTACCGGGCGGGGATCCCGATCGACCGCAGTAGCGCCAGCGTCAGGTGCGCGTAGTCCTGGCACACGCCCTCCCGCGCGTGCCACGCGTCCACCGCCGAGGAATGCACACCGGTCGTCCCCCGCTGGTAGGTCAGCTTGTCGTGTACCCATTCCGACACCGCGAGCACCGCCTCCGCCGGCCGCCGGCCCTTGCGCAGCTCGCGGGCGATCGCGGCGAGCTCGCGGTTGCGCGGGATGTAGGGGGTCCACTCGAGGAACTCGGCATAGCGGTCGACGACGTCGGGCGAGCGCAGGTCGGTCCAGGCCGCCTCGTTGACCGGGGTCACCAGCTCACCCGTCTCCACCACCGAGGACGACACGATCTTCAGCTCGGTGTGCGGCGCGTGCAGGTCGAACGAGGTGACCTCGGTGCCCCAGTAGTCGGTGTAGCGGTAGGACCGGGTCGCGGGCTCGGTCTCCACCCGGCTCACCACGAGGTTCTGCCGCCGGTCGCTGCGCGGGGTCAGCCGAGCCTCGTTGTAGGACTGGGTGACCGGCGCGGAGTAGCGGTACCCCGTCGTGTGCACGACCCTGACCCGCCAGTTCACGACGCCCCCTCGCAGGCTCGGTGACGCCGTTCACGGTCGCCCTGTGTTCGATGGTTCGCTCCGCAAGCTCCGCTCACAGGCTCACCCCCGCGTTCGTCCAGGCCACCCACGGCACCGAGTGGAAGTATTGCAGCGCAACGGCTTCGCCGACGTCGCGGACGGTCTTCTGCAGGCCGGCGAGCCGGGCGGTGAGGTCGTCGAGCAGCTCGTCGTCGCGCAGGAACTCCAGGTCGCTGCGGCACTTGCCGAGCAGCCGCAACGCCTCGCCCTTCGCGCCGACCCGCGCGGTCGGCCGCAGGTCCAGCTGCTCCAGCACCGCTTCGGCCTGGCGCAGCGCGTAGAACACCGAGCGCGGGAACAGCCGGTCCAGCAACAGGAACTGCACGACCCGGCCCGAGTCGAGCGCGCCGCGGTAGGTGCGCAGGTACGTGTCGTGCGCGCCCGCCGAGCGCAGCACCGTGACCCAGCCGGGCGAGGACGGCTTGTCCTTCACCCGCGACATCAGCAGCCGCACCATCATGTCCACCCGCTCGACCGAGCGGCCCAGCACCAGGAACCGCCAGCCGTCGTCGCGGCTCATCGTCGAGTCCGACAGGCCCCAGAACATCGCCGCGCGCTCCTCGACGAACGAGAAGAACTCGTGCGGGCCCAGCCGCTTCGACGCCCGCTGCCGCTCGGGGACGGCGTTCCGCATCGCGTTGACGCACTCCCACAGCTCGGTCGAGACGACCTCGCGGGCGACCCGCGCGTTCTCCCGGGCACTGGAGATGGACGTGACGATCGACCCGGAGTGCTCGCGGGAGAAGGCGACCAGGTCGGTGAGCGGCCGCACGTCGAGCGGCTCGCCCTGCGGCGGCGTGATGCCGAGGACGCCGAGGAGCTGGCGGCTCGACGCGTCCGGGTCGACGGTGGCGTCCTCGAGCAGGTGATGCACGGAGACGTCGAGGATGCGCGCGGTGTCGTCGGCCCGCTCGACGTAGCGGCCGATCCAGTACAGCGACTCGGCGTTACGCGCCAGCATCGGACGACTCCTGTCGCTGTTGTTGTTGCTGTTGTTGCTGCTGTTGCTGCTGTTGCTGCTGTTGCTGCTGGCCGAGGGTCAGCTCCGGCCCGCGCTCGGGCGCGAGGTCCTCCACGGCCTGCCCCGCGCCGCCGGCCAGGCCGGTGCCGGCGAGCTCGGCGTCCGCCGTGGACGACCGGCCGGCGAGCACCCAGGTGTCCTTGGAACCGCCGCCCTGCGAGGAGTTCACCACCAGGCTGCCCTCCGGCAGCGCGACCCGGGTCAGCCCGCCGGGGAGCACGAACACCGACTTGCCGTCGTTGACCGCGAACGGCCGCAGGTCCACGTGCCGGGGCTTGAGCCGGTGGCCCACCTTCGTCGGCACGGTCGAGAGCTGCACCACCGGCTGCGCGATCCAGCCGCGCGGGTTGTTGCGGATCCGCCTGCGCAGCAACGCGAGCTCGCGCTGGGTGGCCGACGGGCCGAACACGATGCCGTAGCCGCCGGAACCCTCCACCGGCTTGACGACGAGCTCACCGAGGCGGTCGAGCACCTGCGTCTTCTCGTCGGGAAGCCAGCAGCGGTAGGTGTCCACATTGGGCAGCAGCAGGGACTCGCCGAGGTAGTACTTCAGGATCTCCGGCAGGTAGGTGTAGACGAGCTTGTCGTCGGCGACGCCGTTGCCGACCGCGTTCGCGAGCACCACGTTGCCGGCGCGCGCGGCGTTGATCACGCCCGCGACGCCGAGCACGGAGTCGGGCTTGAAGTGCACCGGGTCGAGGTACTCGTCGTCGATCCGCCGGTAGATCACGTCGACCACGCGCTCGCCCTGCGTGGTGCGCATGTAGACGGTGTGGTCGCGGCAGAACAGGTCGCGGCCCTCGACCAGTTCGACGCCCATCAGCCGGGCGAGCAGCGAGTGCTCGAAGTACGCGGAGTTGTGCACACCCGGGGTGAACACCACGACGTTCGGGTCGGGCACGTTGGACGCGGCAGCCGCCCGCAGCGCGCGCAGCAGGTGCACGGCGTAGTCGCCCACCGCGCGGACCCGGTGCTTGGCGAACAGGTCCGGGAACACCCGGGCCATCGTGCGCCGGTTCTCCATCACGTAGGACACCCCGGACGGGCTGCGCAGGTTGTCCTCCAGCACGCGGAACACGCCGTCCTCGTCGCGCACGAGGTCGATGCCGGCGACGTGCACGCGCACCCCGTTGGGCGGCACGAGGCGCGCGGCCTGGCGATGGAAGTGCGCGCACGACGTGATCAGCCGCTTGGGCAGCACGCCGTCGCGGATGATCTGCTGGTCGGTGTAGACGTCGGCGAGGAACGCCTCGAGCGCGCGGACCCGCTGCGCGATGCCGCGTTCGAGCCGGGCCCACTCGGCGGCGGTGATCACCCGCGGGATCAGGTCGAGCGGGAACGGGCGCTCCTGACCGGACAGCGAGAACGTGATGCCCTGGTCGACCAGCGCGCGGTCCAGCGCCTCGGCCCGCGCGCCGAGCTCGGCCGGCACGGCCGGCGCGAGCGACTCGTGCAACCGCCGGTAGGCCGCCCGCAACGTCCCGTCCGGAGCGAACATCTCGTCGTAGGCGTCGGCATGTGGCCGCCTGCCGTCGAGGTAGCCGTCGAACAGCTGGCCGTCCCGCCCGGACGATGACCTGGACGATCTCGACGCTGAGGTCGCGGACGCTGCTGATCGCTTCATCAACGCATCTTCGTCAGCCGGCGGCGATGCCCGCAACCCCGGCAAGGACGATCACCGCGCCCACGAGCCGGCGCGCGGGGTCGGGTTCGCGCAGCAGCAGCCACGCACCGATGCTGCCGAGCACGATCGAGAGCTCCCTGGCCGGCGCCACGAGGCTGACCGGCGCGAGCCGCAGGGCGAACAGCACGAGCAGGTAGGCCAGCGGTGAGAGCACCGCGACAGCGAGGATCGGGACCTTGTGTTCGCGCCACAGCGCGCCGACCTCCCGGCGGCGGGCCAGCGCGTACGGGCCGAGCACGACCGTCTCGAACATCGAGGAGCCGGCCATCAGCACGAGCGGGGGCACCGCGAGCGCGGTCACGGCGTGCGCGTCCCACAGCGTGTAGGTGGCGATCGTCACGCCGCAGGCGAGCCCGTAACCCACCCCGGTCCCCCACGAGCCGCCCGCCGACGAGCCGAGCCCGCCGATCACCCAGATCCCGAGCACGACGGCCACGGTGCCGGCGAGCGCCACCGGGCCCGGCCGCTCGCCGAGCAGCCAGATCGCCGCGATCACCGACAGCGTCGGGCCGGTCCCGCGCGCGAGCGGGTAGACGACGGACAGGTCACCGACCGCATAACCCCGTTGCAGGATCACGAAGTAGCCCGTGTGGATCAGTCCGCTGACGACCACGGCCAGCCACCAGGTGGCCGGGATAGACCCGCCGGTCGCGGCGGCCGACACGACCACGACGACCGCGACGGGCAGCTGGAAGATCGCCGACCACACCGCGGCGAGCCAGACGAACAACGCGCCGCCGTCGGCCACCCGCTTGGCACACAGGTTCCAGCCGGCGTGCGCGACCGCGGCGCCGACCACGAGCGCGACGGCGGCAGGGTGCATCCATCCACCCTGTCAGACGTGCGTTCGTCTCACGCGCGGGAGACCGGCCGGCCCAACGCTGTGAGCAGGGCCGGTACCGCGACGAGAACCCAGTCGAGCGCCACGCTCGCCGCGACCCCGCTCCCCACCGGCATGCACAGCGCCACCAACAGCAGCGCGACGCCTGCGACCAGGACTACGGCTCGCGGGTCCACCGTCACACCGCCTTGCCGACTTCGGCCAGCAGCTCCGGTCCGCGTGCGGTGAGCCGCCGCACCGCGAGGCGGCCCCACCACCACCAGCCGAGCACGCCGACTCCGAGACCGACCGGCAGCGCGAGCCACTCGACCGGCGTGCCCGAGCCGAACGCGACGATCAGGATCACCGGCAGCGCCACGACGACCATCAGCAACGCGATCCCCATTTGCTTCCCGACCCGCGCGAGGCCGGGGTTGCCGCCGGCGGCGAACGGGTTGGCCTGCTGCGGAGGCATCGGGTAACCGGTGTACACCGACAGCATCAGGACCAGCCCGGAGCCGGCGCCGAGCAGGGCGGGCACGAGCCCCAGCGCCCCCGGGTAGGTGCTCGGGTCGGTGAGCGCGGGCAGTACGAGCGCGAGCACGAGCGCCACCGGGCCCACGATGAGCAGCCACGCGAGCTGCCGGCCGCGCACGTCGACCTCCTCGGCGCCCGGCACGACCAGCGTGTGCCACAGCGCGCTGCCGTCCATCCCGTACAGGTTCCCGGCGAGCAGGCAGCTCAGCGTGACGACCACGGGCGCGGTGAACTGGAGGCTGCCGGGGTCGTCACCGGTCACCGCCGGCAGGACGGAGACGAACACGCCGAGGAACAGCATCGACAGCAGGGCGACCCGCCGCCTGGCGTCCCGCGCCCAGGTGCGCAGCTCCTTGCCGGCCACCGCGCCGATCCGGGTCGGGGGCAGCCAGTGGCCGAGGCCCGACCGGGTGCGCCGCTCGCGCGGCCCGATGTTGACCGCGACCCGCGTGGTCCGGCGCTCGAGCAGCACACCCCACACCGCGAGCAGCCCGGCGACGAGCACGAGCAGCCCCGCGACGGCGCCGAGCACCAGCAGCCACTCGCCGCGCGCGGACGCGTCCACGGCGACGGTCCCCCAGCCGGACGGCAGCGCCCGCAGCACCGTGGACAGCGTCGGCGAGCGGCCCTCCACCAGCACCGGCCCGACCGACTGGAACGCCGCCTGCAGCGCGAACCCGGAGAGCCCGACCAGCGCGGCGAGGACCACTCCGAGGTCGCGGCCGCGGCGGGAGCGCAGCACCGCGCCGAGCGAGGCCATCATGACCCGGGACAGCAGCACCACGAACACCAGCTGCAATGGCCAGACCACGACCGTGACGGCGGCCGCCACGGCACCCTCCGCGAACACCAGCAGGCCGCCGAACGCGAGGAAGGTGACGACCGCCGGCACACCGACGAAGGCGGCACCCAGCAGCCCGCCCGCCAGCCGCCACCGGCCGATCGGCAGCAGCGCGAAGTGCTCCGGGCGCAGCGTCTCGTCCCCGCCACCGGTGAACACCGGGGCGAAGAGCCAGCCGACCGTCCACACGAGAAAGATCGCGGCGAGCACGTCGACGCCGACCCCGGCCCGGTCGTGGTCCACGGCGGACAACGCGATCGTGCCGAGCGCGGCGAGCAGGCCCACCACCGCACCGGCGCCGGTGACCCAGGCCTGGTTGCCGCGCAGCGAGTTCCGCAGCACCCGCCACTTCATCCGGATCAGGACGTCAACCACGACAAACCCTCCGTGCCCCCGGTGCGACCGCCGACGATGTGCACGAACGCCTCCTCCAGGCTCGTCCCGCCGCGTACCTCGTCGACCGGCCCGGTGGCGACCACGCGGCCGCGGGTGATCACCGCGACGTGCGTGCACAGCTGCTCGACGAGCGCCATCACGTGGCTGGAGAGCACGACCGCGCCGCCGGCGGCGACGAACCGCTGCAGGATCGTGCGGATCGTGCTGGCGGAGACCGGGTCCACGGCCTCGAACGGCTCGTCGAGCACGAGCAGCTTCGGCGCGTGCAGCAGCGCGGTCGCCAGGCCGATCTTCTTGCGCATGCCGGCGGAGTAGTCGATCACCAGGCGGTTGCGCGCTTCGGCGAGCTCGAGGACCGCGAGCAGCTCGTCGGTGCGCTGCGCGACGGTCTCCTTGGCCAACCCGCGCAGCAGACCCATGTAGGTGAGCAGCTCGGCGCCGGTCAGCCGCTCCGGCAACGACATGCCGTCCGGCAGCACACCGACCAAAGCCTTGGCGCGCAAGGGATCGGTCCACACGTCGACGCCGAAGACCGACGCGGTGCCGCTGTCCGGCCGCAGCAGGCCGACGGCCATGGACAGCGAGGTCGTCTTGCCGGCGCCGTTCGGGCCGACGAGCCCGAAGAACGAGCCGGCCGGCACGGCGAGGTCGACGTGGTCGGCCGCGAGGGTCGGACCGAACCGCTTGTACAGCCGGTCGAGTCGAAGCGCTTCCGTCATGGCGCTAGGCTACTATAAAGTGATATCACTTTGATAGTCAGTTCAGCTTCGTTGATGGAGGACCCGCCATGGAGATCGACGACCCCCGGATGCCCGCGCCACAGGTGCGGGAGCGGCAAGCGTTCGGCACGGGCGGGATGCTCCCGCTCCTGGTGTCGGTCCTGCTGGTGCTGGCCGGGCTGGCGCTGACACTCGTCGGCGTCTTGAACCTGATCGGCGGCTTCAGCGTGGGTCTGGTGGTGCTGATGGTGGCCGGCGCGCTCCTGGTGGTCGCCGGGGCCGTGGTGGGCGGCGGACTGATCATGGTCGCGCCCGGCGAGGCGCGGGTGATCCAGTTCCTCGGCCGGTACGTGGGCACCGTGCGGCGCGACGGGCTGCGCTGGATCAACCCGTTCACCATGCGGCGCAAGATCTCCACCCGGATCCGCAACCACGAGACGGCGGTGACCAAGGTCAACGACGCGGACGGCAGCCCGATCGAGATCGCCGCCGTGGTGGTCTGGCGCGTCACGGACACCGCGCGCGCGATGTTCGAGGTCGACGACTACCACGAGTTCGTCACGATCCAGGCGGAGACCGCGGTCCGGCACATCGCGACCTCCTACCCGTACGACGCCGACAGCGACGAGCAGCTGTCGCTGCGGCAGAACACCACGGAGATCACCGACCAGCTGTCCACGGAGATCGCCGCGCGGGTGGAGTCGGCCGGCGTAGAGGTGATCGAGTCGCGGATCACGCACCTGGCGTACGCGCAGGAGATCGCCGGCGCGATGCTGCGCCGCCAGCAGGCCGGGGCGGTCGTGGCGGCACGGCAGCGGATCGTCGAGGGCGCGGTGGGGATGGTTCAGCTGGCGCTGGACAGGCTGGCGGAGCAGGAGGTGGTCGACCTCGACGAGGAGCGCAAGGCCGCCATGGTGAGCAACCTGCTGGTCGTGCTCTGCGGCGACCGGGACACCCAGCCCGTGGTCAACACGGGCTCGCTGTACAACTGACCGCCTCGTGGCCGAGCGCAAGAAGCTGCTGCTGCGTCTGGACCCCGCGGTCCACGACGCGGTGGCCAGGTGGGCGAACGACGAGCTGCGCAGCACCAACGCGCAGATCGAGTTCCTGTTGCGCAGGGCCCTCTCACAGGCGGGCCGGCTCCCCGACAACGCCGGCCGCCTCCCGAGACGAGGCCGCCCGCCGAAGAACCAGGACACGGAACCCACCGACTAGCTCCCTCCCGATCTTCGGGCGGCGGCCGGTGAGTTCTGGCACCGTTGTGGGGTGAACCTGCCCACCGAGGAGGCCCGCGGCCTCGCCCGGGCCCTGACCGAGCTGCTCGACGCGAGCCGCCAGGCCGTGACGGCGGCCGGCTCGCCGCTGATCGCGCGGATCGCCGAGCACGTCGGCTGCCCGCTCGACGAGATCCCCACCGTGGCCGAGCACCTGCCGAGCTGGGACCACGCGAACCTGCAGCGCGGCGTGGACGCCTACCTGGCCCGGCACTCGCCGGACGCGGCCTGGTTCGGGATCGCGGGCAGCCGGCACTTCACGTCCGTCGTCGACATGCTCGCGATGGCGGACACGAGCGGCCAGTACCGGCTCGGCGCGGTGGACTACACGACCGTCGCGACCGGCCCGTCGAGTGCGGCCGAGGCGGTGCAGCTGGGACTGGTGTGCACGTTGGGGCCGGATGGCACGCCGGTGGTCCTGGCCATCCAGGGCGCCGACGAGGATCGCGGCGAGGACCGCTGCCATCTGCAGGTGCTGGCGGCGGACCGGTCGACGGCCGCGGCGGTGCGCGAGGAGATCCTGGCGCTGACCCGCGAGCACGACGTCTTCCGCGGCCAGGTGCTGGCCTTCGGGACGTCGGAGCATCGCGGCAACCGGCTGTTGACGTTCCTGCCGCGGCCCGAGCTGCGGACCGACCAGGTGGTGCTGGCCGACGGCGTGCTGTCGTCGATCGAGCGGCACGTGGTGCGCTCGGTCGAGCAGACCGTGGCGCTGCGCGAGCACGGACAGCACCTCAAGCGCGGGCTGCTGCTGTACGGGCCGCCCGGGACGGGCAAGACGCACACGGTGCGGTACCTGCTGAGCCGGTTGCCGTCGTGCACGGTGTTCCTGCTGTCCGGGGTGGCGATGATCCGTTGGCTGCGTGCCACCGCGGCGCTGGCCCGGCGGCTGGAGCCGTCGGTGGTCGTGGTGGAGGACGTCGACCTGATCGCCCACGACCGCTCGATGACGATGTCGGGCAACCCGGCGCTGTTCGAGCTGCTGGACGAGATGGACGGCATCGGCTCGGAGGCGGACGTGACCTTCGTGCTGACGACCAACCGGGTGGACACGATGGAGGAGGCGCTCGCGCAGCGGCCCGGCCGGGTAGACCTTGCGGTGGAGATCCCGAAGCCGGACGCGGCCTGCCGGGAGCGGCTACTGCGGCTCTACGCGGGCCCGGCGCTGCGGCTGGCCGACGCGTCGCCGCTGGTCGAGGCCACCGACGGGGTGACGGCGTCGTTCGTCAAGGAGTGGGTCCGACGGGCGGTGCTGAGCGCGGTCGAGGGCCGCACCGCGCTCGACGAGCAGGCCCTGCGCTCGGCGCTGGACGAGCTGCTGTCCCAGCAGCAGGCCCTGACGCGGAGCATGCTGGGCGGCCGCTGACCAGCGCCCGGTGACCCGCTGTTATCCTCGTGCGGTCGTGCCGTGTGGCATTCCGCCCAGGAGGAAGCTCGCCGGACTTGATCTGGCGGGGCCACCCTTTCGCGGCACGGACATCCGTGATCGACATCGAGGAGTACACGCGTGGCGAACATCAAGTCCCAGATCAAGCGGATCAAGACGAACGAGAAGGCGCGGCAGCGCAACAAGTCCGTCAAGTCCTCGGTGAAGACCGCGATCCGCAAGTTCCGCGAAGCGGCGGAGGCGGGCGACAAGGACAAGGCGGTCGAGCTCCTGCAGGACGCCAGCCGCAAGCTCGACAAGGCGGCCGGCAAGGGCGTGATCCACGCCAACCAGGCGGCGAACAAGAAGTCCGCCATGGCCAAGCGAGTCAACCAGCTCTGAACAGACTTTCACCTGTGCCGGCCGCCCAGTGGGTGGCCGGCACAGTCGTCTCTGGCCTCCGGCCCCCGATCACCAGCCTAAGGCGAGGCATCGACGATTTCGGCCGGTCGGGGGGCGAGCCTGTGGACAACTGTCCGATCGCGGCCGCCGGCCCCCAAAATTCCAGCCTACGCGGCACCACCGACAATCCCGGCCGCCCAAACCGGCCCTGTGGACAACTCCGAACTGGCGGGCCCCCCCGCTTTCCAGCCTACGGACCGACACCGACGATCCCGCCGAGCGCGAGCCAACCCGCGCAAATCTGTGGATGGTGGCGCGCCTTGTGGACAACCGCGAGGGGGTCCCCCTGATTCCAAATCTACCGGGCGACTCTGACGATTTCGCCTGAAGTCGATCAAGCCTGTGGACAGGTCTCGCCCGGGCGTCAGCTGCGGCGGCGGGCCTCGGCCAAGCGGAGCACCGCGCGCTGCAGCGCGTAGTCCGCGTCCACCGCGACGCCCTTCACGTCCGCGTTCACCTCGGCCACCACCTGCATCGCCGCCACCAGGCCCGCCGGGTGCCAGCCGCGCGACTGGGACAGTGCCTTGCGCACCTTCCACGTCGGCATGCCCAGCTCGGTCGACAACCGGTACGGGTCCGCGCGGCCCGCACCCGCGACCTTCGCCACCGTGCGCACGCCGTCGGCCAGCGCATCGGCCACCAGCACGTGCGGCACACCCAGCTGCATCGCCCAGCGCAGCATCTCCAGCGCACCCGCCACGTCGCCGGTGATCGCCTTCTCGGCCACCGCGAACCCGGTCACGTCCGCCCGGCCGCGGTGGTAGCGGCGCACCTCATCGGCGGTCACCTCACCACCCGTGTCGGCGACGAGCTGCGCCGCCGCGGACGCCAGCTCGCGCAGGTCCGAGCCGACCGAGTCGATCAACGCGCTCACCGCGTCCGCGTCGGTCTTGCCGCCGGCGCGGCGGATCTCGTTGCGCACGAAGGCCTCGCGGTCCGCCGGCTTTGTGATCCGCGGGCACTCGACCACGTGCGCGTCCGCCGACCGCAGCGCGCCGATCAGATCCTTGGCCGGCTTGCGGCCACCGCCCGTGTGCAGGACGACGAGCTGCACGCCGTCCGCCGGCTCGCGCACGTACGACGTGATCGCCGCGGCGATGTCCTTGCCCGCGTCGTGCGCGTTCTCGATCACGATCACCCGCTGCTCGGCGAAAAGCGACGGGCTGACCAGCTCCGCGAGCTCGGGCGGGGTGAGGTCGGACACCTTCACCCGGGTCAGCTCGGCGGTCGGATCGGCGAGCTTGGCAGCGTCGGCCGCGGCCCGGACCGCGCGCTCGACCAGCAGCTCCTCCTCCCCGAGAACGAGCTGGAGCGCGGGCGGGGTCACGGCTGGGGCCTTCACCCGGCCATCCTCGCACCACCGTGGTCGCGCCCGCCGCCGGCCGCCTCGCGTGTCGGTAGGGGCCTTCTCGAATGATGGACCTCACGTTGGCCGACCCGCCGGGTCGTGCCGTAACGTGTTCGGCGAACAACTGAATACAGCTCATCCAGAGGGGCAGAGGGAAACGGCCCGAAGAAGCCCCGGCAACCGGCGTCAGCCATTCGTGTTCCGCGAGGAGCGGCGACGACCACGGTGCCAATTCCGACCCGCACGCGGGACAGATGAGGAGAAACCTCGCGATGACGATCACTGCCGCCACCACCACGCTCGACCTCGGGCCCGCGCGCGCCCTGACGTGCCGCGAGTGTGGCAACCAGGTACCTCTCGCCGCCGAGTTCGCGTGCGCCGAGTGCTTCGGCCCGCTCGAGGTCGCCTACGAGTTCGGCGACGTGACTCGCGCCGAGATCGAGGCCGGTCCCAAGTCGATCTGGCGCTACCGGCGACTCCTGCCCGTGCCGTCCGATGTGGACGCCCACCCGAACACCGACCCCGGCCTCACCCGCCTGGTGAAGGCCGACCGGCTGGCGGCCGCGCTCGGTGTGAAGTCGTTGTGGGTCAAGGACGACACCGGCAACCCGACTCACTCCTTCAAGGACCGCGTCGTCGCCGTGGCGCTCGCCGCCGCGCGCCAGCTCGGCTTCACCGTGCTCGCCTGCCCGTCGACCGGCAACCTGGCCAACGCCGTGGCCGCCGCGGCCGCACGCGCCGGCTGGCGGTCGGTGGTGCTGATCCCGTCCTCGCTCGAGCGAGCCAAGGTCCTCACCACCGCGGTGTACGACGGCGCACTGATCGCGGTCGACGGCAACTACGACGACGTCAACCGCCTTGCCACCGAGCTCGCCGCCGAGCACGAGGACTGGGCGTTCGTGAACGTCAACGTGCGCCCGTACTACGCCGAGGGCTCGAAGACGCTCGGCTACGAGGTCGCCGAGCAGCTCGGCTGGCGGCTGCCCGACCAGGTGGTCGTGCCGGTAGCCTCCGGCGCGCAGCTCACCAAGGTGGACAAGGGTTTCCGCGAGCTGACCGAGCTAGGTCTGGTCGACGGCAAGGACTACCGAGTGTTCGGCGCGCAGGCGACCGGCTGCTCGCCGGTGTCCGCCGCGTTCAAGGCGGGCCAGGATGTCGTGCGGCCGGTGAAGCCGGACACGATCGCGCGCTCGCTCGCGATCGGTGCGCCGGCTGACGGCCCGTACGTGCTCGACGCGGTACGCCGCACCAACGGCGCGGTGGAAGACGTCTCCGACGACGAGGTCGTCGAGGGCATCCGCCTACTCGCGCGGACGGAGGGCATCTTCGCCGAGACCGCCGGTGGCGTCACCGTGGCGACGGCGAAGAAGCTCGTCGAGTCCGGCCAGCTGGATCCCGACGCCGAGACCGTCCTCCTCATCACCGGCGACGGCCTCAAGACCCTCGACGCCGTTCAGGACAAGATCGGCCCCAAGGCCGTGGTGCCCCCATCGAGCGAAGCGGTCCGCAGGGCCCTCGAGTCCTGACCAGCCACCCGCCGACACCACGCCGCTGCTGTCCGATATGGACAGTCTGGCTGCCGTGTACGACCGAGCACGACGCAATCGACCGACAGGTGTCGGCGGTGCCTGGCGTGCGTCACGAGGGCCTCCCGGCGCCGCCGACCTGCTGTGCCGCCAGCCGGGCCGAGCCCGCGGCGGGCGGGCCTCGGGACGGTCCCGCGGGTCACTGCCCGCGGACCCGCGTCGCCGGGGACGATCGCCGCGTCGCCGTCGGTGTCCGTGCGCAGCACCAGCATCCCGGCGCGGTTCAGCGCCCGGAGCGTGCTCGGGTTCGGGTGGCCGTATCGGTTGTCCGCCCCGACGCTCACCACCGCGATCCGTGGACGGATCGCCGTGAACAGGTCCGGCGTCGTGTACCGGCTGCCGTGGTGCGGGACCTTGATCACGTCCGCGGACAGATCCACGCGCGCGTTCAGCAGTTGCGCCTGCGCGGCGAGCTCCACGTCGCCGCTGAGCAGGATCCGGCCTGCGGCCGTGGTCGCACGCAGCACGACCGAAGCGTTGTTGATCTCCGTGCCGTCGGCCTCCGCCGCTGGCATCACCTCCCTTTCCGAGGGCGCCAACACCTCCATCGACAGTCCCGGCCAGTCCAGCCGGCGCCCGGCCTCGAGCTGGACG
Organism: Actinophytocola sp.; assembly: GCF_050699915.1. Classification (GTDB taxonomy): domain Bacteria; phylum Actinomycetota; class Actinomycetes; order Mycobacteriales; family Pseudonocardiaceae; genus Actinophytocola. The sequence continues at coordinate 26,887 of NZ_JBOHGA010000030.1, forward strand.
ACCGGCACTCCGGCCGCCGCGGCTTTCGCCCGCACCTCCTGCCAAGCCCAGCCCGGCTCTCTCGCCGGGCCCACGCCCACCGCACCGACCGCGCGGTCCGCCAGCACCGCGTCGAGCCCGCCCACGTGGTCGGCGTGCAGGTGACTGAGCACCACGAGCGGCACGCGCGACACCTCGAGCCGGTCGAGGCAGGCGGCCAGTGGACCAGGCTCCGGCCCCGCGTCGACCACCACCGCCCGACCCTCGTCGGCCGTGGCCAGCACGAGCGCGTCGCCCTGGCCCACGTCGCAGGCCACCATCGCCCAGTCCGCCGGTGGCCAGCCGGGGGCGATCACCCGGATCGGGACGACCACGACCAGCAGCCCGGCGAGAGCCGCACCGACGAGCACCCGCAGGCGCCGGCGCCGCAGTGCCGCCACCAACAGAAGGACGCACGCCGCCAGCAGGAGCCCGCCCCACCAGCCGGCCGGCCAGTCGATCGCCGCACCCGGCACACGCGAGGCTTGCCGCGCGACCAGGATCAACCAGTCGACCTCCGGACCCGCGAACCGGACCAGCACCTCCGCGAGCCACGGCCACACCGGCGCCACGAGAGCCGCCAGCACGCCCAGCACCGTGGCCGGCGCGACTACCGGCGCCGCCAGCAGGTTCGCCAACACCGAGACGAGGCTGACCTGCCCGGCCATCCCGGCCACCACCGGAGCGGTGACCAGGTGGGCCGCCGCGGGCACGGCGAGCGCCTCGGCGAGCCCGCGCGGCACGCCGCGTGCGGCCAGCCGATCGGCCCAGCGCGGCGCGATCAGCACCAGGCCGGCGGTGGCCAGTACCGACAGCGCGAACCCGAAGCTGACCGCCATCGCCGGGTCCCACAGCACCAGCAGCACGACCGCGGTCCCCAGCGCGGGTAAGGCCGCCCGTTCCCGTCCGATCGCCAGGGCCAGCAGTCCGACCGCGCCCATCACCCCAGCGCGCAGCACGCTCGGCTCCGGCCCGGCCAGCACCACGAACCCGACCAGCGCGAGCATGGCCCCGGCGGCCGAACCCCGTGGTCCGACCCGCATCACGCGCAGCAGCAACAACACCGAGACACACACGATGGCGAGGTTCGCGCCGGAAACCGCCAACAAATGCGCCAGGCCGGCCGTCCGGAACTCCTCCTGGACCTGCCGCGACAGCTCGTCGGTGTCGCCCACGACGAGCCCCGGAAGAAGTCCCGCCGACTCCGGGTCGAGCACTCCGGCGGCGTCCCGCAGTCCCATCCGCAGCGACTGCGCGACCCGCTGCCACACGGCCGCCTCGGTCACGTCGGCCGGCGGTCCGCGCACCCGCAGCACAGCCACGGTCAGCTCACCCGGCCGCGTCGTCGCCAACTGCGCGGTGGCGCTGACGTCCTGTCCGGGCAGCAACGTCGACCACCGGTCGACCGGGGCGATCACCACGACGCGCCCGTGCGAAGGCACCACCGCGCCCGCGACCACCGCGTCGCGCACCCGTGCCGGCACCACGACCGCTCGCACTCCGCCCTGCTGACCGCCGAACCCCGTCGAGAACAGCGGTCGCGGGCGTTCGGTGACCGTCACCCGGAACGTGCCTCCGGCGCCGGCGTTCGCGTGTTCCCGCAGCGGGTCACCCGCCGCCTCGCGCAACCGCCCCGTCGTGAACACGCCGACCAGCAACGCGCAGATCAGCAGCGACCAACCCACGCCGAGACGCCACCACCGCGCCGGCTCGGGCCGGCGCCGCGCCGCCAGCAGCACGAGCACCCCGGCGGCGACCGTGGCGCCGCTCCCGATGGCGACCCACGACCAGCCGACGAGCAGGCCGAGCATCGTCGTGAGCCAGACGACCAGCGCCGCCGGCACCAGCCGCCAGTCCGGCGCCGAGGCGAGGTCGAGGTCGCGCATGCTCACCTGGCCACCACCAGGTCCTTGAGCCTGGCGAACCGAGTCGGCCCGATCCCGTCGACCTCGCGAAGTTGGTCGACGGAGGCGAACCGGCCGTGCTGGGTGCGCCAGTCGAGGATCCGCTGCGCGGTCACCGGTCCGACCCCGGGCAGCGTGTCCAGCGAGGTGAGCGTCGCCGAGTTGAGGTCGACGGACCCCTCGCCCGGCTCGCCGGCACCGGACGCCCCGGCGGGCGGCTCCGCGCCCGCCGGGGTCGGGACGCCGACGTAGATCTGCTCGCCGTCGCCGAGCCGGCGAGCGAGGTTGAGACCGCCGAGGTTCACGCCGCGGGCCGGCCCGCCGGCCGCCTCGAGTGCGTCCGCGACCCGTGCGCCGTCCCGCAACGTGATCAGCCCTGGCCGCGCGACCCGGCCGACCACGCTGACCACGATCGAGCCGCCACCGGACGGCGGAGCCGACGCACCCGGCGTTCGGACCGACGCGGCCGGCAACGCCGGCGGCACCTCTGGTTCCTTGCTCGAACCGGACATCACGAGCCCGACCGCCACGGCGACACCGAGCAACACGGCCCCGGCCGCCGCGGCGGCGGCCAGCCGCCACCGTGGTCGCTCCTCGACCGTGGCCGGCAGCCAGCGTTCCAACAGCCGGTCCAGCCTTCGGCGCCACCACAGCTCGGCGACCGGCCGAGGCGAACCGAGCAGCACGCGCTCCGGTTCGCGCGGCGCAGAAGGGTCGGGCGACCCGGCGCGGACGTCGGGTGGCGCGACATCCGGCCACCACTCGGGATCCGCCGCGCGCGGCTGGCGCGCGTCGGGTGAGACGTCGAGCCAGCGCTGGTCCGCCGGCAGCACCGAGGTGTCCGCCGCCGGGCGGTCGGCGCCGGCCTGGCTGATCAGACGGGCGAGCCGGCGGCGGGCACGGGCACTGCGACGGTCGCGTCGGGAGGTCGTGTCGATCACGCAATCGACGTTATGCCCGGCGGCGCTCGCGTCGGGCCGGTCGGCCCTCTGCTGTGGACAAACGAGTCGGTTGTGGACAACCGGCGCGAGATTCCCTTCGGTGGCGCGGAATTGTCGGCGGGGTGTGCGACGCTGGCCGATTCACCGATCGGCCGGACACACCACCACGCCGAGCATCCCGGGACCGGTGTGCGCGCCGATGGCCGCACCGAGCTCGGACACCACACAACCCGACGCGGACGAGATCCGCTCGTCGAGCCGCGTGGCGAGCTCCGCGGCACGTTCGTACGAGCCGAGGTGATGCACGGCGAGCTCGACGGCCGTGGCGTTGGTCGCCGCCGCGGCCTGCTCGGCGAGGTCCACCAGCCGCAGCACGGCCCGGTTGGTCGTCCGCACCTTCTCCAGCGGCACGATCCGCCCGTCCTCGACGTGCAGTACCGGCTTCACCGCGAGCGCGGTGCCAAGGAAGGCCGCCGCCGACCCGATCCGCCCGCCCCGCCGCAGGTACTCGAGGGTGTCCACCACGAAGAAGGCCGTCGTTCGCGCCGCCGCGTCGACCGCCGCGTCCTCCACTGCCTCGCCCGACCCGCCGCCGATCGCCGCCGAGGCCGCCCGCAACACCGCGAAACCCAGCCCCATCACCGCGGTCCGCGAGTCCACCACCCGCACCCGGTCGCCGCCGACCTCCTGTGCCGCCAGCCGGGCCGACTCCCACGTCCCGGACAGCTCACGCGACAGGTGCACGGACACGATGCCGTCCGCGCCCTCGTCCAACAGCCGTCGGTAGACGGCGACGAACTCGTCCGGGTTCGGCCGAGAGGTGGTAACCGTCCGCTTGCTCCCGAGCGCCGCCGCCACCTCGGCCGGGCCGATGTCCACCCCGTCCAGCCCGGACTCGTCGTCGATCAACACGTGCAACGGCACCACGTGTACCGCGTGCCGGGCGGCGAATCCGTCCGGCAGGTACGCGCTGGAATCGGTGACCACGGCGACCGGCACGGTCGGTCAGCCTACGGGGTGCCCGCTTAGAGCAACGGTCCGACAAGCTCTGCGAGCGCCTTGCCGACCCGCTCGTGGCCTTCCCATCCCCAGTGGATCCCATCCGGGTTCCCGCGCCCGGCCAGCACGTGCTCGCCGACCAGTTCGGCCAGGTCGAGCAGCGGAACGCCCGCCCGGTCACCCCACCCCCGGATCGCCCCTGCGGCCTCGCGCCGGCCGGTGTGCACGAGCCCGTACGACGCCGCCCGGTGCACCGGCGGCAGCACGCCCACCGCGGGCAGGTCCGGCCGCAGTGCCCGGATCGACCCGAGCGTCTTGTCCAGGTAGCGCACGGTAAGCGCGGGCGGCAGCGCGACCGGTCGTCCCCGGGTCGCCCTGGCCAGCCACGGCTGGGCGGCCTGGTAGCGGGCCCGGACGAGCCTGCGCAGCCCGTCGGGTCGCAGGTAGCGCAGCCCTTCACGCAGAAAGGTGGGCAGCGGTGAGGGCAGCGTGTCCATGCTGCCGACACCCAGGACGAGCACGTCCGCCTTGGGCAGCGCCGACCACACCCTGGGGTCGCCGGCGAGCGCCCAGAACGCGTCCCGCGCGGTCCAGCCGGCGCTCGCGAACAGCTCGGTCCGCCCGCCGAGCGAGGCCGCCGCGAGGTTGGGCCACAGCCGCACGTCGTCGGCCGGACAGGGCCCGTCCGGGCCGTGAAAGCTCAGTGAGTCCCCGAACATCAACAGGGTCGGCGCGCGCATCGGCTCAGCCGGTGATCCCTGCGTTGTACACCCGCAGCCGCCAGGCCAGTCCGCTCGACCCACGCCTGGTCAGCACCGTCCAGTGACAGTTCCCGATGCCGCCCAACTTCGCCCAGGCGGTGATCGGCAGCTCCAGCAGATGCCCGGTCAGCGCGGTGATCAGGCCGCCGTGTGCGCACAGCACGGCCGTGTCCTCGGTCGACTCGTCGAGGTCGCCGACCACCTCGGCGGCTCGCGCGGCGACCTCCAGCCGCGACTCACCGCCCGGCGGCGTCCAGGTCGGATCGGTCTGCCAGAGCTGGCGCGAACCCGGCCACTGCTCGTCGACCTCCGCGCTGGTCATCCCCTGCCAGAGCCCGAGGTTGGTCTCCCGCAGCCGCTTGTCCACTCGCAGCGGCACGCCCGTGACCTCGGTGAACGTGGTGGCCGTGTCCATGGCCCGGCGCAGGTCGGACGTGACGACGATGTCCGGGGAGAACCGGGCGAGCGCGGGCACCGCGAAGCGCGCCTGGTTGCGGCCCACGTCGGTGAGGACCGAGTCCAGGTGCCCCTGCATCCGGCCGGTCGCGTTGTAGTCGGTCTCGCCATGCCGCCACATCACGAGCCGGCTCAGGGTCACGTCGGCCTGCCGTCTACGCCACCCGACTCGGCGACGGCCGGGGTCGGGTCGAACTCGATCCGAGGGCAGTCCTTCCATAGCCGCTCGAGGCCGTAGAACGCCCGCTCCTCGGCGTGCTGCACGTGTACGACGACGTCGACGAAGTCGAGCAGCACCCACCGACCCTCGCGGGCGCCCTCGCGGCGCACCGCCTTGTTGCCGGCGTCGCGCATCTTCTTCTCGACGTTGTCGACGATCGCACCCACCTGCCGCTCGTTTGGCGCAGACGCTATGACGAAACAGTCGGTGATCACCAGTTGCTCGGAGACATCGAGCACGATCACGTCGCTGGCCTTCTTGTCGGCCGCGGCGTTGGCCGCAACAAGTGCCAACTCGCGTGCGTCGTGCGTTGCGACCACGTCACTCCTCGATCGTCGAACTACTTGGTCCAGGCCTTCAAGCCCTACGAGAGTACCCGTGCCGACCCGATCATTGGGCGCCGTACAGATCGCGCTTGGAGATGTACTGCACGACGCCGTCCGGAACCAGGTACCAGACAGGCTGACCGGCCGCGACGCGTGCCCGGCAGGCGGTCGACGAGATGGCCATCGCCGGGACGTCGACCAGGCTCACCGAGCCGCTGGGCAGGTGCTCGTCGCCGAGCGAGTAGCCCGGCCTGGTCACACCCACGAAGTGGGCCAGCGCGAACAGCTCCTCGGCCTGGCGCCACGACAGGATCTGCTCCAGCGCGTCCGCGCCGGTGATGAAGAACAGCTCCGCGTCCCGGTGCGCCGCGTGGAGATCGCGCAGCGTGTCGATCGTGTAGGTGGTGCCGCCACGGTCGATGTCCGCCCGACTCACGGAGAACCGCGGGTTCGAGGCGGTCGCGATCACCGTCATCAGGTACCGGTCCTCGGCGGCACTCACCTGGCGATGGCTCTTCTGCCACGGCTGCCCGGTCGGCACGAAGATCACCTCGTCGAGGTCGAACCTGGCCTGGACCTCGCTCGCCGCCACGAGGTGTCCGTTGTGCACGGGATCGAACGTGCCACCCATGATCCCGATCTTCCGCCCTGACATAGCTGGTCAGCGTACGTGACCGTCGATCGGCCAGTCGGCCAGAAGAGTTCAGCGCGGGCGGACGAACCGACCCGGTGGCACCACGGCGATCGGGACGAGCTCGACGAGGAACTCCGGCAGGACCAGCCCGGGCACCTGGATCAGAACGCTCGCCGGCGCGGTCGCGGCGTCGAAATGACGAGCTCGGACACGCTGGATCACCGGCAGGTCGGCGCGGTCGAGGAAGTAGATCGTCATGGAGACGATGTCGCCGAGCGTGCCGCCCACCTCGGCGAGAACCGTCCTGACGTTGTCGACGGCCTTCTCCATCTGCGCCTCGACATCCCCGACACCGACGACGTTGTCGAGTTCGTCCCACGCCACCTGGCCCGTGACGTGGACGACCACACCCTCGCCCTGCACGACTCCCTGGGAGAACGCACGCCCGTTCGGCCGCCACATGCCCACCGGGTTGTACCTGTCGGTCATCCTGCCTCCTCGGTATCAACCCGTGCGAAAGGGACCACTCGCACGGGTTCCTCCTGGCCGCTGTCGGTCCCATGCGTCATGGTGGAGGCGTGGACCAGCAACCGCTCCGTAACTCAGCCGAACAACACCTCCGCGCACTCGCCGGCGACGGCGCCGCACTGCGCGAGGACCAGTGGACCGCCATCAAGGCCCTGGTCGTCGACCGCAGGCGGGCGCTCGTCGTGCAGCGCACGGGGTGGGGGAAGTCAGCCGTCTACTTCATCGCCACGGCGTTGTTGAGGGAGCTCGGCCAGGGCCCGACGGTGATCGTCTCTCCGCTGCTCGCGTTGATGCGCAACCAGATCGCGGCGGCGGGCCGTGCGGGCGTGCACGCGGCCACGATCAACTCTGCCAACATCGACCAGTGGCACCAGGCGCAGGAAGACGTCCTCGCCGGACGGACCGACGTGCTGCTGGTCAGCCCGGAACGGCTCAACAACCCGGAGTTCCGCGACACGGTGCTGCCCGAGCTCACCGCGTCGGCCGGCATGCTCGTGGTCGACGAGGCGCACTGCATCTCCGACTGGGGCCACGACTTCCGGCCCGACTACCGGCGACTGCGCACCCTGCTCGGCGAGTTGCCGGCCGGCGTGCCGGTGCTGGCAACCACGGCCACGGCCAATGACCGGGTGGTGCGGGACGTGGCCGACCAGCTCGACCTCGGCGCGCGGGACACTCTGGTCCTGCGTGGCCAGCTCGACCGGGAGAGCCTGCACCTCGGGGTGCTGCGGCTGCCGACCGCGCAGGCCAGGTTCGCCTGGCTCGCGGAGAACCTGGAGAAGCTGACCGGGTCCGGGATCATCTACACGCTCACGGTCGCCGCCGCGAACGACGTCGCGGCGTTCCTGACCGCGCAGGGGTTCTCCGTGAGCGCGTACTCCGGCAAGACCGACCCGGCCACCCGCGAGCGCATCGAGCAGGATCTGCTGGCCAACCGGATCAAGGCGGTGGCCGCGACGTCCGCGCTGGGCATGGGGTTCGACAAACCAGACCTGGGCTTCGTGATCCACCTCGGCGCGCCGCCCTCGCCGATCGCCTACTACCAGCAGATCGGGCGCGCGGGCCGCGGTGTCGAGCGGGCCGACGTGCTACTCCTGCCCGGCACGGAGGACCAGGACATCTGGGCCTACTTCGCGTCGCTGGCCTTCCCGCCGGAGCGCGTGGTGCGCCAGGTCCTCGACGTGCTGGCCGAAGCCGACCGTCCACTGTCCACAGTGGCGATCGAGCCGCGATGCGATCTGTCCCGCAGCCGGCTGGACATGGTGTTGAAGGTGCTGGACGTGGACGGCGCCGTGCACCGGGTGAAGGGCGGCTGGATCGCGACCGGTAGGGGTTGGGAGTACGACGAGGATCGGTACGTCGGCATCGCGGGTGCTCGGCGATCCGAGCAGCAGGCGATGCTGGAGTACCAGCGGACCGAGAAGTGCCGGATGGAGTACCTGCTCCACCAGCTCGACGATCCGCACGCCGCGCCGTGTGGCCGGTGCGACAACTGTGCCGGAGCTCGGTGGACGGCGGAGGTCTCGGGGGAAGCGGTCGCGCAGGCGCGGGAGCGTTTACGCAGGCCCGGGGTCGACGTCGAGCCGCGTCGCATGTGGCCAAGCGGGATGGCCGCGCTCGACGTTCCGGTGTCCGGCAAGCTCGCCGCCGGTGAGCTCGCCGAAACGGGACGGGCACTCGGCCGGCTCACCGACGTCGGGTGGGGCAACCGGTTACGTGAGCTGTTCGCACCGGGTGCCCCGGCCGACGGACCGGTGCCGGATGACGTGGTCGACGGTTGTGTCGCGGTGCTCGCGTCGTGGGGCTGGCAGGAGCGTCCGGTCGGCGTGGTCGCACTGGGCTCGGTCCACCGTCCGAAGCTGGTGTCGAGCCTCGCCGAGCGCATCTCGACGATCGGCCGCCTCCCGCTGCTGGGTGAGCTCGACGTGCACGAGTCGGGCGAGCGCCAGGCGAACAGCGCCCGCCGGCTGGCGCAAATCTGGCGTGCGCTGGAGGTCGGTCCGGCACTGACGGAGCGACTGGCCACTGTGGATGGTCCGGTGCTGCTGGTGGACGACCGACTGGACACCGGCTGGACGATGACCGTGGCGACCAAGCTCCTCCGAGACGCAGGCGCCCCGGCGGTACTGCCCTTCGCACTGGCCACAACGGCCTGACGCACCTCGACCATCGACCGGGAGCGGCCCTGGCGAGGCGCTCCCGGCCCGAACGGTCACTTGCTGCCCAGGTCACTGAACACCTTTCGCTTGAGAGGGGGAATCGCCGAGAACATTCGTAGCGACGCCTTGAACATCGAGCGGCTGATGCGGTTCGTCGAGACCGTCTGTGCCGCGGTGCGGCGCGACATCCGTACCGCCGCGAAGCCGTAGTCGATCATGTGAGTCTCGTAGTCGTGGATCGCGGAGAGGAGGTCGGTCTCGCCTCTGGCGGCGGCGATCAGGTTGCGCGCGAGCAGCTGCGCGTCGCGAAGCGCGGTGTTGGCGCCGATGCCGCGGAACGGCGTCATGCTGTGGATCGCGTCGCCGAGGAGGGTGATGTTGGTCGTCTCCCAGCGTGGGATCCGCACAGACGTGCGGATCGGCAGCAGGGACACGCTCTGCTCAGGTGAGTCGGCGACGAGCCGACGCAGTGACGGGTGCCAGCCCTCGGTCAGCCGGCCGACGAGGTCCCGCAGCGCGGCACCATCCATTGCGGACAGTTCGGCGTCCGGCCCGAGCCGGGTGTGGTCGGCGGCGTAGGCCCACATGACGTAGCTGCCGGTGTTGTCGAACAATACGGTGTCCTCGGCGAACGTCCCGTCGTTGCCACCGATGCCGTTCACGACCGGCGCTTCGGCGTCGAGCTCGTGCGGGGCGACGAACATGCCGCAGCCGGCCGGCGGGATGACGTTGTTCGGTCCGGTGTGGAGCTGGGTCGGCAGCCACCGCTTGGTCTCCTCGGTGAGTGGGAGCTTGCCCGCGATCGTGCGGACGCCGGTGTCGACCCGCTCGGCGTGCGGCAGGTACTGGCCACGTACCCGCGAGGCGGCGCCGTCGGCGGCGACCAGCACGTTGGCGGTGGCGGTCGTGCCGTCCGCGAAGTGCAGGGTGACGGTGCCGTCGTCGGCACGGGTGTAGCGCTCGAACTCCTTGCCGTGGTGCAGCACGCCGTCCAATCCGGCGGACAGCACCTGGTGGAGCGTGATGCGGCTGACCGAGTGGTGCGCGGTGACCGGGTCGCGTGCTGGGCCCGAGGTGAGCTCCTCCTCGACGCGCAGCAGCTCCGCGAGCTGCTCGGTCACGAAGCTGAACGAGCTGCCCGGCGAGCCGCAGGTGGCGACGAACGCCCGCCACAGGTCGGGCGGCAGGCATTCGTGGAGCGCTCGTGAACCGTGCGGGTTGATATGGACCCGGTACCCCTGCAGGCGTTCGGTCCGCAGCCTGCTGCGTTCGTACACCGACACGTGGACGCCGGCCTGGTGCAGAGCCTGCGCAAGGGCCAACCCGCCCGTACCGCCGCCGACGACCGCTACTCGGAGACGCTTGGACATCGCTACCTCCTTCATCGGAACCTGACAGGAGTCATAATCATCCATCTGTATGATTAAGTCAACCATACATCTGAGACTGTCACCCGTGGCGTTGATCGTCTACTGTTGACCCATGACGACCGGCCGAAATCCGCGACGCACGCCGACTCCCGGTGAGCGGCAGCGCGACCCGGAGCGGACGCGAGCGCGCATCCTCGACGCGGCCAAGGTCGAGTTCGGAGCCAAGGGCTTCGCTGGGGCGCGGGTCAGCGACATCGCCGACCGAGCGGGCGTCAACAAGCAGCTGATCTCGTACTACTTCGGCGGGAAGGAGGGCCTCTTCGCGGAGCTGTCCGCGCAGTGGCGGCAGGCCAGCGCGACGCTCGCGAACCCGGACCAGCCGCTCGACGCGATGATCGCCGGCTTCACGATGAGCACGGTCCACTACCGGGACTGGGCGCGCATGATGGTCTGGGCGAACCTGGACACCGGCGGCGCGTCGCCGGACACCGGTCAGGACGACGAGTTCCTCCGGGATCAGGTCGCGGACATCCGACGCCGTCAGGGAGCGGGCGAACTACCCGCCGACCTGGATCCGGCGTGCGTGCTGCTGGCCTTGTTCGCCGCGGCGAGTGCGACGGTCACGCTGCCGCGGATCGTCAAGGCGATCTGCGGTGAGGACGCCGACTCCGACGAGTTCACCCGCCACTACTCCGACCAGCTCGCGCGACTCATCCGCCACCTCGGCAACAGCCGGCCGCCAGCAAGCGACCAGCCGTAGTGAGCTGCCGGGGCCGAGCGGCCCGACGTAGTCGAGCTGGTCAGGCGTTGACGTGCGTCAGGCGTAGGCGTAGTCGGTCACCGGGAAGGTGGCGGCGGCTCGTCGGGCGTTGAGGGTGGACGTCGGGCGCAGGAGGGCCGGCTCGCCGTGCTGGTTGAAGTAGTAGCTGCGCGCGGTCGAGCAGCTGCCCAGCTCGAACACCGAGTCGCCGAGGCGGGCTCGCATCTTCGCGAGGAAGTCGTCGTTGGCGGCCTGCTTCACCTCGAAGGTGGTCACGTCCCGCCGGCGCAGCTCGCCGAAGAGCCTTGCCATGTGGCGCATCTGCGCCTCGATCGTGGTGAAGTACGACAAGCCGCTGTAGGAGTACGGACTGTTGAGACTGATCAGGTTCGGGAAGTACGGAATCGTCACGCCCTCGTACGCCTGGAAGCGGTTGGCGCGCCACCACGAGCCGAGGTCACGGGACTCTCGGCCGGTGATCTCGATCGCGGGGAAGTTGACGTCCCACAGGTTGAACCCGGTGGCGAGCAGCAGTGTGTCGATCTCGGTCCGGCGGCCGTCGGTGGTGACGATGGCGGTCGGCTCGACGTGGTCGATCGGCGTCGTCTCGAGGTGGACGTTCGGCTTGTTGAACGTCGGGAAGTAGTCGTTGGAGAACGTCGGCCGCTTGCAGCCGAACGAGTAGTCCGGCGTGAGCTTGCGGCGTAGCTCGGGATCCCTGATCTGACGGCGCAAGTGAGCTCGCGCGAGCCGCTCAGCGCCGCGGTTCATCAGCTGGGCGTGCCGGTAGTGCAGCACGCCGGTGACCATGATCGCCTCCAAAGCGGCCGTGTTGAGCAACCGCGCGATCCGCTGCGCGAGCGGTACGCGGGCGAAGAGCCGCTGGAGCGGGCGCGGGATCGGGCCGTCGAGCTTCGGTGTCACCCAGATCGGCGTGCGCTGGTACACGGTCAGCTCGGCGACCTGGCTCGCGACCTCCGGCACGAGCTGCACGGCCGTCGCCCCGGTGCCGATGACCGCGGCGCGGCGGCCGGTCAGGTCATAGCCGTCGTCCCACGCCGTGGAGTGGATGACCTTGCCCGTGAAGGTGTCGATGCCCGCGATGTCCGGCATCCGGGGCTGGGAGAGGAAGCCGGTGGCGGTCACCAGGTACCGGGCGGTGAGCCGCTCGCCACCGCGGACTCGGACCGTCCACGCCTGGGCGCGGTCGTCCCAGGTCGCGCCGTCGACCACCGTGCCGAAGCGCATGTGGCGGCGCAGGCGGTACTTGTCCGCGACGTGCTCGGCGTAGCGCTTCAGCTCCGCGCCCGGGGCGAACAGCCGCGACCAGTACGGGTTCGGCTCGAACGAGTAGGAGTAGGTGACCGACGCGATGTCGACGGCGAGACCCGGGTAGCGGTTGACGTGCCAGGTGCCGCCGAGGTCGTCCTCGCGTTCGAGGATCACGAGGTTGGTGATGCCGAGCCGGTTGAGCTGAATCGCGGCGCCCATGCCTCCGAAGCCGGCGCCCACGATGATCGCGTCGTAGTCGGGTGTCACGGTCACCCCTCCCATTCGAGATACCCTTGGTATTCGAATACGCTCGGTATGTCAAGCGGCTAGGCTGGCGGTCGTGACCCGACTGACCCGCGCGGAGAGCCAGGCCCGGACCCGCACGCAGCTGCTCCGGACGGCCCGAGAGCTGTTCCTGCGCGACGGCTACCTGGTGACCTCGCTCGACAAGGTCGCCGAGGAGGCGGGCTTCTCGAAGGGCGCGGTGTACTCGAACTTCCGCCGCAAGGACGAGCTGTGCCTGGCGGTGCTGGACGAGATCCGGGCAGAGCGGGCCGCGGAGATCGCCGGCCTGCTCGCGGCGCCCGACACCGAGGAGCGGTTACGCCGGTTCGAGGAGTGGGCGGAGCGCGTGATCGGCGATCCTCAGTGGACGGCGCTCGAGTTCGAGTTCGCGGTGCAGGCTCGTCGGGACCCGGCGCTGCGGGAGGAGCTGGCGAACCGGCTGACCGCGGTGGGCGAGGTGGTGGAGTCGGCGGTGGCGAACGTGGCGGACGGCCGGGCCACACCGCCGATGCGCACCAACGAGGCGGCGACGGCCCTGCTCTGCCTCGGGGTCGGTCTCGGCTTGTTTCGCTCCATCGACCCGGCTATGCCGGTAAAAGCCCTGGTGAACACAGTGCGGGTGCTGGCCGGCATACCGGCGCAAGATGCCTAGCGGCGGGGGTGCCGACTCCGTGGGGTCAGTGGCGCAGTGGGACCAGGTCGTCGGCGTGGACGACCTCTCTTCTTTGTTCCGGGGGCAGGTCGTGGGTCTTGCGGCCGATCAGGACCGGCAGCTCCGTCGCGTCGAAGGCGACCACTCCCCTTGCCACCGTGCGGCCGGCGGCATCCGCCAACTCGACCACGTCGCCCGCTTCGAAGTCACCCGTCACCTCTGTGATGCCGGCCGCCAGCAGGGACCTACGGCGACCCACCACTGCCGCCACCGCGCCGTCGTCGAGATGTAGGCGGCCCTTGGGGTCGGCGGCGTAGGCCAGCCAGAAGCGCCTCGGCGTCAGGCGGCGGGAGCTCGCGGCGAAGGCGGTCCCCACGTCGGCCGGGCCAAGGGCGCGAGCGGCATCCGTGGCGGCCGCGATCAGGACCGGGACGCCGGCCGTCGAGGCCAGGCGGGCCGACGCCAGCTTGGAGACCATGCCGCCGGTGCCGATGTCCGACGGCGCCTCGTCGGCGCGGACGTGGTCCACATCGGACTCGTGGGTCACCTCCGCGATGTGGGTGGCGTCGCCCCGTCGCGGGTCACCGTCGTAGAGACCGTCCACATCGGACAAGAGGACGAGGGCCTCGGCACCTACCAGGTACGCCACCAGCGCCGCCAGACGATCATTGTCGCCGAAGCGGATCTCTTCGGTGGCGACCGTGTCGTTCTCGTTCACCACCGGGACCACGCCCAGGGCCAGCAGCCGGGACAGGGTCCGCTGCGCGTTGCGGTAGTGCGCGCGGCGCACGACGTCGTCGGAGGTGAGCAGGACCTGACCCACGTTGAGGCCGAACCGACCGAACGACGACACGTAGGCGTGCCCCAGCGCCAGCTGGCCGACGCTCGCGGACGCCTGCTGGGTCGCGAGGTCGCGCGGCCGTCGACTGAGACCCAGCGGCGCCAGGCCCGACGCGATCGCGCCGGAGGACACCAGCACCACCTGGCTGCCGGCGGTGCGCCGCGCGGCGAGGGCGTCGACCAGCGCGTCGAGGCGGGCCGGGTCGAGGCCGCCCGCCGCGGTGGTCAGCGAGGACGAGCCGACCTTGACGACCACCCGCCCGGCCGCGGCGATCCGCGCCCGCGTGTCGGACAGCACGGCCGCCCGCTCACTCACGACTCGTCACCGGCGGGTGGGTCGAGGCTCGGCGCGCGCCGCGCCTGTCTGGCCGCCTTGCGCTCCGTCGCACCCACCCGGGTGTTGCGGTCCAACCGCGGGTCGTCCCCTCGCTCCTGGAGCAGCACGGCCACGCCGGCCGGCGTGGAGGGCTCCCAGTCGAACGTCACGCGGCCGATCGTCACCGGGCAGCCCGGCTTCGCGCCCGCCTGGGCCAACGCCTGCTCCACCCCCAGTCGGGCCAGGCGGTCGGCCAGGTAGCCCACGGCCTCGTTGTTGTCGAACGCGGTCTGGCGCACCCAGCGCTCCGGCCGCTCGCCGCGCACGATGAACGCGCCCGCCTCCGCCGGATCCTCGACCACCGTGAAGCCCGCCTCGTCCACCGCCGGCGGGCGGAGCACGATCCGCGACGCCTCCAGCGGCGGCCGGCTCGCGCGGTCCTCCTCGACGGTCCTGGCCAGCGCGAACGACAGCTCCCGCAGGCCCTCCCGGCTCGCCGTCGACACCTTGAACACCGGCAGGCCACGCTCGGTCAGGTCCGCCTCCACCAGGTCGGCGAGCTCCCGCGCGTCCGGCACGTCCACCTTGTTCAGCACGACCACCCGCGGCCGCGACGCCAGGCTGCCGCCGAGCGCCGGCGTGTAGCGGGCGAGCTCCTCCTCCAACGCGTCCACGTCGGACACCGGATCGCGGCCGGGCTCGTAGGTGGCGCAGTCGACCACGTGCACCAGCACGGAGCAGCGCTCGATGTGGCGCAGGAAGTCCAGGCCGAGCCCCTTGCCCTGGGACGCTCCCGGGATCAGCCCCGGCACGTCGGCCATCGTGAACGTCGACTCGCCCGCGGTGACCACGCCGAGGTTCGGCACCAGCGTCGTGAACGGGTACTCGGCGATCTTGGGCCGGGCCGAGGACAGCACCGAGATCAGGGACGACTTGCCCGCCGACGGAAAGCCGACCAGCCCGACGTCGGCCACCGAACGCAGCTCGAGCACCAGGTCGCGCTCCTCGCCCGGCTCGCCGAGCAGCGCGAACCCCGGCGCCCTGCGGGCCTTCGAGGCCAGCGCCGCATTGCCCAGCCCGCCGCGACCGCCCCGGGCCGCCGTGAACCGGGTGCCGCTGCCGGTCAGGTCGGCGAGCACCTCGCCGTCGTCGGTGAGCACGACCGTGCCGTCGGGCACCCGCAGCTCCAGCACCTCGCCCGCGGCGCCGTCGCGGTTGCTGCCCTGGCCCTGCTTGCCGCCGACGGCTCGCGCGTGCGGCCGGAAGTGGAAGTCGAGCAGGGTGTGCACGCCGGAGTCGACGACGAGCACGACGTCACCGCCGTTGCCGCCGTTGCCCCCGTCCGGGCCGCCGAGCGGCTTGAACTTCTCGCGGTGCACCGAGGCGCAACCGTTGCCGCCGTTGCCCGCGGACACGTGGATCACCACGCGGTCGACGAATCGGGACACTGGGAACCTTCCAGAGATGACAATGAGGGGCGGGCCGCGGTACCGCCGGCCCGCCCCTCACGGGGTCTCGCTCCTGATCGCCGGGCGTCAGCCCTCGACCGGGACGATGTTCACGGTCTTGCGACCGCGCTTCTCGCCGAACTGGACCGCACCCGCGGCCAGGGCGAACAGCGTGTCGTCGCTACCACGACCGACGTTGACGCCGGGGTGGAACTTGGTGCCGCGCTGGCGAATCAGGATCTCGCCCGCGTTCACCAGCTGGCCGCCGTACCGCTTCACGCCGAGGCGCTGGGCGTTGGAGTCGCGCCCGTTGCGGGAGCTGGACGCACCCTTCTTGTGTGCCATGGTTTTGTCAGCTCCTACTTGGTCTTGATGTCGGTTACCTCGACGCGGGTCAGCTTCTGCCGGTGACCCTGCCGCTTGTGGTAGCCGGTCTTGTTCTTGAACTTGTGGATGCGGATCTTCGGACCCTTGGTCTGTTCGACGACCTTGCCCAGCACCGACACCTTGGCCAGCTTGGCCGCGTCGGTGGTGACGTCGTCGCCGTCGACGACGAGCAGCGCGGGAAACGAGAGCTCGGCTCCCGGCTCACCGTCGAGCTTCTCGACCTCGACGATGTCGCCGACGGCGACCTTGTACTGCTTGCCGCCGGTCTTGACGATCGCGTACATCGGGACGGAACTCTCCTGCTACTCGGTTCTCGAAACTGAGGGCTGCGCATGCGGTCGGCGCCGCGCACGAGTCGGCCCACCGAAAGGCGGGCCGACATACAGGGTACGTGGCCGCCTGATCGGCGGGCAAACCGGGGTCAGCCGTCGTGCGTGGCCGACACGGGCGGGCCGGCCGGCCGGGACGCGCC
>NZ_JBOHGA010000031.1:0-42552 GCF_050699915.1 Actinophytocola sp.
GCGCTGCCCGGCCCGCCGGTGCCGCCACCGCGCGGGACCGACAACTCGCGGCGCAACCTCGTGCTCGTCGCCGTGGCCGCGCTGCTCGTGGTGGCCGGCGTGGTGACCGCGATCGTGCTGCGCGGCGGCGAGGAGCCCGGCGAGAGCGTGTCGGAGGGCGGCGTCGACCGGGAGACGACCCAGCCGGCGCAGCCCGACGAGCCCTCGACGGCGCCGCCGTCGAGCGCCGATGCCAACCCGATCCCGGCCAACGGCGACATCGACTTCAGCCAGGCCGGGCAGCTGGTGATCGACTACTACGGCGACGTCCAGAACAACGCCAAGCGGTTCGCGATGCTGTCCACCAACGCGCAGCAGCAGTTCGGCGGCCAGGAGGGCTTCAGCCAGTACTGGGGCCAGTTCACCGAGGTGAGCTCCCAGAACGCGAGCAACGTCACGAAGAACGCGGACGGCTCGGTGAACGTGCCCGTCGACGTCACCTACACCAAGGGCGACAGCCCGTCCACACAGAAGCAGCAGGTCCGGGTGACCCGGGTGAACGGCAAGCTCGTGATCGACTCCGCCGCCCGCTAGAGCGACCGCAGCACCCGGTCCCGGTGCCAGGACTGGGTTCCCCACGCCGACCGCAGCGCGCGCACCTTCGTGAGCCACAGCCCGAGGTCGTACTCGAGCGTGACGCCGACCGCGCCGTGCACCTGCAGCACCGAGCGCGCCGCTCGGTAGGCCGCGTCCGCGGCGGCGACCCGCGCGGCGGAGACGTCCCGCGGCGCCCCGGTGACCGCCGCGCCGTACAGCAGCGGACGGGCGAGCTCGAGCGCCACGTGCACGTTCGCCAGATGATGCTTGACCGCCTGAAACTCGCCGACCGCCCGGCCGAACTGCTTGCGCGCCACCACGTACGCGCACGCCCGCTCCAGCAGCCCGCGGCCGAGCCCGAGCAGCTGGGCCGCGCAGCACAGCACCCCGGCATCGAACGCGGCGGCCGCGGCAGTTGCCACGGCCGGTCCCTCGGCGACCAGGTCGGCGCCGTCCACCGCGCCGAGCCTGCGCGTGGCGTCCACAGAGGACGCGAGGCCGAAGTACGCGGCGTGGCACACCCGGTCGTCCTCGACCACGAACACCGGCGCCGCCACGTCCGCATCGAGCGCGTAGGAGACGTGCGGCGACATCGCCAGCGAGGCCACCAGCTCCCCGGCGGCGAGCCCCGGCAGCCAGCGCTCCGCCACGTCGCCGCCCAGCCCGGTCAACAGCGCCGGCACCGCGGCGAACGACTCGACCAACGGCCCGGGAACGGCGTGGCGGCCCAGTTCCTCGAACGTCACGACGAGCTCCGCCCGGCCGGCTCCCATCCCGTCGTGTCGCTCCGGCACCGCGAGGCCGGCCACGCCGATCTTCGCCAGCCGGCGGATCAGCTCCAGACCCCGCTCGTGCTCGCCGGCGCCCCACGCCCGGATCGCGCCCGGCACGTCGGCGTCGGCCAGCAGCCCGTCGACGCTGGCCGCGAGCTGGCGCTGCTCCTCGTTCGGCGTGAGCCTCACCGGTCACCCCGGGGCAGTCCGAGCAGCCGTTCGGCGACGAGGTCGCGCTGGATCTCGTTGGTGCCGGCGTAGATAGGGCCGCCGAGGGAGAACAGGTAGCCGTGCAGCCAGTCCGACTCCAGCTCGGCGTCCGGTCCGAGCAGCTCCAGCGCCGTCTCGTGCAGCGCGATGTCCAGCTCGGACCAGAAGATCTTGTTGACGCTCGACTCCGCGCCCAGGCTCCCGCCGTCGGCGAGCCGGCCGACTGTGCCCAGCGTGTAGAGCCGGTAGGCCTGCGCGCCCAGCCACGCGTCCACCACCCGGTCCCGCCGGCTGGGGTCCGGCCGCTCGCGCCACAGGTCGACGAGCCGGTCCGCCGCGGCACTGAACCGGCCGGGGCTGCGCAGGCTCAGCCCGCGCTCGTTGCTCGTCGTGCTCATCGCGACCCGCCAGCCGTCGCCCGGCTCGCCGATGACGTCGGCATCGGGCACGAACACCTCGTCGAGGAAGATCTCGGCGAACCCCGGCGTGCCGTCGAGCTGCGGGATCGGCCGCACGGCGACGCCCCGCGCGCGCAGGTCGAACATCAGGTAGGTCAGCCCGCGGTGCCGCTGGGCCGCCGGGTCGCTGCGGAACAGCCCGAACGCCCGGTCGGCGAACGCGGCCCGGGACGACCACGTCTTCTGTCCACTCAGGAGCCAACCGCCGTCCGCGCGGACCGCCCGGCTGCGCACCGAGGCGAGGTCCGAGCCCGCCTCCGGCTCCGACCACGCCTGCGCCCAGATGTCGTCGGCGCGCGTCATCCGCGGCAGGAGCCGCGTCCGCTGCTCGGCCGTGCCGACCGTGAGCAGCGTCGAGCCGAGCAGCGCGATGCCGTTCTGGCTGACCCGGCCGGGCGCGCCCGAGGCGTAGTACTCCTCCTCGAAGACCACCCAGTCCAGCAGCGAGGCGTCCCGGCCGCCGTACTCGCGCGGCCAGGTCACCGCGGTCAGCCCCGCCGTCGCGAGCCGGCGCTCCCACTCGCGGTGGCGCTCGAAGCCATCGGCGGTGTCCATCGGCGGCAACGGGTCGGGCACGTTCGCCGCGAGCCAGTCGCGCACCTCGGCACGGAAGGCGACGGTCTCCGCGGGCAGGTCAAGATCCACTGGCGTCTCTCATCGAGCGGGCGTCCAGGCCGCCGAGGGAGTCGGTCGAGGTCTCGGCGTTGTGCGCGTGCGCGAAGTGGTGCAGGCCGAACACCGAGTCCATGCCCGCCCGCAGGCCCATCTGGTCCTCCGCCTGGTTCACCGCGCGCTTGGTCAGCGCCAGCCCGAACCGCGGCATCCGCGCGATCCGGTCCGCCATCGCGAGCGTCTCCTCCCGCAGCGAGTCGCGGGGTACCACCCGGTTCACCATGCCGAGCTCGAGCGCGCGGCGCGCGTCGAACCGGTCGCCGGTGAACAGCATCTCCTTGGCCGCGCGCGGGCCGAGCACCCACGGGTGCGCGAAGTACTCCACGCCCGGGATTCCCATGCGCACCACGGGATCGGCGAAGAACGCGTCCTCCGCCGCGACGATCAGGTCGCACACCCACGCGAGCATCAGCCCGCCCGCGACGCAGGCGCCGTGCACCATCGCGATCGTCGGCTTGGGCAGCTCCCGCCACCGCCGGCACATGCCGAGGTAGACCTCCATCTCGCGCGCGTAGCGGCCGTCCCCGCCCGGCTTGCCGACGTGATCCCACCACAGCACGGCCTTGCGGTCGAACGACACGTCCACGTCCCGGTCCGGGGTGCCGATGTCGTGGCCGGCGGAGAAGTGCTTGCCCGCGCCGGCCAGCACGATCACCTTGACGGAGTCGTCGTCGACGGCGCGGGTGAACGCCGCGTCCAGGGCGTAGGTCATCGCCGAGTTCTGGGCGTTTCGGTACTCCGGGCGGTTCATCGTCACCGTGGCCACCGGCCCGTCGACCTCGTAGCGAACGACCTCGTCAGTCACGCGAACCCCTCCAAAGCAATTGCTTGGTAGGCTAACACCTCATGACGCTCACGGAGTTCCGCGCGACCGTGCGCGAATGGCTGGCCGACAACCTTTCCGGCGAGTTCGCGGGCCTGCGCGGGCTCGGCGGACCCGGCCGAGAGCACGAGGCGTTCGACGAGCGGCTCGCGTGGGACCGGCACCTGGCGGCGGCCGGCTGGACCTGCCCCGGCTGGCCGGTCGAGCACGGCGGGCAGGGCCTCGACCTGGACCACCGGGTGGCCTTCCACGAGGAGTACGCCGCCTCGGGGGCGCCGGCGCGGGTGAACCACTTCGGCGAGGAGCTGCTCGGTCCGACGCTGATCGCGCTGGGCACGCCCGAGCAGCAGGCACGGTTCCTGCCGAGGATCAAGGCGGTCGAGGAGCTGTGGTGCCAGGGCTACTCCGAGCCGGGCGCGGGCTCGGACCTGGCGTCGGTGTCGACCACGGCGACGCTCGACGACTCGGGAGACGCGGCCCAGTGGGTGCTGTCCGGGCAGAAGGTGTGGACCTCGCTCGCGCACGTGGCGCAGTGGTGCTTCGTGCTGGCCCGCACGGAGCCGGGCTCGCGGCGCCACGCCGGCCTGTCGTACCTGCTGGTGCCGATGGACCAGCCCGGCGTCGAAGTCCGTCCCATTGTGCAACTTACCGGTGGCTCGGAGTTCAACGAGGTTTTCTTCGACGGCGCCCGCACCGCGCGCGACCTCGTGGTCGGCGAGGTCGGCGGCGGCTGGGCGACGGCGATGCGGACGCTGGAGTTCGAGCGCGGCGCGGCGACGCTCGGCCAGCAGGTCGGCTTCCGCCGCGAGCTGGACGCGCTGGTCGAGCTGGCCCGGTCCACCGGGGCGCTCGAGGATCCGCTGCTGCGCGAGCGGCTGGCCCGGGCCCGACTGGGCCTGGAGGTGATGCGCGCGCACGCGCTGCGCACGATCGGCTCGGCTCGGGACGCCTCGGTCACCAAGCTCGTCTGGGCCACCTGGCACCGCTCGCTCGGCGAGCTGGCGATGGCCGTGCGGGGCGCGGCCGGCCTGGTGGCGCCCGGCGACTCCCTGGACGAGTGGCAGCGTTTGTACCTGTTCAGCCGGGCGGACACGATCTACGGCGGGTCCAACGAGATCCAGCGCAACATCATCGCCGAGCGCGTGCTCGGCCTGCCCCGGGAGGCGCGTCCGTGACTCCGTCCGCCCCGGCGGGCCGCGAGCTGCTGGCCGGCAAGGTCGCCGTGGTCACCGCGGCCGCCGGCACCGGCATCGGGTCCGCGGCGGCGCGGCGCTGCCTCGAGGAGGGCGCGCGGGTCGTGGTCAGCGACTGGCACGAGCGCCGGCTCGCCGAGACGGCCGCGGCGCTGACCGCGGACTTCGGCGACGCGGTGCACGCGATCGCGTGCGACGTCACCGACGAGGCCCAGGTGCAGGCCCTGGTCGCGGGCGCGGCCGAGCACTTCGGCCGGCTCGACGTGATGGTCAACAACGCCGGGCTCGGCGGCACCGCGTCGGTCCTGGAGATGACCGACGACGAGTGGGCTCGGGTGCTGGACGTGACGCTGAACGGGACGTTCCGGTGTACCCGGGCGGCGCTGCGCCGGCTGGTCGAGCAGGGTGGCGGCGGCGCGGTGGTCAACAACGCGTCGGTGGTCGGCTGGCGGGCGCAGGAGGGGCAGGCGCACTACGCCGCGGCGAAGGCGGGCGTGATGGCGCTGACCCGCTGCGCGGCCAAGGACGTCGCGGCGCACGGGATCCGGGTCAACGCGGTCGCACCGAGCCTCGCCGCGCACCCGTTCCTGGCCAAGGTCACGTCGGCGGAGCTGCTGTCCGAGCTCACCACGCGGGAGGCGTTCGGCCGGGCCGCGGAGCCGTGGGAGGTGGCGACCGTGATCGCGTTCCTGGCCAGCGACTACGCCTCGTACCTCACGGGTGAGGTGATCGCCGTGAGCAGCCAGCACCCGTGACGCGGGCTAGTCTCACGGCAAGACGCGCGCACGGAGGTTAGGTCTATGGCACTCATGCCCGTTACGGACTCGATGTTCCTCATCGCCGAGTCGCGCGAGCACCCGATGCATGTGGGCGGGCTGCAGCTGTTCGAGCTACCCGACGGCGCCGGGCCGGACTACGTGAGCGACTTCCACCGCGAGCTGCTGGAGCTGGCGGACGTGCGGCCGCTGTTCCGGCGCCGGCCGCGCTTCCCGGTCGGCACGGTCGGCCAGTTCGCCTGGGGCAACGACGACCAGCTCGACATCGAGTACCACGTGCGGCACTCCGGGCTGCCGCGGCCGGGCCGGGTGCGCGAGCTGCTGGAGCTGGTGTCGCGCCTGCACGGCTCGCTGCTCGACCGGCACCGGCCGATGTGGGAGTTCACGGTCATCGAGGGCCTGCAGGGCAACCGGTTCGCCACGTACAGCAAGATCCACCACGCGCTGCTCGACGGCGTGTCCGCGCTGCGGCTGTTGCAGACTTCGCTGTCACCCGACCCGGACGCCCGCGACGTGCGGCCCACCTGGTCCCCTCGGGTGCGGAGCAACGTGTTCGACAAGCCGCGCCGGCGCGAGGAGGTCGACCCGTTCACCGCGGCCGGTCGGCTGGTGAAGGACGTCGCGGGCCTGGGCGGCGCGGCGACGAGGGTTGTCAACGAGGCGTTCCGCGAGCAGGCGGCGACGCTGGCGTTCCAGGCGCCGAGGTCGATGTTCAACGTGCCGATCACCGGGGCGCGCCGGTTCGCCGCGCAGGGCTGGCCGCTGGAGCGCGTGAAGGCCGTGGGCCGGGCCGCGAGCGCGACGATGAACGACGTGATGCTGGCGATGTGCGCCGGCGCGCTGCGGCGATACATGTTGGACCTGGGTGCGCTGCCCGACCGGCCGCTGGTCGCCGCGGTGCCGATGTCGCTGCGAGCCCGCGCGGGCGGCGGGTCGGCGGAGACGTCGCTGGGCGGCAACGCGATCGGCCTGATCCTGTGCAACATGGCGACCGACGAGCCCGACCCGGCCACCCGCCTGGCGACGATCCACGACTCGATGCTGAAGGGCAAGGCGGTCTACCACGGCATGAGCCGCCTGCAGATCACCGCCCTGAGCGCGATTCCCCTGATCCCGCTGGCAATCGGCACGATCCCGGGCCTGACCACGATCACCCCGGCGGCGTTCAACGTGCTCATCTCGAACGTCCCGGGCCCGCGCGACCCGCTGTACTGGAACGGCGCCCGCATGCAGGGCGTGTACCCACTGTCCATCCCGTACGAGGGCCAGGCCCTGAACATCACGGTGACGAGCTACGCGGGCAGCCTGGAGTTCGGCCTGACCGGCTGCCGCCGCACGGTCCCCCACCTGCAGCGGTTGCTCGGCCTACTGGAGGAGTCCTTGCAGGAACTGGAAAAGGCAACCGCTTAGCCCGAGCCCAGCCCGGCGATGATCTCGGTCGCGTCCTTCATGATCGCCTCGATCAGGTCGGCGCACGTGGGTAGGTCGTCGATGGCGCCCACCACCTGGCCCGCGGCCAGGACGCCCGTGTCCGTGCGGCCCTCGACCAGGCCGGCTCGCAGCAGCATCGGGGTGTTCGCCGCCATGATCACCTGCGACCAGGTCAGTGCTCGGCCGCGGCGCATGGTCAGGCCCTCGCGGATCATCGTCGGCCAGGTCAGGCCCGTCAGGCGGCGGAAGCGGGACGCGTTGCGCAGCGCGCGCGCCAGGCCCCGGAGCCGGCCGGCCGACTCCAGCGACGCGACCAGGTCCGTGCGCAGCACCCGGTGTGGCACGCCGTCCACCCGCGTCGTCACCACCGTGCCGTCCAGGCCCTGCGCCAGGTACGCCGCCTTCACCGCGTCCGGCACCGTGCTCTCCGCCGTCAGCAGGAACCTCGTGCCCATCGCGACCCCCGCGGCCCCGTAGGCCAGGGCCGCCACCAGACCGCGTCCGTCGAAGAACCCGCCCGCCGCCACGACCGGGATGTCCACCGCGTCCACGACGGACGGCAGCAACAGCGTCGTCGCCACCGGGCCGGTGTGGCCGCCGCCCTCGCCGCCCTGCACGATCACCGCGTCCGCGCCCCAGCCGGCCACCTTCACCGCGTGCCGCACCGCACCCACCGACGGGATCACCACGACCCCGGCGTCCTTCAGGGTCGAGATCAACTCCGGCGACGGCGCCAGCGCGAACGACGCCACCCGCACGCCCTCGTCGATGATCACCCGCACCCGCGAAGCGGCGTCGTGCGCGTCCGCGCGCAGGTTCACCCCGAACGGCTCCGACGTCCGCGACCGCACCTCCCGCACGGCCGACCGCAGCTCGTCGACCGACATCGTGGCCGACGCCAGGATGCCCAGTCCGCCGGCCGCCGCCACCGCCGACACCAGCCGCGGCCCGGCCACCCAGCCCATCCCGGTCTGCACCACGGGATGCCGCACACCCACGAGCCGGGTGAGCGCGGTGTTCATGCCGGCACCTCGCGCTCCCGCGCCACCGAAGGATCCAAAGTGGACAGCAGGTCGAGTTCGGCCGGAGAAGGCGACCGCGTCGGCTCGACCCCGTCGACGCACAGCGGGAAGGCGGTCTGCTCCTCGACCTCGGCGACCGACACGCCGGGATGCACCGACACCAGCCGCATCGTCCGCAGCGGCCCGCCGAAGTCCAGCACCCCGAGGTTCGTCACCACCCGGTACACGTCGTGGTACGGCCCGCCCACCCGGTCGTACCCGACGCCCGACACGACGTCGACCGCCGGTACGAACACCCGCGGCGAGTGGCGCGGCACCCAGTAGCTCGTCCGGTGGTTGACCGTGTTCCCGGGCGCGCCGCGAAAACCGAGCAGCTGGCGGGTCGGCTGCTTGTGCGAGCCGATGCACGAGATGTTCTGGTTCCCGTACCGGTCCAGCTGGTTCGCGCCCATCACCACGTGCCGCCGGCCGTGCGCGACGACGTCGAACACCGCCCGGTACGGCAGCCACCCCTCGACCTCGCCGGCGGCGGAGAGCAGCGTCGCCTCGCCGTCGGACAGCAGCAGGTCCGGCTCGAACGTCAGCCGCGCCAGCCGCGCACCCAGCGACGGCACCAACCCCATGGGGCTGGCCAGGATCTCACCGGCGCCGCGGAACAGGTCGGCGCACGCGACCGCACAGACGTCCGCCCGCGTCGCGCTCATGTCCGCACCGCCGCCTGGTAGGCCGCCTCGTCGCCGGACAGGAACTGATCCACGAAGGACGACCAGTCCGCGCCGGCGTAGGTCCGCTGGAAGGGCTCGTCTCGCCCGTAGTCCGGCACGCAGCTCGTGAAGTGCGCACCGCCCGGCGTCTCGACGACCCCGTCGACCATCAACCGGTTGAGCAGCAACGACTGCGGCGGGCCGAGCGACCCGAGCTCCGCGGTGTCCACGATGGACTCGCACGACACGTAGCGGCACGCCGCGGCCAGGCAGAACAGGTCGTCGAAGTACGGGTCCGGGCCGAGGTACTGGGCGTTGCCGTGCCGGTCGGCGCGATTGAGGTGGACCAGCGCGACGTCCAGCGGCAGCGGCGGCATCGCGACCACCACCTCGTCCCCGTAGGGCGAGCGGACCGTGCGCAGCGAGGGGTCGTGGGTGAGCACGTCCGAGCCGAGCCCGGCCCGGATCGGCAGGAACGGCAGCCGGTGCGCGGCCGCGCGCAGTCCACACTGGAGCATGCCCTCGTCGAGCTCGCGCACCGCGACTGCCCCGTCCTCGCGGGCACGCCGGAAGTGCGGGTCGTACGCGATGGTGTCCAGCGACACGAACCCGAACACGACCTCGCGCACCTTGCCGGCCGCGCACAGCAGGCCGACGTCCGGCCCGCCGTAGGACACCACGGTCAGGTCCCGCAGTGGCGAGCGCAGGATCGCGCGCACCAGCGCCATCGGCTTGCGCCGCGACCCCCACCCGCCGATGCCGACGGTCATCCCGTCGGACAGCGTGGCGACCACCTCGTCGGCCGTCATCCGCTTGTCGGTCACGAACCACCTGCCAGGAAGCGGCGGCGCGCCTCGTCCGCGACGCCGGTCAGGTTCAGCTCGAACGTGAAGCCCTGCTCGAACCGGTAGCTGCGGTGCACGTCCTGCGGGTCGATCCCGTTGATGGCCGCCTTCGCCGCGCGGACCACCCGGGTGTCCTTCGCCGCGATCTGCCCGGCCACCTCCAGCGCCGCACCGTCCAGTTCGGACACCGGGACGACCCGGTACACCGAGCCGTGGTGGTGCAGGTCGGCCGCGGTGATCGTCGACGCGGTGTAGTACATCGCCCGCATCAGGTGTTGGGGCACCAGCCGCGCCAGGTGGGTGGCCGCGCCCAGCGCGCCGCGGTCCACCTCGGGCAGCCCGAACGTGGCGTCCTCAGCGGCGACCACCACGTCGGCGTTGCCCACGAGCCCGATGCCGCCGCCGAGGCAGAACCCGCGCACCGCGGCCACGACCGGCACCGCGCAGTCGTACACCGCCCCGAACGCCGCGTGGCAGCCCTGGTTCACGCCGACGAGCGCGCCGTGCCCGTCCGCCTGGAGCTCCTTGATGTCCACCCCGGCGCAGAAGCCGCGGCCGACCGCCCGCAGCACGACGACGTGGGTCGACGGGTCCCGCCCGGCAGCCGTCACCGCCTCCGCGAGGTCGAACCAGCCCCGCACCGGCAGCGCGTTGACCGGCGGAAAGTCCATCGTGACCACGGCGACGCCCGGTTCGGGCCGGTTCGTCGACACACCCATGGGACCGCCTAACCTAGCAATTGCTTGGTTACCCTAGCACCTCGCGATGATCGTGCCCGTGGACAGCGCGCCGCCGGCACACATCGCGATCAGCGCGGTCGCGGCGTCGCGGCGCTCCAGCTCGTGCAGCGCGGTCGTGACCAGCCGGGTCCCCGTGCCGCCGACCGGGTGGCCGAGCGCGATCGCGCCCCCGTTGACGTTGACCAGGTCCGGGTCCGGCTCGTGCACCGCCTGCCAGGACAGCACGACCGAGGCGAACGCCTCGTTGACCTCGAACAGGTCCAGGTCGCCGATCTTCATCCCGGTCTTCGCGAGCAGCGTGTCCGTCGCCTGCACCGGCCCGTCGAGATGGAAGTACGGCTCCGCGCCGATCAGACACTGCGCCACGATCCGGGCCCGCGGCGCCAGCTCGAGCGAGCGGGCCCGGTCCGCGGACATCAGCAGCACGGCCGACGCCCCGTCGGAGATCTGCGACGACGTCCCGGCCGTGTGCAACCCGCCCTCGACGACCGGGGACAGCCTGGCCAGCGCCTCGAGCGAGGTGTCCCGCAGGCCCTGGTCCCGCGTGACGCCCGCGACCGGCACGACCTCGCGGGCGAAATGCTCCCGCGCCCACGCGGCCCCGGCCAGGGCCTGCGACCGCGCGCCGAACCGGTCGAGGTCGACCCGGGAAAGTCCACGACGGACCGCGATCCGCTCGGCAGCGACGAACTGGTTGGGCAGGTCGATCGACCACGAGTCCGGCCGCGGCGAGCCGACGTCCACGCCGACGTTGGAGCGCAACGGGACCCGGCTCATCGCCTCGACCCCACACGCCACCCCGACGTCGATGGCGTCGGCCGCGATCAGCCCGGCCACCAGGTGCATCGCCTGCTGCGCCGACCCGCACTGGGAGTCCACGGTCAGACAGCCGGTCCGGTACGGCAGGCCGGCGTGCAGCCACGCGATCCGGGTGACGTTGTTCGACTGCTCCCCCGCCTGGGTGACGCAGCCGCCGACCACCTGCTCGACGAGAACAGGTTCTACTCCGGACCGGGCCAGCAGGGCGGCCTGCGCGGCACCCAGGAGCTCGGCCGCGTGCAGCCCGGCCAGCACGCCGCCGCGCTTGCCGATGGGAGTGCGGACAGCCTCGATGATCACCGGATCTGCCATGAACTCAAAATAGAACTCGTTTCTGGACCGAGCAAGGCGCGGGCGCCCGACCCTTCACTTCACGCCAACCCGTATGTTTGAATCGAGTAGAACGTGTTCCATATGATCGGAGAACGAGGTGGCCGCTCCCCGCATCCCCGACGGCTTCGACTTCACCGACCCCGACCTGTACGCCTCACGGATCCCCGTCGAGGAGTTCGCCGAGCTGCGCCGGACCGCGCCGGTGTGGTGGAACGCCCAGCCGCACAACCTCGCGGGGTTCGGTGACGACGGCTACTGGGTCGTCAGCCGGTACGCGGAGGTCAAGGAGGTGTCGCGGCACAGCGACGTCTACTCCAGCGCCGAGAACACCGCGATCATCCGGTTCAACCCGGACATGACCCGGGACAAGATCGAGGCGCAGCGGCTGATCATGCTGAACATCGACCCGCCGCACCACTCCAAGGTGCGCGGCATCGTCTCGCGCGGCTTCACCCCGAAGGCGATCGCCCGGCTGCGGGACAAGCTCGCCGAGCGCGCCGAGAAGATCGTCACCACGGCGAAGGCGCAGGGCGGCGGCGACTTCGTCACCCAGGTCGCCTGCGAGCTGCCGCTGCAGGCGATCGCCGAACTGCTCGGCATCCCGCAGGACGACCGGCACAAGGTGTTCGACTGGTCGAACCAGATGGTCGCCTACGACGACCCTGAGTACTCGGTCAACCCCGAGGCCGCGTCCGCGGAGCTGCTCGGCTACGCGTGGGCGATGGCCGAGAACCGCAAGAAGTGCCCGATGGACGACATCGTGACGACGCTGGTCAACGCCGACATCGAGGGCACCGCGCTGGGCTCGGACGAGTTCGGCTTCTTCGTGCTGCTGCTCGCCGTGGCGGGCAACGAGACCACCCGCAACGCGATCACCCACGGCATGCACGCGTTCCTCACCCACCCCGACCAGTGGGAGCTGCACAAGGCCGAGCGGCCGGCGACCGCGGCCGACGAGATCGTCCGCTACTCCACGCCGGTGATGTCGTTCCAGCGCACCGCCACGTGCGACACCGAGCTCGGCGGGGCGGCGATCAAGAAGGGCGACCGGGTCGGCATGTTCTACAGCTCGGCCAACTTCGACACCGACGCCTTCACCGACCCGCACCGGTTCGACGTGACCCGCGACCCCAACCCGCACCTGGGGTTCGGCGGCACCGGCGCGCACTACTGCGTGGGCGCCAACCTCGCCAAGGTGGAGATCGACCTGATCTTCAACGCGATCGCGGACCACATGCCGAACATCCACGCCGAGGCCGAGCCGCGCCGGCTGCGGTCGGGCTGGCTCAACGGCATCAAGGAGCTGCGCGTCGACTACACGTAGCGGCGGGCCTAGTCCGCCAGCTCGGCGGCCGCGCGCTCGCCGGCGTCGGAGATCTGGTTGAGGAACCCGACGAGCAGCTCGAGCTGCTCGACGTCGTAGCCCGCGCAGATCTCGTCCATCGCCGCGCGCATCCCGGTGTAGAGCCGGTACAGCTCGACGCCGCGGTCCGGCAGCGTCCGGACCACCACGGCTCGCCGGTCGTCCGGGTCGCGTTCGCGGGCGATCCAGCCGCTTCGCTCCAGCCGGTCGAGGATGCCGGTCATCGTCGCCGGGTGCATGCCGACCCGCTTGGCCAGGGCGCCCGGGCCGATCGGGCCGTACCGAGCGATCTGGTCGAGGCAGCTCAGGTCGACATGACGCAGCGACGCCCGGGCGCCGACCTGGTGGTTGAGCACGGTGAAGTGCCCGTTCACGTCGCGCAGGGCGTTCAGCACCTCGTTCGCGACGCGCCGCCGAGCGCGCTGATCCTCTGGTACGGTGTTCATATAATATGACTTTCGTATTATATGCGTGGGGAGTGCGTGACATGAAGCTAACCGTGTTCGGGGCGACCGGGGGAATCGGTGGGCACGCGGTGCGGCAGGCGCTCGACGCCGGGCACACGGTGACCGCGGTGGTGCGGGACCGTGCACGGCTCGACGTGCCGGACCAGTCGGGCCTGCACGTGGTCACGGTGGCCGGGCTGACCGAGGCCGGTCCGCTGGAGCCGGCGCTGCTCGGCAGCGACGCGGCGCTGTCCGGGGTGGGGCCGCACTCGCTGCGGGACGCGGGCGTGGCGACGGTCGCGACGCGGGCGATCCTCGGCGCGCTCGAGGCGACCGGGGTGCGGCGGTTCGCCGCGGTGAGCGCCGCGCCGGTCGGCCCGATCCCCGACGGCGAGCGGTTCGTGAGCCGGCGGATCGCGTATCCGCTCGTTCGCCGCGTGCTGCGCAAGGTCTACGACGACCTCGAGGCGATGGAGGCCGACATCCGGCGCAGCGGTACCGAGTGGACGGTCGTGCGCCCGCCTCGGCTGACGGACAAGCCGCTGACCGGCCGGTACCGGCTGGCGTTCGGCTCGAACGTGGCCAACGGCGGCTTCGTGTCCCGCGCGGACGTCGCCCACGCGATGCTCGCGCTGTTGGCGGATCCGCGGTCGGTCCGCCTACCGATCGGCATCGCACGCTGACCCTGGTCTGTTCTTCGTGTCCGTCTTGGACCGAATGAACGCGATCTCAGGGGACCGTGACGGCGGCCGGCCACAAGCACCTACGCATCGGCACCATCCGCCGGAACGCGACCAACACATTGAATCCCGGGGAGGCGGTCTAGTCGGCCTCACTCCTTTCGGAGGGTGGCCATCGCCCGCTCGGTCTCCCAGAACGCCCGCATCGAGGCGATCAGGCCGTCCGCGTTCACCTTGTAGACGAACACGCCCTCGGTGTCCACTCTGGACCCGCCGGGCAGGAACGCGGTGATCGTGCCGACGTTGGCCACCTCGTCACCGGCGGCGAACGAGTCGCGGACGTCGAACTCGAGGCGCTCGGCGTTCGCGATCGCCTTGTCCCAGAACTGTCGGATCGCCTCGTGGCCGCGGTGGCCGTCGCCGGCCGGGTCGAACATCGACACCCCGACCGGATCCTCGACGACGCCGTCCTCGGCGAACAGCGCGACCCACTCGTCCTTGGCGCCGCGGCGCACCGCGTCCATCGACCTGCGCGACGCCACCCGCGCCGGATGCGCCGGGTCGGACCCGTCCCATGTCACAGCTTCCCCATGATGTCGTCGGCGAACCGCCGCATGCCGTCCAACTTGGCCTCGAGTGGACCGTCGAGGCCGACGCCGTAGAACACCCACGGCACGACGATCGCATCGGTGACGCCGGCGTCGGCCTGCGCGCGGTAGCCGTCCAGGCCGAAGCGGTCGACGCAGACGGCCTGGATCTCGAACGGGCCGGTTCGGTCGTGCTCCGCGCGCAGCGTGCCGAGCCGGCCGATCACCTCGCGCAGCTCGTCGAACGTGATCATCGCGGACGTCCAGCCGTCGCCGGTGCGGGCGGCCCGGCGCAGGGCCGCGTCGGTGTGCCCGCCGACGTAGACCGGCACCGGCTCGCTCGGCGCGGGGCTCATCGCGAGCTTGTCGAACTCGTAGAACTCCCCGTGGTGGTCGACCATCCCGCCGCCGAGGATGAGCCGGATGACCTCGATCGCCTCGTCGGCGCGCGCCCCGCGGCGGTCGAAGTCGCCGCCGCACCACCGGGTCTCCTCCGGCGACCAGCCGAGCCCGACGCCGAGCCCGAACCGGTTGCCGGTGAGCACCGCGACCGAGCCGACCTGGCGGGCGAGCAGCACCGGGTTGCGCGGGTTCAGCTTGAGCACCTGGGTGTAGAACCGGATCCGGCTCGTCACCGCGCCCATCGACGCGGCGGCGACGAACGGGTCGACCCACGGGGTGTCGGCGTCCCAGAACCGGGAGCCGTCCGGGGTGTAGGGGTACTTCGCGGAGACCTGCTCGGAGAAGAACAGCGAGTCCGGCAGCGCGATCGAGGCGTACCCGCACTCCTCGGCCGTGCGCGCCAGCTCGCCGAGCTGGTCCAGCGGGCTCATCGCGACCCCGACGGTGAACTTCATGGCTTCTCCGATCCGACCACCCACATCGAGAAGTACTGCGACCCGCCGCCGTAGGCGTGGCCGAGCGCGCGCCGGGCACCGTCCACCTGGTGCTCGCCGGCCCGCCCCATCACCTGCATGGCCGCCTCGCCGAAGCGCAGCATCCCCGAGGCGCCGATGGGGTTGGACGACAGCACGCCACCGGACGGGTTGACCGGCAGCCGCCCGCCGAGCTCGGTCTCGCCGGCCTCGGTGAGCTTCCAGCCCTGGCCCTGTTCGGTGAAACCCAGGTTCTCCAACCACATCGGCTCGAACCAGGAGAACGGCACGTAGATCTCGGCGGCGTCGATCTCGGCGAGCGGGTCGGTGATGCCGGCGTCGCGCCACAGCGCCGCCGCCGCGTCCCGGCCGGCCCGCGGGTTGACCTGGTCGCGGCCGGCGAACGTGGTCGGCTCGGTGCGCATGGCGGTGGCGTGGATCCAGGCGACGTCCGCCCCGGCGCTGGACTCGTCGCCCAGGACGATCGCGCAGGCACCGTCGGACGACGGGCAGGTCTCGTCGTAGCGGATCGGATCCCACAGCATCGCGGACGCGCGGACGGTCTCCACCGTGAGGTCGGCCTGCCGCAGGTGCGCGTACGGGTTCTTCGCCCCGTTGCGCCGGTCCTTCACCGCGACGAGCGCGCCGATGTGGTCCGGCGCGTCGGCCCGGCGGATGTAGGAGCGGACGTGCGGCGCGAAGTAGCCGCCCGCGCCCGCGCCGACCGGCATGTGGAACGGCGGCGAGATCGACAGCGCCCACATGGCGTTCGACTCGGACTGCTTCTCGAAGGCCACCGCGAGGACCCGCCGGTGCACGCCGCCGTGCACCAGGCTCGCCGCGACGTTGGCGGTCGACCCGCCGACCGAGCCCGCGGTGTGCACGCGCAGCAACGGTTTCCCGGTCGCGCCGAGGGCGTCGGCGAGGTACAGCTCGGGCATCATGACGCCCTCGAACAGGTCCGGCGCCTTGCCGAGCACGACGGCGTCGATGTCCGTGTGCTCGAGGTTCGCGTCGGCGAGCGCGCGGTCGATCGCCTCACGGCACAGGCCGGCCATCGTCACGTCGGTGCGCTTGCTGCGGTGGTGGGTCTGGCCGACGCCGAGGACGGCGGCTCGCTGCCCTGCCATCAGTCGGCCTCCAGGACGCACACCAGGTTCTGCTGCAGGACGGGGCCGCTGGTCGCGTGGGCCAGGGCCCGCTCGCCGCCGCGCAGGCGGGTCGCGGCCTCGCCGATGCGGGCGAGACCGGCGGCGAACATCGGGTTGCCGGCGAGCGGGCCGCCGGACGGGTTGACCGTCACCTCGTCGCCGAGCCCGAGCGCCTGGCGCAGCAGGATCTCCTGGTGGCTGAACGGCGTGTGCAGCTCGGCGAGGGTCACGCCGTCCGCGCCGGCCGCCTTCGCGGCGGCCACTGTGGACGGTGACGACGTGAGGTCGCGGGCGCCGAGCTGGGACGACTCGACGCGATGCTCGATGCCCCTGATCCAGGCCGGCCGGTCGCAGAGGTCCCGGGCCCGGTCGCCGGCCGCGAGCACGACGACCGCCGCGCCGTCGGTGACCGGTGCGCAGTCGTGCCGGCGCAGCGGGTCGGCCAGGTAGGGCCGGGCCAGCAGCTCGTCGGCGCTCACCCGCTCGTGGATCTGGGCGCGCGGGTCGGCGGCACGGCTGCGCGCGGCGACCTCCGCCATCTCGCGCTCGGTCCACAGGCCCCGGTCGAGGCCCAGCCGCGCCTGCAGCCCGGCGATGCTCACCGCGTCCGGCCACAGTGGAGCGACCGTGTACGGGTCGAGCTGCAGGGCCAACACCCGGCGCAGCTGCCCGGCACTCGACTTGCCGAACCCGTACACCAGCGCGGTGTCGACCTCGCCGGTGCGGATCTTCACCCACGCCTCGTAGAGCGCCCAAGCCGCGTCGGCCTCCACATGGGACTCGTGGATCGGCGGGAAGGCCCCGATCGCGTCGACCGCGGCGATGAACGAGAACGCGCGGCCGGCGAGGTAGTCCGACGAACCGGAGCACCAGAAGCCGATGTCCTCCTTGGCCAGATCGGCCCGCTCGAGCGCCTCGCGGAGAATCGGCACGAGCATCTCGACGCCGTTGGTCGTGCCGTGCGTCGCCCGAAGGTTGGGCGCCTGGGCGAAGGAGACGATCGCGATGTCCCTCATAGGTGTCCCGCGAACGTCTCGTAGGGCGCGTCGGGTTCCCCGGTCGGCCGGAAGTGGTCGATGTTCTCCAGCGTCGTGCCCCACTCCTCGCGCGGCTTCCAGGCGGCCTCGACGCGCATGCCCATGCGGACCTCGTCGGCCGGGCAGCCCAGCACCAGGTGCAGGAACGCGATGTCGGCGCCGTCGAGCAGAATGTAGGCCGCCACGTACGGCGGCTGGATGCGCTGGCCGAGGAACGGCACGTTGACGATGCAGAACGTGGTCACGATGCCCCGGTCCGGCAGCTCGACCTCCTCCTCGGTGGGCACGCCGTCCGTCGGGCACGCGCCGCGCGGCGGCACGTAGACCTTGCGGCAGCGCGGACAGCGCTGCCCGAGCAGCCGGCCCTCGGCGAGCCCGCGCAGGTAGCGGCTCTCCTCCGGGGACGCCGAGTGCAGGTAGCGCAGCTCCACCGGCGTGGTCAGCATCGTGACCGGCTCGGCCTCGCGCGGCGTCGCCGGTTCGGTCTCCTCCGGCGGGACGAAGCACTCGATGTCGCGGATCCCGTTACCCGTCGACCCGTCCGACGCGTCCGACGCGTCCGCCCACCGCGCGCGCACCCGCATGCCGGTGGTGACCCGCTCGGCGTCGACCGCGTGCAGCAGCGGCGTGTCCGCACCGTCCAACGTGATCAGCGCCCAGGTGAACGGTCGCTGGAGCGGTTGTCCCGCAAGGGGTTTCGGCTGCGCGCACCAGGAGACGACGGTGCCGTCCGACCCGACCTCGACGAGCTCGGTGAGCGACTCGCCGGTGACCGGGTCGTACTCCGGCGGCGGGACGTGCACCCGTCCGTCCGCACCGCGCGCGCCGAGGATCCGCCGCTGCGCGAGCCCGGTGACGAACCGGCTCAGCACCGGCCCGAGCGATCGGGTGTAATCGAACCCGATCTCCAGCGGGGCGGACAGCGGTGCCTGATCGACCGTCACGCTCCGAGTGAAACACGTTCTAGCATTGCCGGCAAGGAGGTAGCGATGAAGCTCGGACTTCAGCTCGGTTACTGGGGAGCGGCCCCGCCGCCGCACGCCGCCGAGATGGTCCTGGCCGCCGACGAGGCGGGCTTCGACGCCGTGTTCGCCGCGGAGTCGTGGGGCTCGGACGTGTTCACCCCGCTCGCCTGGTGGGGCTCGCCGACGACCCGGGTCCGGCTCGGCACCGCGGTCGCGCAGCTGTCCGCGCGGGCGCCGACCGCGACCGCGATGGCCGCGCTGACCCTCGACCACCTCTCCGGCGGCCGCGCGATCCTCGGGCTCGGCGTGTCCGGCCCGCAGGTCGTCGAGGGCTGGTACGGGGCGCCGTTCGGCAAGCCGCTCGCCCGCACCCGCGAATACGTGTCGATCATCCGGCAGGTGCTCGCCCGTGAGGCACCGGTGACCGGCGACGGCCCGCACTACCCGCTGCCCTACACCGGCCCGGGCGCCGACGGACTCGGCAAGCCGCTGCGCCCGATCACCCACCCGCTGCGCGCCGACCTGCCGATCTGGCTCGGCGCGGAGGGTCCGCGCAACGTCGCGATGACCGCCGAGATCGCCGACGGCTGGCTCGCCGTGTACTTCTCCGACTCGCTCGCCGACCAGTACAACTCCTGGCTCGACGAGGGCTTCGCCCGGCCCGGCGCCCGCCGCTCGCGCGCCGACTTCGAGATCGCCGCGAACGTGTCCGTGGCGGTCACCGACGACCCGGCGGCCGAGTACGACAAGCACCGCCCGGTGATCGCGCTCTACGCCGGCGGCATGGGCGCGGAGACCAAGAACTTCCACGCCGACCTGTTCCGTCGGATGGGCTACGGCGAGGTCGTCGAGGAGGTGACCCGCAAGTTCCGCGAGGGCCGCAAGCTCGAGGCGGCGGCCGCAGTGCCCGACGAGCTCGTCGCGGAGACCGCGATGATCGGCACTGCCGAGCAGGTCCGGGCGCACGCGCGGCGGTGGGCCGACAACGGCGTCACCATGCTGATGGTCGGCTGCCAGGACGCGAGCCAGGTCCGCGCGGTGGCGGAGGTCCTTGCCGACAACTGAAACACGTTCTAGTGTGGTTCGGTGACCTCGACCGGACTGTGGAACATCGCCGCCGAGCGGCCGGACCACGTCGCCGTGGTCGACCCGGACGGCCGGGAGGTGAGCTACCGCGAGCTGGCCACCGCGGCCGACCGGTACGGCCGCGGCTTCCAGGCGCTGGGCCTGCGCCCCGGCGACGCGGTCGTCGTGATGCTGCCCAACGGGGTGGACCTCACGTCCGTCTACTTCGGAGCGTTTCAGACCGGGCTGTACGTGGTGATGGTGAACTGGCACCTGGTCGGCGCCGAGGTCGCGTACCTCATCTCCGACAGCGGCGCGAAAGCGTTCGTCGCGCACGAGCGGTTCGCGTCGGTCGCCGCCGACGCCGCGGAGCGGAGCGGAGTCGAGGCGCGCTTCGCGGTCGGCGACGTGCCTGGGTTCGCGCCGCTCACGTCGCTCGGCGAGGGCTCGTCCGGTCGCCCCGACCCGCGGACGGCCGGCTCGCCGATGCTCTACACGTCCGGCACGACCGGCCGGCCCAAGGGCGTCCGGCGGCCGCTGACCGGCGCGGACCCCGACGAGGTGCCGCCGCAGGCCACGTGGTTCTTCGGGATCTTCGGCCTGGAGCCGTTCGACGACCACGTGCACCTGTGCGGCTCGCCGATGTACCACACGGCGGTGCTCAACTTCGTGGCCAACTCCGTCCAGTTGGGACACACGGCGGTGCTGATGGACCGGTGGCGACCCGAGGAGATGCTCGTGCTGATCGAGCGGCACCGGGTGACGCACAGCCACATGGTGCCGACGCAGTTCCACCGGCTGCTGGAGCTGCCCGCCGCGGTCCGCGCGCGGTACGACGTGTCGTCGCTGCGGGTGATGATCCACGGGGCGGCGCCGTGCCCGCCGGAGGTCAAGCGGCGGATGCTGGACTGGTGGGGGCCGGTGGTCACCGAGTACTACGCGGCCACCGAGGGCGGCGGCACGGCGATCAGCGCCACGGAGTGGCTGGCGAAGCCGGGTTCGGTCGGGCTGCCGTGGCCGGGCTCGGTCGTCAAGGTGCTCGACGAGTCGGGCGCCGAGCTGCCGGCGGGTGAGCCGGGCCTGGTCTACATGCGGATGGGCGCGTCGAACTTCTCCTACCACAAGGACCCGGCGAAGACGTCCGCGTCGCGGGTCGGCGACCTGTTCACACTGGGCGACATCGGCTACCTGGACGAGGACGGCTACCTCTTCCTCCGCGACCGGAAGTCGGACCTGATCATCTCGGGCGGCGTGAACGTGTACCCGGCCGAGATCGAGAACGAGCTGGCGTGCCATCCGAAGGTGGCCGACGTGGCGGTGTTCGGCGTGCCGAACCCGGACTGGGGCGAGGAGATCAAGGCGGTCGTGCAGCCGGCTGCGGGCGTCACGCCGGACTCTTCCTTGACGGACGAGCTGCTCGCCTTCGCCGCCGACCGGCTGGCCAAGTTCAAGATTCCCCGCTCGGTCGACTACGTCGAGGAGCTGCCGAGGGACCCGAACGGCAAGCTGTACAAGCGAAAGCTGCGCGACCCGTACTGGGCCGGCCGCGAGCGCGCCATCTGAGCTACCGCGTGGTCAGGCCGTGGCCCAGGGCCAGTCGGGACTCGGCGTTCTGCTGTGCCACCACGGAGATCACGTGCAGCAGTGCCGGTTCCGCGAAGCCCGTGTCGCGCAACGCCTGCAGGTCGGCGGGCCCCATCTGCCACGGCCGGCGGCTGAGCTTGCGGGCGAAGGCGTCCAGCGTCGCGTCGCGCTCGTCGCGGGGCGTGTGCCCGGCCAGCTCGTCGGCCTGCCAGCGGTCGCAGCACTCCTCTGCCGCGGCCCTCGCCAACAGCCTGCGTTCCCGTATGGGCAGCGGCTCCGCGGAGTCGTACACATACTCGCGCCAGTGCTGCCACGCCTCGGTGAACGCGGGCAGGTCGGGCGGCCGGCGGTGCTCGACGGGAACCACGGGCCAGTCCGCGCGGTCCGGGCGCGGGACGGACTCCTGCTCGCGCCGCGGCTGGAAGGCCGGCAGGGGCGAGAGGTAGTCGAACTCGATGCCCGACGCGTCGGCGACCCGGGTCAGGTAGTTGAACATGGCCACCACCCCGGTCGCCGCCTGGATCGCCTTCCCGTCGAGCCCGTGCTCGGCGAAGAGGCCGCCGAACTCGTCGGTGACCGACCACGGCTGGGCGGTCAGCACGGCGGCGTACCGCGTCAAGGCGGCGCTGCGCCCGGACAGCTGCTCGTCGTCACCCGCGAGCAGAGCCTCGGGCAACGCGGCATCGCCGCTGGCGACACGCAGAAACTCTGCGTGAGCGGACGTTCAATAGAAGCACTGGTTGGTGCGGGAGGTGACGCTACTGATCAGCTCGCGATCCGCCCAGTCCAGCGTGGACCGGTGCAGCCCGCCGGAAACCACGAACGTGCGCCGCATCAGCTCCGCGTCCAGGCTGTGCGCCCGGATGATCCCGGCCGCGTCACCGTGCGGCGGCCGATAGACCTCCGGCGTGGGCCGGTTGGCCATCGCCTCGTAGACCTCGGCGAGCCGCCCGGTCGCGTCCTGCCGTGAGATCGTCCCCAGCCACGCCATACCGGCCACGCTAGTTGACCAAGCTAGAGCGAAACCAGAGCCAACCAGCGGTTGCGCCAACGCCACGAGCCACCGGTTGCAGCCGCGAACCCTGTGGACAACTGTCCGGCCGCGCGGGGGCCCCCGCTTTCCAGCTTATCGGCGAGCACTGACGGAAACAGAATGCGAAGGGTGGCCTGTGGAGAGTCAGCGGCCGCGAAAGTCGGGCTTTCGCTTCTCAGCGAAGGCCTTCGGCCCCTCCCGGGAGTCGTCCGAAGCGAAGACCTCCATACCAAGACGAGCGTCGATCTGGAAGGCGTCGTTCTCCGGCATGGCCTCCGTCTCACGCATGGTGCGCAGGATCGCCTGGACGGCCAGCGGGCCGTTCGCCGCGATCGTCTCCGCGATCGACATGGCCTCGGCCAGCGCGGAGCCGTCCGGGACTACGTGCCCGATCAGGCCCAGCGACAACGCCTCGGCCGCCGTGATGTGCCGGCCGGTCAACAGCAGGTCAGCCGCCATCGTGTACGGGATCTGCCGAGGCAGCCGCACCGCCGAGCCACCCAACGGAAACAACCCCCACCGCGCCTCGGAGACGCCGAACCGCGCCGAGGTCCCGGCGACCCGGATGTCCGTGGCCTGCAGGATCTCCGTCCCACCGGCGATCGCCGGGCCCTCGACGGCCGCGATCAGCGGCTTGGTCAGGCGCCGGCCCTTCAGCAGCGGCTCGATCACCGACAGGTCCCACGAGCCCGACGAGAAACTGTCGCCGGGATGCGTGGCCGTCATCGCCTTCAGGTCGGCGCCGGCACAGAACGCGCCGCCGGCACCGGTCAGCACGCACACCCGGATCGACGGGTCCGAGTCGACCCGGTCCCAGGCAGACCGCATGATCGCCATCATCTCGGCGGACAGCGCGTTGCGGGCGGCCGGCCGGTTCATCGTCACCACCAGGACGTGGCCGTCCTGCTCGACGAGGCAGTCAGGCATCGACACCTCTCAGACACTTCCACCAGGGGATTGTCAGGAACGATAACACGTTTTAGTTTGGTCCCTGTGGCCATCAATATCGCGGACCTCTTCGAGCATGCCGTCGACGCCTTCGCCGACAGGACCGCGATCGTCTGCGGAGACCGCGCGCTGACGTTCGCCGAACTGGAGGGAAGGGCCAACCAACTCGCCCACCACCTGGCCGGACAGGGCATCGGCCGAGGCGATCACATCGGGCTCTACTCGCGGAACTCTATCGAGTGCATCGAGACCATCCTGGCCGCGTACAAGCTGCGCGCGGTGTTCGTCAACGTGAACTACCGGTACGTCGAGAACGAGTTGCGATACCTGTTCGACAACGCCGACCTGGTCGCGCTCGTGCACGAGCGCCAGTTCAGCCCACGGGTCGACGCCGTCCTCCCGGACACGCCGAAGCTCCGCCACCGCCTCGTGGTCGAGGACGGCACGGACACGGAGACCACGAGCACCCGGTACGAGGAGGCGCTCGCGGGCCAGCCGACGGAACGCGACTTCGCGGAGCGGAGCCCGGACGACCTCTACATCCTGTTCACCGGCGGCACCACCGGCCAGCCCAAGGGCGTGATGTGGCGCCACGAGGACGTGTGGCGGGTGCTCGGCGGCGGCATCGACTTCTACACCGGCCAGCCGCTGCCCGACGAGTGGGCACAGTCGCAGAAGGGCCAGGAGTCCCCTGGCATGACCCGGCTCGCGTGCGCGCCGCTGATCCACGGCGCGGCGCAGTGGGCCGCACTGCCCGCGCTGTTCGCCGGCGACAAGGTGGTGCTGCTGCCCAAGTTCGAGCCGCACGACGTGTGGCGGGCCATCGAGCGGCATCGGGTCAACGTGGTCACGATCGTGGGCGACGCGATGGCTCGCCCGCTCATCGAGGCCTTCGGAGAAGGCAACTACGACGCGTCGTCGGTGGTCGCCTTCTCCAGCCACGCCGCGCTGTTCTCCGCGACGGTCAAGGAGCAGTGCCTCGAGATGCTGCCCAACGCGGTACTCACCGACGCGATCGGCGCCTCGGA
Organism: Actinophytocola sp.; assembly: GCF_050699915.1. Taxonomy (GTDB): domain Bacteria; phylum Actinomycetota; class Actinomycetes; order Mycobacteriales; family Pseudonocardiaceae; genus Actinophytocola. The sequence continues at coordinate 24,138 of NZ_JBOHGA010000031.1, forward strand.
GTCGGGGTTCACCGGGATCGGCATCATCGTGAAGGGCACCCCGCAGTCGCCCGGCGGGCCGCGGGTGAACAGCGGGCCGAACACGATCGTCATCGACGAGGACGACAAGCCGGTCGCGCGCGGGCAGACCGGGCGGATCGCGCGGGGTGGCCACGTGCCGCTCGGCTACTACAAGGACCCGGAGAAGACCGCGTCGATCTTCGTGGAGGTCGACGGGGCGCGCTACGTGGTGCCCGGCGACTACGCCCGGCTCGAGGACGACGGCACGATCACCCTGCTGGGCCGCGGAAACATGAGCATCAACACCGGCGGCGAGAAGGTGTTCCCCGAGGAGGTCGAGGAGGCGCTCAAGTCGCATCCGGACGTCTTCGACGCGCTGGTCGTCGGCGTCGCCGACGAACGGCTCGGCCAGCGGGTCGCCGCGCTCGTCCAGCTCCGTCCAGACAGGACGATCGACTTCGACGCACTGGACGGCCACATTCGTGCGCGGGTCGCCGGCTACAAGACGCCACGCAGCATCTGGCTGGTCGACGAGGTCGGCCGCCTGCCGAGCGCGAAGGCCGACTACCGGTGGGCCAAGGCGTACACCGCGGAGCATCCGCCGTCCTGGCAGGCGGCGGTGGGAGGAGCACATGCGAACGCCGGTTTGTGACACGTTCGGCATCGAGCACCCGATCTTCGGCTTCACCCCGTCCGAGCACGTGGCGGCCGCGATCAGCCGCGCGGGCGGGCTCGGCGTGCTCGGCTGCGTGCGGTTCAACGACCCGGCCGACCTCGACACCGCACTGTCCTGGATGGACGCGAACACCGACGGGAAGCCGTACGGCGTCGACATCGTGATGCCGGCGAAGATCCCCACCGAGGGCACGTCGACCGACCTGTCCGCGATGATCCCCCAGGGGCACAAGGACTTCGTCGAGCGCACGCTGCTCGGGCTCGGCGTCCCACCGCTGTCCGGCGACCCGGAGACCGATGCCGGCGTGCTCGGCTGGCTGCACTCGGTCGCCCGGTCGCATGTGGACGTCGCGCTGTCGCACCGGATCGCGCTGATCGCGAACGCGCTGGGCTCGCCGCCGGTGGACGTCATCGAGCGGGCGCACGAGCACGGCGTGCCGGTGGCGGCGCTCGCCGGGAAGGCCGAGCACGCGGCCCGGCACGTCGACAACGGCGTCGACCTCGTGGTGGCGCAGGGCTACGAGGCGGGCGGGCACACCGGCGAGATCGCGTCGATGGTGCTCGTCCCCGAGGTGGTCGACGCGGTCGGGGACCGGGTGCCGGTGCTCGCGGCCGGCGGGATCGGCAGTGGCCGGCAGGTGCTCGCGGCGCTCGCGCTCGGCGCCTCGGGCGCGTGGCTGGGCTCGTACTGGCTGACCACGGCCGAGTACCGGATGGGTGGCGAGCCGAACGAAGACCTGGACAACGGGCCGACCACGCTGCAGCGCGCGCTGCTGAAGGCCGGCTCCAGCGACACGGTGCGGTCGCGGATCTACACCGGCAAGCCCGCCCGGCTGCTACGCAACCGCTGGACCGAGGCGTGGGCCGCGGCGGACGCGCCCGACCCGCTGCCGATGCCGCTGCAGAACCTGCTGGTCGGCGAGGCGCACCGGCGGCTGATGCGGGCCGGCGACCCGGACGTGGTGGCGATGCCGGTCGGCCAGATCGTCGGCCGGATGAACGACGTCCGCCCGGTCGCCGAGGTGATGGCGGGGCTGTTGGCCGAGCTCGAGGAGGCACGGGCCAGACTCGGCCCGTGAGCATCAGGACGCTGTCGACCCGGGTCGTGTACGAGAACCCGTGGATGACGCTGCGCGAGGACGAGATCGAGTACGGCGACGGGTCGCGCGGGCTCTACGGAGTCGTGGACAAGCCGGACTTCGCCGTGGTCATCCCCGTGCAGGACGACGGCTTCCACCTGGTCGAGCAGTACCGCTACACGCTGGGCGGCCGGCGGTGGGAGTTCCCGCAGGGCTCGTTCCCCCAGGGCGTCACCGGCACTCCCGAGGAGCTGGCGGCGACCGAGCTGGCCGAGGAGACCGGTTTCACGGCCGCTCGGCTGGAGCGGCTCGGCTACCTCAACTGCGCGCAGGGGTTCACCGGCCAGGGGTACCACGTGTTCCTCGCTACCGACCTGACGCCGGGCGAGCCGAACCGGGAGGACACCGAGCAGGACATGCGTGCGCAGTGGTTCCCGCGCGGCGAGGTCGAGCGGATGATCCGCGAGGGCGTGATCACCGATGACTCGACACTCGCCGCCTACCTGTTGTTCACCATGCGAGAGGGTTTGTGAGTTCTTGTGCAGGCAAACGGAACCTCAGGGGAACGTGACGGTACGCAACCACGATCAACCGCGTGACCGCACTGTTCCTCAGGACGCAACCAACACTTTGAATTCCGGGGAGGCGGTACTGCCTATCCGCTCTTGCGGCGGAAGGTTCGTTTGTTTGCGGCGGGGCCGTGCGCGTCGTGGGCCTTGGACCGGGCGTCGGCGTGCTCCTCGCCCACGCGGTTCTTGGCCTGTTTGCGCTCCAGCGCCTCCCGGAACCGCGCTTTCACATCATCGGTCGACTCGGACTCGGGGGACTCGGCATCGGATGAACCGGCCGTCTCCGGATTGTCGGGCATGCGGGTCAGCGTCGCACGGACCGGGCTCCCCAGTCGAGCCGAATCGGGTCGCTTGATGGGGTCAACGGCTCGTACACGGTCTGCGGACCCTCCCGCCACCAGACCGGATCCGGTGTGCGCCAGCGCTGCGCGGTCAGCGACCGCTTCAGGACCTTGTACGTCGAGGTGCGCGGCAGCCGCGAGGTCAGCCGGACGAACCGCGGCACCTGCAGGGCAGCGATGTCGGGCTGGGCGAGGAGGAACTTCGCGAACTCGTCGGGGTCGAAGCTCGCCTCGCCGCGGAGCACGAGCGCGGCCATCACCTGGTCGCCGACGTTCGGGTCGGGCACCGCGTACACGGCCACCTCGGCGATGTCCGGGTGGCGCAGCAGGATCCGCTCGATCGGCGCCGCGCCGAGGTTCTCGCCGTTCACCCGCAGCCACTCGCACGTGCGGCCGACGAAGAAGCAGAAGCCGTCCTCGTCGCGGTAGGCGAGGTCGCCGCTCCAGAACATGCCCTCGCGCATCCGGTCCGCGTCGGCCGCCGGATCGTTGTAGTAGCCCGCGAACAGGCCCGGGCCACTGGTCCGGACCAGCTCGCCGATCGCCTCGTCCGGGTTGAGCAGCCGGCCGCCGTCGTCGAAGCGCGCCGGCGGGCACGGCTTGCCGCTGTCGGCGTCGAGCACCGCCACGTCGTCGCCGACCTTGCCGAGTGAGCCCTCGGGCGTGCCGGCCGGGCGTTCGAGGTTGATGCCGCCCTCGGTCGAGCCGTACGCGTCGATCACCTCGCAGCCGAAGCGCTCCGCGAAGGCGGCCACGTCCGGCGCGGCGGCCTCGTTGCCGAACATGATCCGCAGCGGGTTGTCCGCGTCGTCGTCGTGCCGCAGCGTGCTCAGGATGTAGGACAGCGGCTTGCCGACGTAGTCGGCGTAGGTGGCGTCGAACTTCCGTACGTCGTCGAGGAAGCCGGACGCGGAGAACCGGCGGCGCAGCGCGAGCCGGGCACCCGCGGCGAGACCGACCGCCCAGCCGGCCATGATCGCGTTCGAGTGGAACATCGGCATCGCCACGTACGCGGTGTCGGCCGGCCCGAGCCCGAAGCGCTCGGCGAGCATCCGGCCGGGCTGCGCGATCTTGCTGTGCGTGCACCGCACCGCCTTGGGCGCGCCGCTGGTGCCGGAGGTGAAGATCAGCATGAGCAGGTCGTGCGGCGAGACCGGTACCGGCTCGAGCGGGCTCTGCTGGTGACGGAAGGCGATCACGTGCCAGGCTGCGGAGTCGACGTCGAGGATCCGCGCGTCGATGTCCAAGCCCTGCAACAACTCCACGTACCGGCTGTCGGTCAGCACCACCTGGCAGTCGGCGAGCTCGATGTCGCGCACCAGCGCCTCGCCGCGGCGACCGGTGTTCAGCGCGACGAGCACCGCGCCGGCGAGCGCGGCACCGCCGAGCAGGAACGAGAACTCCGGCACGTTGTCGAGCAGCACGCCGACGTGGAACGGGCCGGGGCGGCGCAGCGAGCGCAGCAGCGCGGCCCGGTCGGCGCACTCCTGGACGTGCTCGGCCCAGCTCCACCGGGCGTCCTCGAAGACCAGCCCGGTGTTGGTGTCGTCGACCCGCGCCAGCAGCAGCTCGGTCACTGTGGGGAGCTGCTCCCCTGGCGCGGTCATGCGAACCTCCGTAACCGACTGTGTCCTACGCGGGTTCCGCGGCCAGGGCGGCGCCGATGCGACGCAGGTGAGTCGTGGCACCGCCGAGGCTGAACTCATTTCGTTTCGCGGCCACAAAATATCGATGCAGTGGGTAGTCCGCGTCAATACCCAAACCGCCATGAACGTGGACCGCGGCGTGTGCGACGCGGTGTCCGCCATCGGCCGCCCAGTACTTGGCGGTGGCGATCTCCGTGCTGGAGGCGAGGTTTTCAGAAAGTCGCCAGGCCGCCTGCCACAAGGTCAACCGGATCGCCTCGACATCGACGTAGCAGTCCGCGAGGCGTTGTCCCACCGCCTGAAAGGTCGCGATTGGACGATCGAATTGCACTCTGCGAGTTGCATATTCGGCGGTCATTCGCAGGGCTGCCTGGACAACGCCCAGCTGGTGGGCACAGAGCCCGACCGTCAGGCGCGCCGCGAGCCACTCGACGACGTGCCTGCCGGCGCCCGGCTCACCCAGTACGCGGTCCGCGCCGAGCTCGACGTGGTCCAGCTCGAGCACCGCCTCGGCGTCGCCGTCGACGACCTCCTGCCGGCGCACCGAGACCCCGAAATCCCTCGGGGTGACAAGGAACACAGTGGTGCCGTCGGCCGTGTCCGCTGGGACGAGAAAAAGGTCCGCGACCGGCCCGGCCGGCACCGCGACCTTCGTGCCGTGCAGCCGCCACCTTGCCGATTCAAGCGCAGATGCACGTGCACCGTTACGTTCGGCCACTGTGACCGGTGACGCCGGGTCATCGCCGACCTCCTCGGCGAGGGCGGCGGTCAGCACCAGCTCGCCCGCGGCCGCCGGCACGGCCCACGCCGCGCGCTGCTCGCCCGTGCCGAACTCGGCGATCGCCGCCGCGCCGGCCACGATCGACGGCAGGTACGGCACCGGCGCGACCGTGGCGCCGACCTCTACCAGCACGCCGCACTGGGCCAGCAGGCCGAGCCCGCCGCCCCCGACCGGCTCCGGGAGCGCGGCCGACAGCACGCCTGCCTTGGCCAGCTCACTCCACAGTGGACGGTCGAACCGGTCGCCGCCGGCCGCCACCTCGGCCAGCCGCGCCGGCGACGTGTGGTCGGTCAGGATCGTCCGAGCCAGCGCCGCGAGCTCGCGGTCGGCCTCGTCGTGCGAGAAGTCCATGGCAGCCCCTTAACTGTTACATGATTCGCTTCGCTCCGCCGCTACTCGCCGTCTTCCTCTCGCTCATGAGCGCTTCGCGACGGGCAGGCCGAGGCCGACCGCCGCCACGATGTCTCGCTGCACCTCGTTGGTGCCGCCGCCGAAGGTGAGGATCAGCGCCGCGCGGTGCATCCGCTCCACCCGCCCGCGCAGCAGCGCCCCGGGCGAGCCGGCCCGCACGTAGGCCTGCGGCCCGAGTACCTCCATCAGCAGCCGGTACGCCTCGGTGGCGAACTCGGTGCCGAACACCTTCGTCGCCGACGCGTCCGCCGGGCTCAGCCCGCGCTCGACCCCCCAGGCGATCTTCCAGTTGACCAGCTTGAGGAACTCGACCTTGGCGTGCACCCGGGCGAGGTGCACCTGCACCCACTCCTGGTCGATCACCCGCCGGCCGTCCGGCAGCTTGGTCGCCTGCGCCCACTCGCGCACCTCGGCGAGCGCCTGGCGGATCGGCGCGGCGGAGGTCAGCGCGACCCGCTCGTGGTTGAGCTGGTTGGTGATCAGCGGCCAGCCCTGGTTCTCCTCGCCGACGAGGTTCGCCACGGGCACCCGCACGTCGGAGTAGTAGGTCGCGCTCGTCGTCGGGCCGGACATGGTGTGCACGGGCGTCCAGGAGAAGCCCGGCGCGTCGGTCGGCACGACGATGATCGACAGGCCCTTGTGCTTGCGCGCGTCGGGGTCGGTGCGGCACGCGAGCCACACGTAGTCGGCGTAGGAGATCAGGCTGGTCCACATCTTCTGGCCGTTGATCACATAGTCGTCTCCGTCGCGGACGGCCCGGGTGCGCAGCGACGCGAGGTCGGTGCCGGCCTCCGGCTCGGAGTAGCCGATCGAGAAGTGGAGCTCGCCGGCGGCGATCCGCGGCAGGTAGAACCGCTTCTGGTTTTCCGTGCCGAACTTCATGATCGTCGGGCCGACCGTGTTGATCGTCAGGAACGGCACCGGGGCGCCGGCGACGGACGCCTCGTCGGTGAAGATCAACTGGTCGAGCATCGACCCGGCCCGCCCGCCGTACTCGCGCGGCCAGCCGAGCGCGAGCCAGCCGTCCGTGCCCATCTGGCGCACGACCTCCTTGTAGACCTCGCCCGAGCCGTAGTCGCCACCGGCCGTCAGCGCCTCGCGCCGGTCTGGGGTCATCAGGTCGGCGAAGTACCTCCGCAGCTCCAGCCGCAGCCGCTCCTGCTCGGGCGTGTAGGCGATGCGCATCCACCCTCCTGGTGACTAGAACACGTTCTAAGAATGTACTAGAGTCCCCGGAAAACGAGGAGGTCTGCGGATGAGGGCCGCCGTACTGAACCAGGTCGGGGACACGAAGCTCGAACTGCGCGACGACGTACGCACCACCGACGTCGGGCCCAAGGAGGTCCGCATCCGCGTCCGGGCCACCGGCGTGTGCCACAGCGACCTGTCCGCGATGGACGGCACGCTGCCCGCGCTCGCGCCGGGGATCATCGGCCACGAGGGCGCCGGCGAGGTCCTCGAGGTCGGCGAGCGGGTCGACACGCTGGCCGTCGGCGACCACGTGGCGTTGACGTTCGTGCCGCCGTGCGGGACCTGCGTGAACTGCCGCGGCGGCCGGCCGCACCTGTGCGCGATCCACACGATCGCGGCGTTCATGAACCCGCGCTTCCTCATCGGCGACACCCCCGTCTTCGGCTACGCGGGCACCGGGACGTTCGCCGAGGAGCTCGTCGTGCCGGCCGACGGTGCGGTGAAGATCGACGCGGACGTGCCGTTCGAGGTCGGCGCGCTCGTCGCCTGCGGGGTGATGACCGGGGTCGGCGCGGTGGTCAACACCGCTCGCGTCGCGCCCGGCTCGACGGTGCTGATCATCGGCTGCGGCGGCGTGGGCATCTCGGCGATCCAGGGCGCCCGGCTGGCCGGCGCGGCCCAGATCGTCGCGGTCGACCCGGTCGTGGACAAGCACGAGACGGCCAAGCACTTCGGTGCCACGCACGCGATCACGCCCGACCAGCTGGCGGAGACGCACGGGGCGCTCACCGAGAGCCAGGGCTGGGACTACGCGTTCGACGTGGTCGGTCTGCCCGGCACGATCCGCTCCGCGTGGGACAACGCCCGGCGCGGCGGCACGGTCGTGGTGGTCGGGGCGGGCCGGGGCGACGCGATGGTGCAGTTCTCCGCGCAGGAGCTGTTCCTGCACGACAAGCGGCTGCTCGGCTCCTTCTACGGCGGCGCGGACGTGCAGCGGGACTACCCACGGCTGCTGTCGCTGTGGCGGGCCGGCCGGCTCGACCTCGACGGCATGATCAGCCGGCGGATCACGCTGGACGAGATCAACGACGGGCTGCAGGCGCTGCGCGGCGGCGGCAGCCTCATCCGGCAGATCGTCACGTTCGGCTGAGGCGCATGGACCCGCTCCGCCTCGACGGCAAGGTCGCGATCGTCACCGGCGCCGGTGCCGGGCTCGGCCGTGCGGAGGCGCTCGCGCTGGCCCGGGCCGGCGCGGACGTGGTGGTCAACGACATGCCCGCCGGCGCGGGCGGGGACACGGTCGACGAGATCGTGGGACTCGGCGGCAAGGCGGTGCTCGTCGAGGGCGACGTGAGCGAGTCCGCCACCGCGCGCGAGCTGGTGGCGGCGGCCGAGCGGCTCGGCGGGCTGCACGTGGTGGTGAACAACGCGGGCGTGCTGCGCGACCGGATGCTGTTCTCGATGTCCGACGAGGAGTGGGACACGGTCGTGCGGGTACACCTGCGCGGCCACTTCCTGCTCTCCCGGGACGCGGCCGCGTACTGGCGGGCGCTGGCGAAGGCCGGCGGGGACGACGGAGCCGGCACGACGTACGGGCGGGTGGTGAACACGTCTTCGGAGGCGTTCCTGCTCGGCCCGCCGGGGCAGCCGAACTACGCCGCGGCGAAGGCCGGCATCGTGGCGCTCACTCTGTCCACGGCCCGTGGCCTCGAGCGCTACGGCGTGCGGGCCAACGCGATCTGCCCACGCGCCCGCACCGCGATGACCGCCGACGTGTTCGGCGAGGCGCCGGCCGGTGCGGACCCGCTGTCGCCCGAGCACGTCACCCCGCTGGTCACCTACCTCGCCGCCCCGGCCGCGGCCGGGGTCAACGGTCAGGTGTTCGTGGTCCACGGCGGAATGGTCGCGCTGCTCGCGCCGCCCACGGTCGAGCGGCGGTTCGACCGTCCTTCGTGGACACTTCAGGAGCTGGACGACGTGGTCGGCGGATACGTGATGTCGCGCAAGGAGGAACGATGACGCTGAGTCTGCTCGCACATCGCGACGAGGTTGGCCTGACCAACGGGCAGCTGCTCGTCGACGGCAAGTGGCGCGCCGCCGCGGACGGCGCCACGTGGACCCACCGGCACCCGGCCACCGGCGAGTCGATCGGCGAGTTCCCGGTCGCCACCGAGTCCGATGTGGACGACGCGGTTCGGGCCGCCCGGCGCGCCTTCGACGAAGGAAGCTGGCCGAACTCCCGTGCCACCACCCGCATCCAACTGCTGCACCGGTACGCGAACCTGCTGCGAGAGCACGCCGAGGAGCTGCGCGGCCGCCAGGCGCTGGACAACGGCGTGCCACTGTCGTTCAGCGCGAACATCTACGCCACCGGCGTCGAGGCCGCGGCCGACGTGTTCGACCACCACGCCGGCTGGGTGGACAAGGTCGGCGGCCAGACGCTGCCGCCTTACCAGGGCGGCGACCACCTGGCGATGACGTTCCGCGAGCCGATCGGCGTGGTGGCGGCGATCCTGCCGTGGAACGCGCCGTTACTGCTCTTCGCGCAGAAGCTCGCGCCGGCCCTCGCGGCCGGTTGCACGGTCGTGCTCAAGCCGTCGGAGTTCGCGTCGTTCACCGTGCTGCGGATGGTCGAGCTGCTCACTGAGGCCGGGCTGCCGGACGGCGTGGTCAACGTGGTGACCGGGCCGGGCTCGCCGACCGGCGAGGCGCTGATCACCCACCCGCTGGTCGACAAGGTCAGCTTCACCGGCAGCCGCGCGGTCGGCAAGCGGATCGTCGAGGCGTCGGCGGGCACGCTCAAGCGGGTGTCGCTGGAGCTGGGCGGGAAGAGTCCGACGCTGGTGTTCCCGGACGCGCCGGACGTCGGCATGGCCGCGATGACGACGATGGGCACCGTCACCATGGGACTGTCCGGCCAGGCCTGCGTGGCGCACACCCGCGCGCTCGTGCACCAGGACGTCTACGACCAGTTCCTCGCCGCCGCCGAGATGATGGCCGGCGCGGTCAGCTACGGCGACCCGTTCGAGCCGGCGACGATGTCCAGTCCGCTGATCAACACCCGGCAGCTGGACCGGGTGCTCGGATTCATCGAGCGCGGCCAGGAGGCCGGCGCGCGGCTGGTCTGCGGCGGCGAGCGGGCCGGCGGCGACCTGGCGGCCGGCAACTTCGTCCGGCCGACGATCTTCGCCGACGTCGACAACGGCATGGAGATCGCCCGCGAGGAGATCTTCGGTCCGGTGCTCGCCGTGGTGCCGTTCACCGAGGAGGACGAGGCCGTCCGGCTGGCCAACGACACCGACTACGGTCTCGGCGCCGGACTGTACACAGCGGACGGTCGGCGAGCGTTCCGGCTGGCCCGTCGGCTGCGCGCGGGCACGGTCGGGATCAACGGGTTCCAGATCGAGCCACACTTGCCCTTCGGCGGGTTCAAGCAGTCGGGGCTGGGCCGCGAGGGCGGGCAGAGCGCGTTCGAGGCGTACACCGAGCTGAAGACGGTCCTGATGCCGCTCACCGACGAGATGATGTGATGGGCAGGTTGTCGGGGAAGGTGGCACTGATCACCGGGGCCGCCAACGGACAGGGCGCGGCCGCCGCTCGGCGGTTCGTCGCCGAGGACGCGCGGGTCGTGCTCGCCGACGTCGACGACGACGCGGGCAAGGCCCTGGCCGACGAGCTGGACGCGCGGTACGTCCACCTCGACGTGTCCGAAGAGGACGACTGGGCCGCGGCGATGGCCGCCCACGGCCCGGTCACCGTGCTGGTGAACAACGCGGGCGTGCTGCACTTCGCCCCGCTGCACGAGACGAAGCTCGCCGACTACGAGCGCGTCATCCGAATCAACCAGATCGGCACGTTCCTCGGCATGCGCGCGGTCGTGCCCGGGATGGTCGAGGCGGGCGGCGGGTCGATCATCAACGTGTCCTCGGTGGAGGGACTGGCCGCGGCGCCGCTGCTGACCGCGTACACGGCGAGCAAGTTCGCGATCCGCGGGATGACGAAGGTCGCCGCACTGGAGCTGGCGGGAAGGAACGTGCGGGTCAACTCGGTGCATCCGGGCGTGGTCGACACCGGGCTGCTGCCCACCGCGCTCGGCGGGCAGCCGGTGGACCTGTCGTACGTGGCCAAGCGGGTGCCGATGCGCCGGGTCGGCCGGGCGGCGGAGATCGCCGAGCTGGTGGTGTTCCTGGCGAGCGACGAGAGCTCCTACTGCACGGGCTCGGAGTTCGTCGCGGACGGCGGCGTGACGGCGGCGCACTCGCTGTCGAGCTTCGGGTAACCGTGCCGGGCTTGGGTCGTTGTGTACGCAGGGCGAGAGACGTCGGGTGATGCTTCATGAGCGAGCTTGCGAGCGAATCGTGACACAGGGCGACCGCGAGCGGCATTACCGAGCCTGCGAGGGAATGTCGTGAGCACCGGTGCTGGATCGGCGCCCGTGCGCGGGCTCGCCCAGGTCGGTCGGATGGCCACACTCGGCTGGGACGTGCTGCGCTACACCCCGCGCCGGCCGTTCCAGTGGCGCGAGCTGGTCCAGCAGTGCTGGTTCTTCGCGAGCGTGACGATCCTGCCGACCGCGCTCGTGTCCATCCCGTTCGGCGCGGTCATCGCGCTGCAGCTCGGCTCGCTGACCCAGCAGATCGGCGCGCAGTCGTTCACCGGCGCGGCAAGCGCGCTGGCGATCGTCCAACAGGCCAGCCCGCTGATCACCGCGCTGCTGGTCGCCGGCGCCGGCGGGTCGGCGATGTGCGCGGACATCGGCTCGCGGACGATCCGCGAGGAGATCGACGCGCTCGAGGTGCTCGGCGTGTCCCCGGTGCAACGGCTCATCGTGCCGCGGGTGCTCGCCGTGATCGTGGTGGCCGTGCTGCTGAACGGGCTGGTCAGCGTGGTCGGCGTGGCTGGCGGCTACTACTTCAACGTCGTGCTGCAGGGCGGCACCCCGGGTGCCTACCTGGCCTCGTTCAACGCGCTGGCGCAGCTGCCGGACCTGTGGGTGAGCGAGATCAAGGCGGTGATCTACGGGTTCGTCGCGGGCATCGTCGCCGCGTATCGCGGGCTGAACCCCGGTCGCGGGCCGAAGGGCGTCGGCGACGCGGTCAACCAGACCGTGGTGATCACCTTCCTGTTGCTGTTCCTCATCAACGTGGTCATCACCGGGATCTACCTGCAGATCGTCCCGCCGAAGGGCATGTAGTGACTACTACGGACACCGACGTCCCACCGCGCGGCACGGCCGCCGCGCGGGCGAGCGCGGTGGCCGCCAAGCCGGGCAACACGCTCGCCACGCTCGGCGAGCAGCTGGCGTTCTACGTCCGCGTGGTCGCGTCGATACCGCGCACGCTCGTGCACTATCCCAAGGAGACACTGCGGCTGCTGTCCGACGTGTTCTTCGGCTCCGGCGCGCTCGCGGTCATCGGCGGCACGCTCGGCGTGATGATCGGGATGACCGTGTTCACCGGCCTGATCGTCGGGCTGCAGGGCTACTCCGCGCTCAACCAGCTCGGCACGTCGGCGCTGACCGGGTTCATCGCCGCGTACTTCGACACCCGCGAGGTGGCGCCGCTCGCCGCCGGCCTCGCGCTTTCGGCCACCGTCGGCTGTGGGTTCACCGCGCAGCTGGGCGCCATGCGGATCTCCGAGGAGATCGACGCGCTCGAGGTGATGGCCGTGCCCAGCCTGCCGTACCTGGTGACCACCCGGGTGCTGGCCGCCGTGGCCGCGGTGATCCCGCTGTACCTGGTCGGGCTGCTGTGTTCGTACGCGGCCTCGCGGCAGATCACGGTCTGGTTCTACGGCCAGTCGGCCGGCACCTACGACCACTACTTCCACCTGTTCCTCCCACCGGAGGACGTGCTGTGGTCGTTCCTCAAGGTGATCGTGTTCAGCATCGTCGTGATCATGGTGCACTGCTACTACGGCTACACCGCGACCGGCGGACCGGCCGGCGTCGGCGTGGCCGTCGGTCGCGCGGTGCGGGCCGCGATCGTGCTGCAGATGCTGCTGGACTTCTTCCTCAGCCTGGCGATCTGGGGCGCCACTACGACCGTGCGGATCGCCGGATGAGCGCGCGGCTGCGGTACCAGCTCTACGGGCTGGTGTTCCTCGTGATCGCCGCGTTGCTGGTGGCGCTGTCGGTCGCCTTCTACCGCAAGACGTTCGTCGACGTCGTGCCGGTGCGGCTGGAGACCGACCACGTCGGCAACCAGCTGCGCGTGGGCGCGGACGTGAAGCTGCGCGGGCTGATCGTGGGCGAGGTCCGCGGTGTGCGGCCCGAGGGCGATGCGGCGGTGCTGGACCTCGCGCTCGACCCGGACCATGTCGAGCGCGTGCCGGCGAACGTGTCCGCCCGGCTGCTGCCGAAGACCCTGTTCGGCGAGCGCTACGTGGCGCTGCAGGCCCCGAAGCGCCCGGCCGGGCCGATCGCGGCGGACGCGGTGATCGGGCAGGACCGCACCTCGACCGCGGTCGAGATCGAGCAGGTGCTGGACAACCTGATGCCGGTGCTGCAGGCGGTGCAGCCGGAGAAGCTCGCGAGCACGCTGAACGCGATGTCCACCGCGCTCGCCGGCCGCGGCGAGCAGTTCGGCGACACGCTCGTCGACCTCGGCGCGTACCTGGAGCGGCTGGAGCCGTCGCTGCCGGACGTCCGGGCCGACATCCGCCGGCTCGCCGAGGTGGCCGACCTCTACGCCGACGCCGGCCCGGACCTCGTCACCGCGCTGTCGGACCTCACCACGACGACGCGGACGGTCGTGGCTCAGCGGTCCACACTGGACGCGCTGTACGCCGAGCTGACCACCGCGGCGGTCGATCTGCGCAACTTCCTCGCGGTCAACAAGAACAACCTCATCGGCCTGGCCGCCACCTCACGGTCCACACTGGACGTGCTGGCGAAGTACGCGCCGGAGTACCCCTGCCTGCTCGATCAGCTGGTCGACTCGATCCCGTCCGCGGACGCCGCGTTCGGCAAGGGCTCGGCGCACCCGAACGTCACCCGGGTGACCATCGAGATCACGTCGAGCCGCGGCAAGTACCTGCCCGGCGTGGACACCCCGCGCTACGAGGACAAGCGCGGGCCGCGCTGCTACCCGGTCGCGCACCCGCCGGCCCGCTTCCCGCAGTACCCGCCCGGCGGCCCGATCCAGGACGGTTCGTCGAAGCCGCCGCCGCCGAACAACGAGACACCCGAGGACTTCCAGCCGACCGCCCCACAACAGGCCACCGCGCCGGCGCTGCCGAACTCGCCGGCCGAGCGGGACCTGCTCGCCGTGCTGCTCGCCCCGGGCTTGGGCGTGCCGCCGAGCCAGGTGCCGGCGTGGAGCTCGCTGCTGGTCGGCCCGCTGTACCGCGGGGCGGAGGTGACTGTCCGATGAGGAACTTCGTGGCTCCGCTGTTGAAGATGCTGGTGTTCGCCTCGGTCACCGTGACGCTGACCGCGCTGCTGGGCCTCACGATCGCCAACACCACGCTCGGCGAGACGTCCGGCTACGCGGCCCGCTTCACCGACGCCACCGGCCTGAACGTCGGCGACGACATCCGCATGTCGGGCGTGCGCATCGGCGAGGTGAGCGAGATCTCGGTGTACGACAACAAGTACGCGGACGTCCGCTTCGACGTCGAGGAGTCCCGCCGGCTGCCCCGGTCGGTGACCGCGACCATCAAGTACCGCAACCTGATCGGCCAGCGGTACGTCTCGCTCGGCCTCGGCGGTGGCTACGGAACTGGCGGCGACCCGAACGCGATCCTGCGCCCCGGCGACGTGATCCCGCCCGCGCGCACCCGACCCGCGCTCAACCTCACCGTGCTGTTCAACGGGTTCAAGCCGCTGTTCGAGGCGCTGGACCCAAAACAGGTCAACAAGCTCGCCGGCGAGCTGATCCAGGTGCTGCAGGGCGAGGGCGGCACGATCGACAGCGTCCTCGCGCACACCGCGTCGCTGTCGAACGCCATCGCCGGCAAGGACCAGGTGATCGGCCAGGTGATCGACAACCTGAACACCGTGCTGACCACGGTGAACGACCGCACCGCCGAGGTGTCCGGGCTGATCGACCAGCTGCAGCTGCTGGCCACCGGCCTCGCCGAGCAGCGCGAGCCGATCGGCGACGCGATCGGCGCGCTGGGCGAGCTGACCGAGACCACCGCCGGCCTGCTCGGCGAGGTGCGGCCGGCGCTCAAGGGCGACATCGCCGCGCTCGGCCGGCTCTCCTCGACCCTGGCCGACCACGGCGACACGGTCGACAAGTTCCTCGCCGGGCTGCCGCACAAGATCCGCACGATCAACCGGGTGTCCAGCTACGGCGGCTGGTTCAACTACTACCTGTGCAGCGCGTCCGGCCGGATCGGCGTGTCCGACCTCGGGATCGTCGTGGACATCCCCGCGCTGCCGCTGGCCGGCACGCCGATGGTGGACAGGTGCGGGCCGTGAAGCCCCATCTCAAGAAGACACTGCGCGAGCGGGACCAGGCCAGCGTCGGCGCGGTGACGCTGGTGCTGATCGCGCTGGCGCTGCTGGTCGCGTTCAACGCCGACGACCTGCCGATCATCGGCGGCGGCGGCACCACCTACACCGCGGAGTTCAGCGAGTCGGCCGGGCTGCGGCCGGGCAACGAGGTTCGGCTGGCCGGTGTGAAGGTCGGTGACGTGCGCGGCGTGGAGCTGGCGCGCAACAAGGTCGTCGTCGACTTCCGGGTGGACGAGGTCAGTCTTGGCGACCAGAGCACGGTGTCCATCGAGATCAAGACGCTGCTCGGCGACAAGTACCTCGCGCTGACCTCGGCCGGCCGCTCGCCGCAGCGTCCCAACGAGACGATCCCGCTCGACCGCACCCGCACCCCGTTCGACATCGTGCCGGCGATCGGCAAGCTCTCCGACACGGTCACCGAGATCGACACCGACCAGCTGGCCGAGAGCTTCGCGGTCATCTCCGACACGTTCGCGAACAGCCCGAAGCACCTGCGCACCACCCTCACCGGCCTGACCCGGCTGTCGCAGACACTGTCCACACGCGACGAGCAGCTCAAGACCCTGCTGTCCAACGCCGCGGACGTGTCGAAGACGGTGGCCGATCGGGACACGCAGCTGCAGAAGCTGTTCGCCGACGCGAGCCTGCTGCTCGGCGAGCTGAGCGCGCGCCGCGAGGCGGTGTCCACGCTGCTGTCCGGCACCACCGCGCTCGCCGGTGAGCTGTCCGGGCTGGTCGAGGACAACCAGCGGCAGCTGAAGCCGGCGCTGGACGACCTCGACCGCGTCACCACGATCCTGCGGCGCAACCAGGACAACCTCGGTGCGAGCCTGCAGTCCCTCGCGCCGTACGTGCGGATGTTCAACAACGTGATCGGCAACGGCCGCTGGTTCGAGGGCTACATCTGCGGGCTGCTGCCACCGCCGACCAAGGTGGGCGTGCTCGACATCAACCCGGAGGGCTGCTCGACTCCCCTCGCCTACCAGGGGGGTGGCCGGTGACGTACCGGACGAAGGCCGGCCGCGACGCCGCGACGTTCGCGACCCTCGCCTGCGTGCTGGGCCTGCTCGTCGCCGGCGCGCTGTGGTGGGTCGGCACCACCAGCCCCGGCACGCGCCTCACCGCGCACTTCGACCGGGCCGTCGGCGTGTACCCGGGCTCCGAGGTGAAGGTGCTCGGGATCGGCGTCGGCCGCATCACCGAGGTCGAGCCGCGCGGCGACCGGGTGCGGGTGGCCATGACCGTCGACGAGGGCATCGAGATCCCGGCGGACGCGAGCGCGGTCGTGGTCGCGCCGTCGCTGGTCAGCGACCGGTACGTGCAGCTCACCCCGGCCTACGACGGCGGTCCGCTGATGCGCGACGGGACGACGATTCCCTTGGCGCGCACGGACACCCCGGTCGAGATCGACGACCTCACGCGGAGCGTGAACGAGCTCGCGACCGCGCTGGGCCCGAACGGCGCGAACGCCGACGGCGCCCTGTCGGACGTGCTCGACACGGCGGCGGCGAACCTGTCCGGCAACGGCGAGCTGTTCGGCGAGACGATCCGCTCGCTGTCCGACGCGACGGCCGCGCTCGCCGACTCGCGGGGCGACCTGTTCGCCACGGTCGACAACCTGTCCCGGTTCACGAAGGCGCTCGCCGACAGCGACGCGCAGGTCCGGGCGTTCAACGACCGGCTGGCCGGCGTAGCCGGCTACCTGGCCGACGACCGCGACGAGCTGGGCACCGCGCTGTCGTCGCTCGGCACCTCGCTCGGCCGGGTCAAGGGGTTCATCGGGCAGCACAAGGACAAGATCAGCTCCAATGTGGACAACCTGACCGGCGTCACGCAGGCGCTGGTCGACCAGCGGGCGGCGGTGGCGGAGATCCTTGATGTGGCGCCGCTCGCGATGTCGAACTTCCTGTCCACCTACGACGCCGCGTCCGCGTCGTTCGCGATCCGCGGCAACCTCAACGAGCTGACCTACCCGCCGGTGCTGATGCTGTGCCGCACGATCGAGGCCGGCACGCCCAAGCAGCTGCCGAAGACGCTGACCGATCTGTGCAAGCAGCTCGCCCCGTACCTCGACGGGACGCTGAACCTGCCGTCGGCCGCGGAGGCGCTGGCCGCGCTGCAGCAGGGCAAGCTGCCGCCGCTGCCGGTTCCGTTGGTCGGCCTGGCCGGCCCGTTCCGCGGCGGTGCGCGATGAGAAGGCTCGGCGTCCTGCTGTCGATCTTGCTGCTGACCGGCTGCGGTTCGGGCGGCTTCTCCGGGGTGTACCAGCTGCCGCTGCCCGGCGGTGCGGACCTCGGCGAGCACCCGTACCGGGTGGTGGCGCACTTCGGCGACGTGCTGGACCTGGTGCCGCAGGCGGGTGTAAAGGTCAACGACGTCGCCGTGGGCCGGGTCGAGCGGATCGAGCTGGCCCGGGACAACCGGACGGCCGTGGTCACGATGCTGGTCAACGGCGACGTGCGACTGCCGGCGAACGCGGGGGCGGAGCTGCGGCAGTCCTCGCTGCTGGGCGAGAAGTTCGTCGAGCTGTCCTCTGGTAAGGCTCCTGCCGGCGAGCTGCGGGACGGCGCGGTCATCCCGCTCGCGCGGACGGGCCGCAACCCGGAGATCGAGGAGGTGCTGGGCGCGCTGTCGCTGCTGCTCAACGGCGGCGGGGTCGGCCAGCTGCGGACGATCGTGACCGAGGTGAACGCCGCGCTGTCCGGCAACGAGCCGGAGATCCGGGCCGCACTGTCCAATATCGACACAGTGGTCGGCACGCTCGACGCGGAGAAGGGCAACATCGTCCGGGCCATCGACGCGCTCGACCGGCTGTCGTCGAACCTGGCGAAACAGACCGACGACATCGCGCTCGCGCTCGATGAGCTCGGGCCCGGCCTGAAGGTGGTGAACGAGCAGCGCAACTCGCTGGTCACGATGCTGGGCGCGCTCGAGCGACTGTCGACGGTCGCGGTCGACACGGTGAACCGCAGCCGGGACGACATCGTCGCGGACCTCCAGCTGCTGCGCCCGATCCTGAACAAGCTGGCCGACGCGGGCGCCGACCTGCCGAACTCGCTGCAGTTCCTGGTGACCTACCCGTTCACCGACTACTTCCTCAACGCGGTCAAGGGCGACTACGTCAACGTGGACGTGAAGTTCGACCTGGACCTGTCCATTCTGTTGGAGAACCTGCGGAACGCGAGCACGCCGCTGGTGCCGCTGCCGGGCTCGTCGGCGCCGTCGCCGGCCGCGCCGCCGCTGCCGTTGCCGGTGCTGCCG